>NZ_JAUOES010000026.1:0-69130 GCF_031932065.1 Shewanella scandinavica
TCTTATTGAGATGTAACGAAGCCAGCTGAATAAGCTGGCTTTTTTGCGTCTGCAATTTGTAAAACTCAGCCTGTTCTTCATTTCATTAGTAAGTTTTGCTCCCGTTATTCTCTCCACAACACCAAATGTGCTGATTTAGTCCCCATAGCTATCAATGACCAGATACAAAAAAGCAGCCATAAGGCTGCTTTCTTCAATTGATTCACAGCTATCGCGAGGTCTAAGCTTCTTTAAGCCACTGGGCGGCACGTTTAGCGAAGTAAGTTAAGATGCCGTCTGCGCCTGCGCGTTTAAAGCAAAGTAGAGATTCCATGACGATGGCTTTTTCGGCTAACCAACCATTTTGGATGGCGGCCATGTGCATGGCGTATTCACCACTGACTTGATAGGCGAATGTTGGCACTGCAAGTTCAGTTTTAACGCGATGCACTATATCTAAATACGGCATGCCTGGCTTAACCATGACCATGTCAGCACCTTCTTGAATATCAAGTGCGACTTCATGCAGAGCTTCGTCACTGTTTGCAGGATCCATCTGGTAGCTGTGTTTATTGCCGCCTTTGAGATTGCCTGCTGAGCCTACTGCGTCACGAAACGGGCCGTAGTAGCTTGAAGAGTATTTTGCTGAGTAAGCCATGATTTGGGTGTTTACGTGGCCTGCAGCTTCTAAGGCTTGGCGAATAGCGCCTATGCGGCCATCCATCATGTCTGACGGTGCAACTATGTCTGCACCGGCTTCAGCGTGTGACAATGCTTGCTTCACTAAAATCTCGGTAGTGATGTCGTTTAGGATGTACCCAGTCTCATCTATGATGCCGTCTTGACCATGAGTGGTGAAGGGGTCCAATGCTACGTCTGTCATGATGCCAAGCTGTGGAAAGGCTTTTTTTAGCTCACGTACAGCGCGTTGCACTAAGGCATCGGCGTTATAAGCTTCTTCTGCCATTAAGGTCTTTTTCTCTGCAGGCGTCACAGGGAAGAGCGCAATTAATGGGATGCCTAACTCAACCAGTTCTTCGGCTTCTTTTAGTAGTAAATCGATTGAGTAACGTTCAATACCTGGCATAGAGGCGATCTTTTCACTGCGATTGGTGCCCTCTAGAACAAACATGGGATAAATCAAGTCATTGACCGTTAGTTGATTTTCGGCCATGAGACGACGGCTAAAATCATGTTTACGCATGCGGCGCATTCTACGCTGAGGGAAGGCACTGGTAATGATATTCACATTTGACTCCTAATTAGGTACTGGTCCTGCTTGAACTGATGAAAATAAGCTGACTTGATTACGTCCACCATTTTTCGCTTGGTAGAGGGCTTTATCCGCTTGTTCTAATAATTTGGTGCTGTGCTGATCGTTAGTGACGATATCGGCACTGACTCCGATACTGATAGTCAAAGGTATCGCTACACCTTCCCATTCGAAATTGATTGAGGCAACTGCGTCTCTTATCGTTTCAGCGACTTGGAGTGCACCATCTTCTGCTGTATTAGGCAGGATGATAGCAAACTCCTCGCCTCCATAACGTGATACGAGATCTGTTGGCCGCTTTAAATGTTGCTGTAATGTTTGGGCTATGGTTCGTAAGGCTTCATCGCCTGCAAGATGGCCGAATCTATCGTTGATCAGCTTGAAGCGATCGATATCGAGCATCAACAGGGCTATGGGTGTTTCTTGCCTGCGGCTGATCCGGCTTTCAGCGATCAAACGTTTATCGAAAGCACTGCGGTTTTTAACACCAGTTAAACTGTCGATAGTGCTTTGTTCGGTGAGCTTTTGGTTTACCTCATGTAATTCTCTGAGGGTGATTTCAAGTTCTAAGGTGCGCTCTTGCACCATTTGCTCGAGTTTCTCATTGCTCTCGGCTTCCGCTTTTAGGGCTTCTTCCCGCGCGCTGCGAATTTTCTGTGCTTGCTTCAAGGCCTCTTGCTGAATACGTAGCTTAGCTTTGCGTTCATCGTTATAGCGGATGGCTAGCACCAAAGACATAAAGATGATTTCAAATGTCAGGCCGAGCATGACAGGCGTTTGCGGTTTTAAATTGAGGTCAATCACGCTGAGATACAACAAGCTACTGATGCAAGCTCCTGTCAGCATACTCACCCAGCCAATAGTGTACATACGTGCCAGTTTATGGCCATTGATGGCCTGAGTAATAGCAAAGACCATCAGTACCAGGCTGAGCACTGCAACGGAAATGATCTCGATATAGAGCGCCGTTCCATATTGGATAAAAGGCGTGGCGAGTCCAATACATAGGATATACACAGCGCTATAGCGACAAGTCAGCAGCATGCGGCGGTTTAAATATTTGAGCTGTAATATTTTTTCAGTAAACATCAGCGCAAACGCCATAACGATTGGCAGTAAAAATGGCACCATAACTTGCTGTAATATTGGCCAATTTGGCCAGAGGAATCGAAAGGCAAAACCGTTGATGGTAGCGACGAGCAAGGTCATGCTCAGCACATAGCCGGAATAATAGCTGTAACTGAATGAGCCCGATGCAATGGCAATAAAGAGGCTAAAGATACCAATCGCGGCCAGTACGCCGAGTTGGAAACCATGTTCGACGGCGGTTGATTCAGCAATCTGGGCTAAGTCGTTAGATGACCAGAGATTCAACGATACCGCAGCGCTGCCTTCGGTCTGAATATGCAAATAAAAAGTATGGGTATCATCCATGTTGAGCTTAAAAGGATACAGGAAGATATTGCTCAAAAATGGCCGTTCGTTATAGGGAAAGGTGTCGCCCATAAGCACAGTATTAGCGAGCTTATTATTGACTAAATGGTAGATAGTCACTTTGTCTAACAAGGGGTTATCTAACGCTAAAATGCGTGAAAGTGTTTCGTCTGGGCTAGTTAAGCTGAAACTCAGCCAAAAATCATGGCCGCTGAGTTTTTGAATGTCTTTATTGGTGAAGTTATGCCAATCCGTTTTTGGCAAGGCTTGGATATCGGTAAATTCCTTCGCCGAAGTGGGGTGGCTCACCATCAACCAAGGCGTAAGGTTTAACGGTGTCGCCGTTGATTCATCAATGCTTAATAGGGTTGCGAATGAAGGTGTTGAACACATCCATAGCCACAGCAAGAGTATGAGTGACGAGTTTCGTTTAAGCATGGACTTGGTCCAAATTAAAAAAAGCTACGCTATTCTGGTAGCAACGCACTGCAAACTCATCAGCATTTTCACCGCGCAAGTTTGCAATATAACTCGCGATATAGGGGAGATATTCGGGCTTGTTCTTACTCGATTTAGGCTTAGGCCGCATGCTGCGAGGTAATAAGTACGGGCTATCGGTTTCGATTAAAATGCGGTTCTGTGGAATAAATGGTACGAGTTGCGCTAACTCTTGGCCACGTCTTTCATCGCAAACCCAGCCTGTAATGCCTAAATGCAAATCGAGGTCGATATAGGCTTCCATCTGGGCGTGAGTGCCAGTGAAACAATGCAAAAGCGCGCCACTAAGCTGTGGGCGATATTCCCGCAGGATAGCAATAAAGTCTTCGTGGGCATCGCGTTCGTGCATCAGCACGGGCATTTGCAGTTCAACGGCTAAGGAGAGTTGGGCAATAAATGCTTGGCGCTGGATGGGACGAGGAGAGAAATCACGATTGTAGTCTAAGCCACATTCGCCAACGGCAACCACTTGCGGTGCTTGGCAGAGTTCAGCTTGTTGCTTGCTTGAGTCAGATTGCCAGCCACTGGCATGGTGAGGATGTACGCCAGCAGTGCAATAAAGTTGATTGGGATATTGTTGGCAAATCGCGATGGCAGCTGCACTTTCAGTTAAATCGCTGCCAATAACAATTAACGGCGAAACCCCTTGGTCCGCCGCCGCTTGTATTATCGATGCTGTGTCTGGCTCGAGTGCGCTGCCAAGTAAATTGACAGCGATATCTATGTATGAGGGCATTAGTTTAGGCGTTTTACCCGTGCCTTGGCATTGCGCTCATCAGTGCCCATTAAGAAAGAGCCTAGGGCTGCTTTTTCAATGTAGACTTTTTCGCCTTGCTTTAAGTTGAACTTACGGCCGTCGGTTTGTTTCCATACCTGACCATTAGTGAATGTTACTTTGATAGCACCGTAGGGATCTTCAGTAATAGACTCTACTTCAAGATAAATCTTATCGACCGTATTTTCTTGAATGCGCTTAGCTTCCATCCCAAAGTCATCGACAATATTAGCGGCTGGTGCTTGGGGCGCGGTGGCCGCTGCAGCTACTGCAGTCGGGGCTGCAACGGTTGCTACAGTCGCAGGCGCGGCTTGAGTGCTCGCTAAAGCAGGCGTTACGCTTTTGACGTTTTCTGCTAGCTTGTCATAGCAAATCAAGCGGTCGAGTTTATCGGCTGTTGCTGCACATTGGGTTAACTGTTGTTCAATGCTGGCATTTGCTTGGACTGATACCAGCATCATTGCTGCTGCCATAAGAGTTAAGCGCATGAGAATGTTCCTTATTATATTATTCCCCTAACGCCATCGAGGACGTTAGTCGTTTGTTTGTTCGCTATCTTCGTCTGACTCGTCGTCACCTTGCTTACTGTAGAAACGAGCCGCTAATAAACCGCCTTCGAACAATAACAGCATTGGTACGGCAAGCATAGTCTGGGAAATCACATCGGGTGGGGTTAACAGCATGCCCACAACGAAGGCGCCTACAACGATATAAGGACGTTTTTGCTTAAGTTCTTCAGGTGTTGTCACGCCCGCCCAGCATAGTAAAACAACGGCGATAGGGATTTCAAAGGATAGACCAAAGGCAAAGAACAGCTTCAGAATGAAGTTAAGGTAACTGGTAATGTCGGTCGCAACTTGAACGCCCTCTGGGGCATTGTTAGCAAAGAAGCCAAAAACGACGGGGAAAACGATGTAATAAGCGAAGGCGATACCGAGATAAAACAATAAGGTACTGCTAAATAGCAGTGGCATAACTAAACGTTTTTCATGTTTGTATAAACCCGGTGCGACAAAGGACCAGATCTGGAACAACACATAGGGCACAGCCACAAAAAACGATAATACTAGGGTCAATTTAAAAGGAGCGAAGAAAGGGGCAGCGACATCGGTCGCAATCATGCTGCCACCAAGAGGTAAAGACTGCATTAAAGGTATTGCCATATAATGGTAGATATCATTTGCCCAGTACACGCTGCAAATGAACACTAATAACACGCTGGCAATGGATTTTAGCAGCTTGGACCTAAGTTCAAGCAAATGGCTGATAAGTGGCTGCTGTTGCGACATGAATTATCCGTTGGCTTTCGGGTTAGAACGGGTATCCGCGCCCTGAGATGGCTCACTTGGAGTAGCGGGAGATGCCGACATTGGACTCGCCTCTACAGTGGCAGTCGGATTAGCTTGGCTCGCTTGAGCTGGACTAGTTTGAACTGTGCTCGCAACTGGAGAATGTATTTGATTCTCTGACGCAGGTGTGTCTTTTACCGGATCCTGAACTTGATAAGGACGGTTTACCGACTGTGCCGCTTGCTTCAGTTGTTCAATAGACTCTTTGAGTTCAGGTGAGAGGTTAGATAAACCTTTGCTCTCGGCTTTTTTAAGATCCGCATGTAACTGCTCGATCTTCAGCTCCTGCTCAAGTTCTTCTTTTACCGAGTTAGCCATGCGTTTCATCGCACGGATCCAACTCGTTATCGAACGCACCGCAACCGGTAGACGTTCGGGGCCAAGAACCACTAGCCCCAAAACACCGATCAGCAGCAGCTCCATAAAGCCGATACCGTCAAACATAAAGAGTTACGCCTGTTCTTTGTTAGACTCAGGTTTCTTTTCAGTCGCCTGTTGAGTCGTTTGTGCTGTTTTAGCCGCTTCGGTGTCTTCTAATGCCTTTTTATCTTCTTCTGAAGACATGGCGTTTTTGAAGCCTTTCACCGCACCACCTAAATCACCGCCCAAAGAGCGTAATTTTTTAGTTCCAAATAACAAGACAACGATTAATGCAACGATAAGAAGTTGCCAAATACTAATACCACCCATGAAGGTATCCTCTTAATTGATATCGGTTCTATTATGAACCTATGATTAATTAGTGCTAGCTAAAATTTGCGATTCTTTGGCCTAGATCGCCATCCGACAAACCACAATATAATGCCTGAAATTAGACAAACATAAGGGGTCCATAGTGTAGCGTCTCTATTGATCAATAACGTGCCACAGATCAATAAAACTGCAGAAGTGATAAGCAAGTAGTTACTCTTGTGTGCCTGCTGCTGGTATTTCAAATACTTATCTAGCATTTGTTGCTGAGAACTCAGCAATTTCCTGCCTAATTTAAGGTTATCGTAAATCAGTTCAGGGAATTCTGGTAGTTTATCAGCCCAATATGGCAGTTTTGTGGATACCTTTTTAAACATAGCCTTAGGACCGACTTGGTCGGCCATCCACTGCTCTAAAAACGGTTTAGCTGTTTGCCATAAATCCAACTGCGGATACAGCTGACGACCTAAGCCTTCGATATAAAGTAAGGTCTTTTCCAGCAATACCAACTGCGGTTGTACCACGATATCGAAGTGGCGTGCAGTGCGGAATAATTCCAGTAACACATGACCAAAGGAAATCTCGTCGAGTGGCTTGTTGAACATAGGTTCACACACCACTTTAATCGCCTGTTCAAAGGCTTGTAGATCGGTTTTTTCAGATACCCAACCTGATTCAATATAGAGCTGGGCAATTCGGTGATAATCGCGATTAAAGAAGGCGAGGAAATTCTCGGCGAGATAACGTTTATCGACTTCGCTGAGTGTGCCCATGATGCCGCAATCGAGCCCTATGTAATAAGGGTTCTCTGGGTGATCGCGGGAAATAAATATATTGCCCGGATGCATGTCGGCATGGAAAAAGTTATCGCGGAACACTTGGGTGAAAAACAGCTCTACTCCGCGCTCAGCCAATAACTTAAAGTTGGTGCCTTGCGCTTTAAGGGCGGCAATATCTGAGACCGAAATTCCGTAAATGCGCTCCATCACCATTAGGCGTGGATAGCAAAACTCTTCATACACATAAGGCACATAGAGCGCATCTGAGTTGAGGAAGTTATTGCGTAACTTGACTGCGTTTAAGGCTTCGAGCTTAAGGTTTAACTCGCCTAAAATGGTCACGCGGTAGTCTTCAATCACTTCGGCAGGGCGCAGGCGGTTGCCTTCACCGAGGAGATATTCAATCAACTTGGCGGTTTGCGACATCAACTGCAGATCGGCCTGAATCTTGGTTTCTACATTCGGCCGTAGCACCTTAAGTACGACGTCTTTGCCGTTAGATTTTAAGGTCGCGGTATGCACCTGCGAAATAGAGGCTGAGGCCAGCGGGATTTCATTAAAGTCATCGAATAGGGATTCAATCGGCGCTTTTAGTTCAGCTTCAATCGCTTGGCGGGCGAGCGCACCATCAAAGGGCGGCACCTTGTCCTGTAGCATGGCTAATTCACTGGCCCATTCATCGCTGAGTAAATCGCGGCGGGTCGAGAGCATTTGCCCAAGCTTGATATAAACGGGGCCCAGTTCCTGCATCGCCAATTTTAAGCGTTCGCCACCGGGCTTATTTTTATGCTTATTGCGGATCCAGAACAGACTATTACGGGCGAGTTTAAAGTACCAAGGTGTCATCTTTGGCGGCAAGACGTCATCTAACCCGTACTGAAGCAAGGTCTTGATGACATGGTAACCACGGCGGATACTGGCAAGGGTCATGGCTTAATTTGGTCTCTTAATTGGGCAATCCGTTGTTCAATCGCGCGGGTATCGGCAACTAAATCATCCATTTGATCGCGAAAATGAAGTAATTCAATTGGGTGCGGTGCGAGGCGATACTCTTCAACTGCGAGTTGCCCTAAGTGGGAGCGCGTTTTACGCAACACTTCGAGTGCAAAACCCTTTGTCTGATGGCCTGTGCTGATGAGCTTGTGGGTGGGACCATCGCCTAAATAACGCGAAATTGGCTCGGCAAAGTCAAACTCGATACCGCGTAGATATTGGCTAAAGCTTTGTAATAAATTGAGGTCACCCTCAAGCTTGAGCTTATCTTGCTTGATAAGTTCAGTCAGGTTTGCGCCTTCGGACACGCGATAAAGCGTGGTCGCATCGGCATGCAGACTGACATCGACATCGCCTTCATAGCGGCTCAGTACTTGGATCTCTTTGGCAAACACCAAATAGAGTGGCCAGCTGAGCTGTGATAATTGGATGCGGAACACTTTGCCATGCAACTGGCGCTGGCGCGAATAGTCGTCACCCGCTTGAGCCTGAAGTTTTTTCAGGCCCGTTTCAATTGCGGCGCAGACCAGCAGCACAACTTCTTGCGGCATCATTAGAATTTATAACCACGGTGCAATGCGACAATGCCGTCGGTCATGTTGGTGTAGTCGACTTGCTCGAAGCCGGCATCTACCATCATTTGCTTTAATGTATCTTGATCTGGATGCATACGAATCGATTCGGCCAGATACTCGTAGCTGTCGGCATCTTTAGTGATGAGTTCGCCCATCTTAGGTAAGACTTTGAAGCTATATAAATCATACACTTTGCGCATGATTTCATGCTGAGGCTTAGAGAACTCAAGCACTAATAACTTGCCACCTGGCTTAAGCACGCGGTTCATCGAACGCAGCGCCGCATCTTTATCGGTCACGTTACGCAGACCAAAGGCGATGGTAATGATGTCGAAGTGGTTATCGGGAAACGGCAGTGCTTCGGCGTTGGCTTGCACATAACTGACATTGCTGACTATGCCCTTGTCGCGTAGTTTAGTGCGCCCGACTTTTAACATGGAATCGTTAATGTCAGCTAAAACCACTTCACCTTTATCGCCCACTAAGTGAGAGAATTTTGCGGTTAAGTCACCTGTGCCGCCAGCCAAATCGAGCACTTTCATGCCAGGGCGGGCGCCAGAGACTTCAATGGTGTAACGCTTCCAAAAACGGTGAATGCCGAAGGACATCACATCGTTCATTATGTCGTACTTAGCGGCAACAGAATGAAACACGCCGGCAACGAGTTCGGCCTTTTTATCGGCCTCTACGGTTTTGTAACCAAAGTGGGTACTTTTAGATTCGCCCTCAGACATCAATGTGTTCCTATTGTTTTGCAATGTATTAGTTGCGAGTGTAAGCCATCGCCTGCATTTGCTGAATCTTTGATCTATCACTCTGTGATCGAGCTAGTAAACTAACTGCAATGCCTTAGCTTGAGGCACTCCCTAGCAGTCGTAGGATTCAGTGCTTGTCGACCACGTAAAATGGACTGGCATTAGACCACAATATCAGGATTTGGTGAATAGCTTAGCGCCCAGTTGGCGGTAACTGGTGGCGCTCATTGCGCCAAAAACTGCATCCGAGCCTGCACATAAGCGTAGATAAGCTCGCTGAGGCTTTGGCCAACATCCCTAAATCCGGCTTCAATCCCTGCTTCGTGGCAACTTGGCGCAGCCTCGGCTAAATGCAAATAAGCACAAGGGCAGTGGCGGGCGACATAACTGACATAATGCGCCGCATCGAGCAGCGGCACACCCGCTGCCGTTGAGGCGCTACTCGGCATTTTAGCGATAGCGTCGACGTCGAGCTCCAGCCCTACGGGCAAACCTGTGTCATTCAGTTTGGCGGCGATCTCAAGCAAGGCTTGGCTGAGGCTGATTTCGCGGCGTACCCAAATTTGTTGCAAGCTATGCCAAGTGCCACCAAATTCGCTGAGTTGACTTAGATTAGCTTCGCTGTTTTTTAACTCGTGTAAACCCAGTACATGGTAGCAACCTAAGGCGCCGCGATCGGCCGCGTAACTAAAACCATTGCCGCTGTGACGACCTTCAAGCAGACGAAAATCCGAATGAGGATCGAGATTCACCGCCGCCACTTGGCGTTGGTAATGGCCGTAGGTCGCCATCAATAAACCATAGGCATTGTTGTGACCGCCGCCGATGAGTATGGGTTCTAAACCCGCTTTCAAAATCGCACTAACGATACGGATAACACGCTCATCGAGTTGCTCCACCGCATCGCGTAATTCATCTAAGGTGACGTTAGTGTTAGCTGTTGTATTACCCGCAGTTTGTTGCTGCAGATCGGCGGTGTTCACTTGGCCTAATACTAGGCATTCGGCACCGGAAAGAAAGCGATTAGATTGCAGATTGAGCCATTGGCGCATGCTGGTAGTGAACGCATCGGTCGCGCCGCCGCGGCCTAAGTTGGCGCGTGGGCCGATATCTTCACCGACGCCGAAAATGGCGAAGCTTGCCCCGTGGGCTTTGGCAGTGGCGAGTATGGTCTCTAACGTATGTTCGTGATTAGCCAGATGGACGCATTGGCCTAATTTAGTTTCGCCGATTCTTGGGCTGACTAATGAGGCAATATCTGTCTGGGTAAAGGGAATAAATTCAGGCATAGATTGATATTCTTATTCGGCCGGAGTCGAGCTATTGTGGCCAGTGTGGCGCGAGGATTCAATGGGGAAACGTTGAAAATAGTGAATAAAAAAGCCAGCTTAGCTGGCTTTCTTGGCTGAACAGTGAGATTACTCAATGTCGAGTGGTTCAGGTGATAAAATCACACCCGTGTTATCAGCATAAATGTGATCGCCGGGTAAGAAAGTCACACCGCCAAAATTGACCGGAATTTCCACTTCGCCCACTGAATTGCCATCAGCACCCACTGGAATAGAGGCAAGGGCTTGAATACCAATGTCCAACTCTTCCAATGCATCCACATCGCGTACAGAACCGTAAACGATAATGCCTTCCCAGTTGTTGCTAACCGCAAGTTCAGCGATAGCACCATCGATCAGCGCACGGCGTAATGAGCCACCGCCATCAACGAGTAAGACTTTACCTTGACCATCCTCTTGTAGGACTTCGGTGATTAGGCCGTTGTCTTCAAAGCACTTGATGGTGCTAATAGAACCGCCAAAAGAGCTACAACCACCGTAGTTACTGAACATGGGCTCGACTACATCTACGACATCTAAGTACATGTCACATAATTCTGAGGTGTTGTATTCCATATTTACACTCCTATTGATCCGCGTTGCGTACAGTTTAGCGAGTTTACGCCAGTATAAAAGGGATTCTTGAAAAGAAAAGTGTTATCAATCACGGTATTGTTGCCATTGGGCTGTTAACACATCTGTAGTAAATTTTCGTCGCACTTTAGAAGTTATGCGGTAAAACTTGATATTAGTCATTAAATAACGGTTTTTTATTACAACTCTGTTGCGTGCTTTGGTATTATATCCCAAGTTTAAATTAACTTACTTAACTTAATTTGCTTTAGGGGCATGGACCCCCCGTTACGCTTATGGACGGTAGAGGGCCTTCGAGAGGTGCCTATGGAAGCTGTAAATACGATTGAAATTATTGGTTATTTTGCCTCTATAATGGTGGCGATCTCTCTAATGATGAAGAATATCATTTGGTTGCGATGGTTGAATTTTGTGGGATGTACCCTGTTTGTTGTTTATGGGGTGTTTATTTCTGCTTGGCCAGTGGCTGGCATGAATGCGTTTGTTGCTTGTATTAATATTTACCATTTGACGAAAATTTACCGCGCTAAGGCGAATACTCCCGCCGCAGCCTAAGTTTATTTGATTGTGTTGCTCTTGGAATTCACGTTTAGAGCAACACAATATCCTGTCTCAGTCCTATCGCTATTCCTAAATAAATCCCTTAGCTCCAGCATAACGTCCCTAGAATCCTTCTAGATCAAAGCCCAAGCCATGCTTCTTGTCATAAAACCTTCGAGCAGATGTCACTTAGCCGTCACAGGTCTTTCTTAGTCTCAAGTTATCTAATAGTGCTTTAGCTAATTCGATTCGGATTTGACCATTAGTAAACCGTAAATTAGCCAGCAAACGGTAAATAACGAATTCAATCGTGAGTAGGGCCTTGGTGAGTCGGTTGCGTGATACCAAGCACTCTAAGCGTCGTCGAGAGAATGCACAGATTAACATCACAGTAAAACTCGCTGGCATGCCAGCAAGGAGCCTGTTTTATGTTGAGTTACGTTGCAGACTTAGATAAGCGAATGTTTTGCCATATCGTGAGTTTCACCCAACGCCATGGTTTATATGCCCATGCAAAGCGGGTATCGGCGAGTGGTGATGGGCATGTGTATTTATATTTGTCAGTGGGCTTGATGCTGACTCACGCTCAAGGGCAGGCCTTGTTCAACTTGATGTTAGCGAGTTTTTTGGTGGAGTTGCCGCTGTATTTACTGCTGAAAAATAGCATTCGCCGTACACGACCCTGCCATGCGCTTGTGGGATTTGAGAGTGGTTTTGAGCCATCTGATCGCTTCAGTTTACCGTCGGGTCATACGGCCGCAGCCTTTGTGATGGCAACGAGTGTGGCGCAAGTTTATCCCGCAGCTGCTCCTATCGCGTTTTTATGGGCTTTTAGCATAGGGGGCTCACGTATCGCACTCGGCGTGCATTATCCCTTAGATATTTTGGCGGGAGCCTCATTGGGGAGCGGAGCGGTATTACTGGTTCATCCGGTGATTTAATTCAAGCAAGCGCACGTTAATCATTTCATCTCATTAGTTGGAATTCTCCTTCACTCATCAGTTTAAGGATACGTAATGCGAATACTCTACGGAGTTCAAGGCACAGGGAATGGCCACTTAAGTCGTGCACGCGTCATGGCTAAAGCACTGATGAAACAAGATATTGAAGTGGACTTTTTATTTTCGGGGCGTAAGCCTGATCAGTTTTTCGATATGGAATGTTTTGGCGATTATCGCGTACAAGCGGGCATGACGTTTGCTACTCACTCCGGGCGCGTGAATGTGCCGCAAACAGTTCGGCAGAATTTGTCACTATCGTTATTTAAAGATATTAAAGCCTTAGATCTCAGTTGTTACGATCTCGTGCTCAACGACTTTGAACCAGTATCGGCTTGGGCGGCGCGGCGCCAAGGCGTGCCATCCATTGGTATTAGTCATCAGGCGGCGTTGACTCATCCTGTGCCAAAACTCGGTAGCACTTGGTTTAATGAAATGCTGCTCAATAACTTTGCCCCTGTGGATGTGGCGCTGGGTTGTCATTGGCACCACTTTGGTTTTCCTATCTTGCCGCCTTTTGTCGAAGTGGATGCCAGCCCATTCGAACACACGCATCAAATCTTAGTGTATTTGCCATTTGAGGATGCGGATGTGATTGCTCGTTTCCTGTCGCATTTCAGTGACTATCAGTTTTTGGTGTACCACAGCCAACAGCCTAAGGGACAAGTTGCCGAACACATTAAGTGGCACAGCTTTAATCGTGAGGGCTTTAAGCAACATCTTGCCAGCTGCGGCGGTGTGATAGGCAATGCGGGCTTTGAGCTTGCCAGCGAAGCATTAACCTTAGGTAAAAAGTTGTTAGTGAAACCACTGATTGGCCAGTTTGAGCAATTATCGAATGTGGCGGCGCTGCAACTCTTGGCGGCCGCAGACAGCATGATGAGTCTCGATGTGAATGTGGTTAAGCGCTGGCTGAAAACCGCATCACCTAATCCGATTGCCTATCCTCAGGTTGGGGATGCGCTGGTTAAATGGATTGATGGCGGCGATTGGCACGATAGTCAGCCGCTATGTAAAGAGCTGTGGAGCCAAGTTACGCTGCCTGATACCTGGCGTTAAATTAGCTCATAAGCTGTGGTGAAAAGCGATTTAGGCACTAGCTGGGTCAATGGGGTTAGCGTATAATTTCGGCACTTTTGCTGTTAGCCCCTTTCAGCACGTCTATTTTGGCCTAGCTTGGCCGTTAATTATGTTGTTATAAATGAGCCTGAAAAAGTTTACCCAGTACAAGTTACTGTTTTTAATGTTGTTGTCGCTTTGTGTCTTACTCCCTTTTATTCCAGATCAGGCTTACCACATTCCCGGCCCAGATATCGCGAAGCAAAACTTCCATGTGATTGAGTTTAACGATCAAGGCCAGCCCCATGACGAAAGGCAATGGCAAGGTCTAGAGGCGCGCATATCCCAGCCAGATTCTGCTCAAATCCCTGAACTATTGATTTTTGTCCACGGCTGGCACCACAGTGCAGAGCCTAAAGATGAAAACTTTATCGCCTTCGAGCAGTTTTATCAGCAGATGGCGGCGTCCGATACGCAGCGCAACTTATTGGGTTTGTATATTGGCTGGCGCGGCGATAAATACGATCCCTTTTGGCTCGATGGCTCAGATGATGCGAAAAGCTGGATTGAACCTTTAGATTTTCCTACCATTTTACAGCGTAAACGGGTTGCTAAACGCATAGGTCAATTAGGTTTATCCCAACTGCTTGATAAGCTCGATGGCTTAGTGACAGAGCATAAACTACTGCGTTATACCGTAATTGGTCATAGCCTTGGCGGGGCTGTTGTTTTACATGCCAGCAAAGACCGCATCAAGGCTGCTATCGATCATCAGCAGGATAATCCCAATTTATTCTTACTGTTAAACCCTGCCGTGCCCGCGAAGGAGTACCAGCCACTCGATACCTTGGTGAGCTTAGATAGGCAAAAACCAAGTATGGTGGTATTGCAGTCGAAGGGCGATTTTGCGGTGAAAGAAGCCTTCAATTACATCAAGGATGGCGAGCGCGCCGTTGGTAATTCTTGGGCGATTACCCACGATATCGACAAATGCTCAGGTGGTAATTGCACTACGCCAATGAAGATGCCGTCGGCTTTGATGGCGCACGATCAAATCCCTGGCTGTATGATGACCTTGCCCCATTCTGGTTGGAAAATTCGTGCTCGTCTACAGGCCCGTCGCAGTGTGCAAACCTGTCCCGATGCCAATATGCAGGCAGTGTGGGTGCTGGCGGTGTCAGATGAAATCGTCTCAGGACACAATGGTATTCTCACACCGGATCATGCCAAAGCCTTGTCTGAAGTGATGAGTATGATTGATTTGTATCGAAATCAATTACCTAAACATGCGGTGGAAAGTCCCGCCAACCAAGATCTCGGCACCTTAGCGCCAGAGTCAGAAGCTGCAACATCCACACAAGGTGAATCGCCAGTGCCAGAAGAGCCAGTGATAATTGTCGAGCCTTTACCTGAAGAGCAAGACTCACCGACGCCTGAAGTCAATGCACCATTGCAGGAGCCAAACGTATCACAGGAACAAGCTAAGCCCGCCGTTACTGAGGCCGCCCGAGCCAATTAAAGCGCCAGAACTAGAATCAAAACTAGAGGCCAATCCAAATGACGGCGCAGAGCCTCAACCTAAGGTTGAGACTGAAGGTATAAAGTGATCGGTAGCGCTGAGAAGCATGTCGAATTCAGCTAGTGATGTTATTTACTATTCAGAGCCCACAGGACACTTTCTTGAAACCAAAATTGGCTGAGTTTAGGAAGCAATAGGCATATACATCTAGTGTTATATGTCATTGGAAATAAATAATAAGCTGGTCAATAAACTTTATGAGTCAATATGAGAGCTGAGTTAAGAGCAAAAATCATCACGGTTTGTCATAAAAAAATTGAGACTAAAGGCGATAATGTCGGTGTCTCATTTTACGCCTTCTTTGCGAACAAGAATGATAATCCAGAGTTGCTTATGGAAGCGGCGACTTGGTGGATTCAAACTCATCGCTTAGATCATTTTGTTAAGGCTCATAAGGTGATAGAAATAATCCAAAAGGAATCGGAAGAATAGATCCTAAATCGCTTACTGCGGATTTTTGGTTTGCCACTTGCGCCAAGTAAAAGTGATTAGCGCGGCGAGTATTAGGCTGACAATGGCCCATGTGGGGTATTTGTGCTGGTGGTAAAATGCCAGCATAGGAGCAATTTCATCGCGGATTAACACTGGGCCTAACCCAAAAAGTGCCACCCAAATGCTGGTGGCTAGGGCATTACCTATTACAAATTGCTTTAGCGGCATTTTAGCCAAGCCACAGCCGATAAACATAAATTGTTTTAATCCCTCAACAAAACGACTCAGCACTAAAGCGGCAATGCCATATTGGCCAATAACGCCATGGATTTTGTCTTCCAATTGCGGTTTTATCCAGCCCTTCTTAAGCAACACATCACCAAAGCGCCAACCGATAAAATATCCCAAGCTGTTACCGCAGAGTGCAGCGCAAGCTGCGACGATCAACACCAATGGCAGTGACATTTGCCCTGTAGCAGCTAATAAACTGGCGACAATCAATAAGGATTGCCCCGGCGCTGGAATGCCAAAACCCTCGACAGCAATCGCGATAAATAGCAGCACATAGCCGTATTGCTGCAGCCAAGGGGTGAGTTCGGTGATGATATGTTGTAGCGCTTCTGGCATGGATGAAAGTGATCAAATCAGTGGGGCGATTGGCCCATCATACTCGCCAACTTCTCTGGCTGGATAGATTTATGAGCAAAGTTTCATGCCGGTTTTAGTTAGCGGCGGTGAATAAGTGTAACGCAGGGGTTATTAGCTTTTACCTGAAATATAAAAAAGGCCGAACTCAGTTCGGCCTTAATGTCAGTACTGTCGCGACGATAAAACGACTATGCGAATGCCGCTTGTAGCTGTGGAACGACTTGTTTTTTACGGCTTAATACGCCGTCTAACCAGACTTTGCCATCGACGGTATCTTTACCGTAGGCGCGTTGGGTCAGGTCGCTATCATCAGACACGATTAACAGCTCTGAGCCTTCTTTCATGATGTCAGTCAGCAGTAACAATACGCTGTGGCGATTGCCTTCCACTTTCAGTGCTTTGATATCGGCTTCTAACTCGGCCTTGATATCGTCAAATACTGACAGGTCGATGACTTCTAACTGGCCGATACCGACTAAGTTACCGTTCATGTTGAAGTCTTTAAAGTCACGCATAACGAGGTCGCGTGCTGGCGTGCCTTGTACGGCTGATTTCACTTTGAACATTTCCATGCCCAGTTCTTTGAAATCTTCAACACCGGCGATTTCAGCTAAGGCTTCAACGCAACGAATGTCGGCAGTGGTGCAAGTCGGTGATTTGAAAATCACGGTATCACTCAGAATGGCGCACATCATGATGCCAGCGATATTTTTAGGGATAGCGACTTGGTAAAAGTCGAACATCATCTTGATCACTGTGTTGCTGCAACCTACTGGGCGGATCCAGCATTCTAACGGGGTATCTGTGGTCAGATCGCCAAGCTTGTGGTGATCGACAATCCCGACGATCGTCGCTTGGGCGATATCATCCGGTGCTTGAGTCAGTTCTGAATGGTCAACGATATACACTTGCTCGCCAGCGTAGCTGGTTTTGTATTCCGGTGCTTCGAAGCCGAAACGTTCCAGAATAAAAGCGGTTTCGGGTGACAATTCACCTAAACGTGCGGCAATGGCTTCTTCACCGATTTGGTTTTTTAAATAGGCTAACGCGATAGCACCGCAGATTGAATCAGAATCGGGGATCTTGTGACCGACAACGTAAATAGGCATTTCAGGGACTCTCCTTTAAATTTGTGACAATTTTAGCAATATTTGGCTCGGATCGGAAATAGCCAAAGCGCATATCACTGCACGCTTAAGACGCTATAACGCTAAAAATCCTGAGCTGAGGTTCGGCAAAGATTGCTTAAGGGTTAGATCTTTACTTTTATCACGACTTTACGCACTGCTGTGGCGATATTGCCAGTGCCTGGCATATGCATGTCACCGGGGAAAAATAGCGCAAACATACCCGCTTTGAGTTGCACATAAGAGGCATTGGCTTTGTTTGTCTCGTAATCAAACTCGGCGTAATCGTGTTTGTCAAAATAGGGTTTTGAGGGTGTTTGGCCCGCTAAAGGCAAATAACCAAACTCTTCTTCACCACTGAAAACATATTGCACATCGATATATTTTTTATGCACTTCAAAGGGTTCAGTCGATTTATGCTTAGTGTGGTAGTCGTTGACTATCACAAAAATGTTGTCGCCATCGAGGGGATAATTGCCCACGGGCAGCTGACTAAAGTCTGTGGTGGCAAGATGTTCTAATGCTGTGGCAAGCCGAGGGCTTAGGGATTGATAAATATGGCGGTTTGCTAAGGTATCGACGATCATCGGTTACTCGACATGGCGGATGTGAATGAGTGAATTGTAAAGATTATAATCAGATAGTCGCCGTTAGGACATAAGCTTTAGACATAAAAAAACAGGCCATTGCATGGCCTGTTTTTATATCAAGTGTCACTTTGTTCGCTAAGACTCGCTTAGTAAGTGTATTTAGCTTCTAAGAAATAGTAGCCACCATTAAAACCAAACGGGGTGTTGGTTAATGGATAGACGAAAATGCCGTTGTTGCTGTTAATCGCGGGTGTTTTTTCGGGATACACATCAAACAGGTTTTGTACTCCAGCGGTGAAACTTAGCGCATCGGTTGCTGCGTATCTCACCGACAGATCCATCACCCATTGATCGCTGTAATTCACATCACCCGTGGCATAGCCAACAGTGTAATCACCAAAGTAGCTGAGGCGAATATTGGTCTTAAAGTCGCCTAGCTCATGGGTCAAGCCCAAGTTACCTGTGTTATGCGGCGTCGCCGAGGTCATGCGAGTTTGTTCTATGCTATCGAATAGCTTTTTGCCTAACCCATCTAAAATTTGTGGGAAATGAATATCTTGGATTTCAGTCTTATTGTAGGCATAGGCTAAGTTCGCCCGTAAATTACCCCATGAGCCGATATCAAAATCTTGGCTCACCACAAGGTCTACGCCACGGGTACGGGTATCGACGGCGTTGATAAAGAAGCGCGCCGATTCCGCATTGGTGCCTGCTAACGCTGCCGCTACGGCGGGCGAATCATTAGGCGTCACTGAGCTCGACAGAATAATGCGATCATCGATGGAGATTTGATATGTATCTAATGTCAGTGCTAAGCCTGTGTCATTGGTGTACACCAAGCCTAAACTGAATGACTGGGATAGTTCGGGATCTAACTCATTAATACCCAGTGCTTTGGTCACTGGCGATAGGGTGTTAAAAGTGCCTGACTCAATAGGCACCAGCTGACCAGTTACAGGATCGGGATTAAACAGCGTCGAGATATTGCTGAAGTACAGTTGTTGTACGCTCGGCGCTCTAAAGCCTGTGTTGATCGTACCGCGCAGGGCTAAGTTTTCGGTGAAGTCGTAACGGCCCGCTAACTTCCAACTGGTGTTACCACCAAAGTCAGAATAGTTTTCATAACGCAGCGCCGCCGCCCAGTAAAACTCATTGGTTAACTGGTTTTCAAGCTCGACATAAACGCCAGTATTGTCACGGGTTTCATCCACTTGCGACTCAGGGGTAAAACCAGTGAAACCTTGGCTGCCTGCAGCGCGGTTGTCGTAACCGCCATTGATGTATGAACCCGTTTCGCCGGCTTCAATTTGATAGCCGTTTTGGCGCCACGACACACCCGTCGCAAACAGGATTTCAGAGTCATTGGCAAAGGCAAAGTAGCGCGAAGCATCAATATTAAGATTGGTTTCACGGGTCGTGAGTGTGCCCGCGTCAAACTCGTTTGGGCTATCTGGGCCTAAAGAGGCGTTTAAGGTATTAACAATATTGTAGTTAAATGAGTTTTCACCATGGCCTGCCGAAGTATCAATATTCCACTCGCCTAGGCTGAATTCATACCCCAGCACTAAGGAAGCATCGATAATTTTAGGATTGATTTGCGGCAAGAAACCATCTGGATAGATTTCAGTTAAGTTACGGGCGTCGAGTGCGCGGCGGTAAAAGGCGCCTGACTTAGTCTCACGTTGGCTGATGCCACCAAACGCATAGAGTTTGCCATCTTTTGTGATGGGCTGGGCAGCGTTGATAAATAGACCTAAGTTGTCATATTCGGCATCGCCGACCTGGTGGCTCTTACGGTTAAATGTGGCTTCGCGGGGATCGGCTGAGCCATCGGGTAATTTTTCATACTGTTGACGAGGGTCCAATCCAGCGCGGTTAGTGCTGTCTTTATGGTGGGCTTCTAGGGAGACATTCACAAAGCCATCGTCACTTAAACTGATGCCGTGGTTTATACCCACACGCCATTGCTCGCCATCACCTATGTAGGTTTGTCCTGCTTGAGCCGAGACGCTACCGCCTTGATCGCTGTCCTTTAGCACCACGTTGATGACGCCAGCAATTGCATCCGATCCGTATTGTGCCGAGGCACCATCACGCAAAATTTCGATGCGCTTAATCGCCGTCATAGGGATAGCGTTTAAGTCTACGTTAGATGAACCTTTACCCACAGTACCACTTAAATGCACTAGCGCTGAGCCGTGACGACGTTTGCCGTTCACTAGCACTAAGGTGTGGTCGGGCGACAGGCCGCGTAAGCTGGCGGGGCGCACCGCATCTGAACCGTCAGTCACTGAGGAAAATGGGAAGCTGTAGCTTGGGGCGGCAAATTGCAGTGCTTTAGCGGTTTCAGTCATACCGGTCGATTCGAGCTGCTCGGCAGTGATAATGTCTACAGGGGCAACACTGTCAGTTGCCGTGCGCAGTGCTATGCGTGAACCTATGATTTCGATTTTCTCGAAGCCAGGCTGTTGCTCTTCGGCTTGAACAGCTGGAATGGCGAGTATAGATGATACTGCCAATGCGATAATCCCTAGGCGCATAAAAACCTCTCAATGATGTTTGTAACCCGATACTCGAACTTAGGAGTGCAGATTAAAGGTAACGTAACAATTCAATGTGGAGAAGGTTATCACTGTAACAATTGTTACATCTAGACATAAATGTGCTAACTCAGAGCCGAGTGTTCTAGTTAATGTTTAAAATGCAGTTGAATATATGGATTAAACCTTGTTATCGGCAGATGTGCTTTGGGTGTTTTGGCGAGTTAAGTCGATGATATGAATTGTTTATTGACGTGCGCCATCGTGGTTTAATGCGTTATTTCATTTTAATGGCACTGGCTTGAAGGAACACAGATTTGTCAGCGTTACGATTTCTCGCGGGAGCAACAGCATTTAATACCTTGGCAGAACAAGGCCTTAAATCTGAACATTTTACCCAGCTACTTGCCGCCTCCGGTGGACCTAAATGGCTTGGTATCGCAGGGCTAGATAAGTATCTGTTTTCTGAGTTTTTCAAAAACAGACAAACACCGCTTTATACGCTTGGCGCGTCTTCAGGGGCGTGGCGTTTAGCCTGCTTGGCGCAGCAAGATCCTCTCGCAGCCTATGGTCGCTTAGAGGATTTTTATATTGGTCAGCGTTACGACAGTATGCCAACTCCGCAGGAAGTCAGTGCACAAGTTAAAGGCGTAGTGCAGGGGATTTTAGGCGCCAGTGGTGGTAGTGAGATCGTCAATAACGCTCATATCCACAGTCATTTAGTAGTGTGCCGCGGCAAACATTTAAATCGTTTAACGGCAAAGCTGCCACTCGCGGCGGGGCTGGCGATGACGGCGGCGACCAACTTATTGAGCCGCCGAAGTTTAGGCTGGCATTTTGAACGTGTGGTTTTTAGTCAACAAGCTGTAGCATCCCCCTTTTTGCAACTCAATGATTTACCCAGTCAGCAGGCTGAATTAACCGAGGCCAATGTCGATGCTGTGATGTTAGCAACGGGGTCTATTCCGTTGTTGCTAGCCCCAGTGCCGCAAATTGAGGGCGTTGCCGATGGGCAATATTACGATGGCGGCATTACCGACTATCACTTCGACTTGCCTTTATCCCACGCAACTGGCTTGACGCTGTATCCGCATTTCTATCCGACGATCAGCCCAGGATGGTTCGATAAATCCTTGAAGTGGCGCCAAGGTCGAGCCAATTATCACAATGCACTCGTGTTGGCGCCAACGGCCGAATTTGTGGCTTCATTACCCTTTGGCAAAATCCCCGACCGCGAAGATTTTAAACAACTGGATACGGCGCAGCGGATGCAATACTGGCGAACATCGGTGGCCTTGAGTGAACGTCTGGCGGAGGAGTTTGCCGAGGTTGTTGCTAAGGGAAATGTGCTGGAGCGACTAGAGCGCTTTTAGTTTTAAGTGAGGTGGCCCAGAAAACGGGGGTTAAAATGGCTGGTTTGAAATGCTCTGATTTAGCATAGTTGGGTCGCCAATTTATTTTGCACTCAACGGCTTCAGGAAGGAAATTACTCCACCTGCTACACTCTAAGGTAATAAGGAATACGAATGCATTGATGTTCGTTTCCTTCTATTTGAGGGGCAGGAGGTTGCTATGCAAACACGAGAAATGGCGTTACTCATGCGCGATGCCTTGTTACTGCCACAGGGACGGGTAGAAGTTCGTGTGGTCGACCCCGGTCATCTGCGCATGGTGGCCGATGTATTCAAGGGAAAGTATGCGCTCGCCTTTGCCACCATTCGACCCCGCGGCAGTCCGCCCTGTTATCCCACCGCTACCCAGTGCGACATTATCGATTTTAATCAGCTAGAAGACGATTCACTCAGCATAGTGCTCGAAGGGCGCCAGCGCGTCAGTATCCTCTCGGCGGCGCAGGCCAAAGATAAGTTATGGATGGCGCGCACTTTACCCTGCCGTAACTGGCAAGAAGAGCCGATTAAAGGTGAATTTGAGCTAATAAGCGCTGCATTAGAGCAGTTTTATGAGGTGAATCCCGATCTGTTTGAGCTCTATTCTCAAGTGCATTTAGAAGATGCTGCATGGGTAAGCCAGCGCTGGCTCGAGGTTTTGCCCATGTATAATAAAGACAAATTAGTGTTAGTTAATCAGCCCGATTGCCACAAAACCTTGGACTTCGTGCTGCAACTTATCAAGTCCCATGTGGACTGAAAAACCACAAAAAGGCTAGAATAGCGGCTTTCTATAGCCGCTTTTTTTGTGATATGACAGCATCTGCCCGCGCCGCCCAACCTTCTTACATAGTGCTTCCTGTGAATATCACAGATAAACCCACAGTGTTTGCCTTTCTCGCACAACATTTTGCCCGCATAGGTGAAGATGTATGGCGTCAGCGGATCCTCGACGGAAAAGTGCATTGGCGCGACGGCAGTTTGATAGCCTTGGACACCGAGTATCGCCCTGCAGCGCGGGTGTATTACTACCGTGAAGTGCCAGTCGAAGCGAAAATTCCCTTCGAAGAACAGATCCTATTCCAAGATGACAACGTTATTTTGGCCTATAAACCACACTTTTTACCTGTGACCCCAAGCGGCAATTATGTGAACGAATGTCTGGTACATAGACTGAGATTACGCACCGGCATAGACACTATCGCGCCTGCTCATAGGCTTGACCGTGAAACCGCAGGGGTGATCTTGATGACAGTCGCGCCCGAAACCCGCGCCCTTTATCATCAATTATTTATCGACGATGCTATTCGTAAAGACTATCAAGCGATTGCCAAGCTGAAACCTGATATTATTGAACAATATCAACAGGGAAACTTAACTTTGCCCCTGCATTGGACGGTGAAAAACCGCATGCAGCCGAGCGACCCGAGTTTTACCATGAAAATCGTTGAAGGCGAGGCGAATACCCATTCCGAAATCAGCCTAGTGGCCATAAAAGGCGATCTTGGTTTGTTCCACCTGAGCCCAATTACCGGCAAAACTCACCAGTTACGGGTGCATATGCAAAGCTTAGGTATGCCATTGTTAAACGACAGATTTTATCCAAGCTTATTACCCAAAGGGCCGGATAAGTTTGCGACGCCTCTTAAGTTGATGGCTCAGCGTTTACGTTTCATTGACCCTGTGAGCGGGATCCATCACGACGTGCAATGTGAGGGTTTTTAATTAAAGCTCAATATCATTTCTTTTTTGATATTAATGTTTATCTTTTTATTAACAAAATTGCGAATGATACATGTATAACTAACAAGTGTGTAAATATGTTAAACCCGTCGTTGATAACTAACTATCTGTAAAGTATTGGTTTATAAATTATCATTTATAATGCATTAGATTTAACCACAATAAGATTTAACTTCTGTTTATAATACTTAACTGATTATTAATTTAGCCCTAAATTAGCTGTTATTTATAATTTTTGGTCTAGAGTATTAGTTTATTACATGGATGTTGTTCTTGAACTGTCTTTTAACTCTCTTAGACAAGATCGCAATCTATGTAGGATATTGATATGAAAGAAGTCATTCTTAGTAATTTGAGTGTCGATTTACCCCATGATTATTTTGTCTGGATTGGTCGCTATCAAAATGCTGATTGGCACCCTTGGTTTGAGCAATTTAACTCAGTAGAAGCTTTGATTGGTAATGGGCGAATCCCAGAGATAATTGTCTTATCAGTACAATCAGAAGAGCAAGACAAGTGGCTTATGATGCTGAGGCAACATGAACTTACTGCATTGAGCTTAATATTGGTCTCCCGCGAAAGTCCATTGTCATCTTTTCTCGGAAATGGAATCTGGCGAGAAGATTATAAAGAGCAATATCAGTCGTATAAGCTAAAAAAACAGCAAATAAAACTCAATTTTCAAGATGATATTGTACATAAATTATTATGTTATTTGTGGTGTCATCATGACGCGATTCTTGAACCTCATTCTGTGCCAGCACGACGCTATTTATATGATTATCCTTTATTAAACGCTTGGGGTGTGAGTCCTGAGGAGAGTTTCGCTTGGTTGAGTGATTTACAAAAAAATAATTGGATTGAGAAATCTACACTATCAAATCGTTTACGATTTTGCCCGAGTTGCCATTCGGGGCATTTAAATTACATTGATGTTTGCCCGCAATGCCACAGTATTGATACTGAGCAGCAAAGTTGCTTGCATTGTTTTAATTGCGGACATGTAGGTGATCAAGCATTGTTCCGAAAACTCAATACCCTGAGTTGCCCGAATTGTTTGCAGAACCTACGACACATAGGTGTTGATTACGATAGACCAATAGAAAATCATCACTGTAATTCATGCCACACTTTATTTGTCGATGCTGTGGTTGAGGCCGAGTGTTTGCATTGTAAGGTAAGTAGTAAGCTCGATTCTTTACATGTACGTAATGTGTATAGTTTTCAATTGACGGCGCATGGACGTAGTTTGGTTCGCCAAGGAAGATCGCAATCGCTTTTCAGTTTAGCTCCGGGTGAACAGATGGTCAGTGAGCAGTTCTATTGGTTACTTGATTGGCAGAACAAACTGGCAAAACGTCATCATCAGACACATTCCATTTTGTCGGTGCAAATGCTTAATGTGGCTGAGTTTTTAAGTGCAGAGGGTGAGGCTAAAGGTTTTGCTCAACTGGACGCATTGCAAGAGCGTTTACGCAGTGTGATCCGGGTGACTGATGCTTGCAGTAATTACACTCAAGATGGGCTGTTAATGCTGTTGCCTATGACAGAAATCAAGCAGTTAAAGAGTATTTATAACAAGCTTTTTGATTTGAAAGAGCTGCAATCATCCTCGAAAATCGAGTTAAGCGTTAAGGCCATTAGCCTACCAGCCAATATTGGTGAAAATGTCGGTGAGTGGCTTACAGATCAACTCCTACAAGCTAAGCCAATGTGATGAGTGAATTCAATACCATCACTTATATGTTGCTGGATATCTGGCATCAACTTGCACAGCACTTAACGTTCTTTGTGTGGTTGGTGCCGTTGATATTGTTATATGAAGTCCCCTTAATGCTACTCGTAGTGACAGGCATTTTACGTTTCTTTTATACCAGCTTTATGCAGGTGCCTAAGCAGTCGCTGTTTAGACCTAAAGTGTCCTGTGTGATTACCTGTTATGCCGAAGGTGAGGCGGTGAAGTCAACGATTGATTCTTTTATCGAGCAAGTTTATGACGGTGAGATAGAGATCATTGCTGTGGTTGATGGGGCTGTCCAAAATGGATTGACTTACCGTGTTGCAATGGCCGCGGCTAAGGCGTGCCAAACTCATAATCGCACTGTAATTGTGCTGCCTAAGTGGCAGCGGGGTGGACGAGTCTCGACATTAAATGCGGGATTGGCGACAGCGACGGGTGAGATAGTGATCAATGCCGATGCTGATACTTCCTTTGATAACGATATGGTGTCGCAGATAGTGCCACATTTTGAAGACCCGAATGTGCCTGCTGTGGGTGGAGCATTGCGAGTGCGGAATGTGAGTGAATCCATATTTACTCGGATGCAAGCTATTGAATACTTGATCTCAATGCAAGGTGGTAAAACAGGGTTAGGGCAGTGGAATTTGCTGAACAATATTTCTGGTGCTTTTGGCGCTTTCAGACGAACCTTTTTAATCCAAATTGGTGGCTGGGACACTCACACTGCAGAAGATCTTGATTTAACCATAAGAATAAAACAGTACTTTAAACGACATCCTGATTGGCGGATCCCTTTTGCGACACTGGCTATTGGCCATACGGATGCCCCTGCGGATCTAAAAACCTTAGTCTGGCAAAGGCTACGTTGGGATGGCGATTTATTGTTTTTATATTTTCGTAAACACTGGCCAGCATTTACACCCAAACTATTGGGTAGCGGTACTTTTGTATTTACCTTGCTCTACGGTTTTTTACAGAACGTATTAATGCCCTTTGTGATCGTTTTCTATGGGATTGGTATTGTTGTTAGTTTTCCATGGCAGTTTATTTTGTCTATTGCATTAACGATTTACGGCTTCTATTTAGTCATTTTAGCTTTCTTTTATTCAATGGTTCTATTGGCGATATCTGAGCGAATTCCTCAAGATTTACGCTTAGCTGTTTGGCTACCGTTATATCCTTTTTATGCACTGTTTATGCGAATGGTGTGTCTGTTTGCCTTGTTAAACGAAATGGTTCGACGTTCACATGAAGAAAGTTCAATGGCGCCTTGGTGGGTGTTAAAACGCGGGAGAAAGTTTTAATGAAAGTGAGTTATCAAGCCAGTGACAAGGCGCAAAATCCGACTGAAGATAAGGGTATTGGAGTGCGCTATGCTGCCGCTAAGCGTAGTGGATTCAAAGGGCGTTGGTATTTATTGTTATTGTTAGTTATTGCGCCAGTTGCCATTGTCGGTTGGATTTTGTTGCGACCACATTTATTTGTGTTGGCGAGTGGCATAGTAACGACTGAGCCATTAGAAGTGCGAGCTCCGAGTACTGGCGATGTCAGTGCTATTGAGGTAAAGCCTGGTGATACGCTGAATGTCGGAACGCCAATCCTCTCAATCACAGATCCGCAACTGAATGCCCAAATAGGTGAGTTAGAAAGGCAGTTAGCCCAACTTAATATTGAGGACCTAAGCTTAAATTCAGTGATTTTGGCGCAATTACAAATTCGTATTGACGTCGCCAGCGAGGGCGTTACTCGGCAGGACATTTTGTTGAAAAGTTATGAGAATTTTCAGAAAAAGGGAGTTGTACCAACCTCTGATATGGCGACAGTACTACAAGCTCATACCGCCTCCAAAATGGCATTGGAGCAAGCTAAGGTTGATTTAATGCAGGCCAAGCAAAAGCAGCTCGTGGAGTTGAGTGCTGGTGTGGTCACCCAGTCCCGTCGCAATATTGAGTTACAACTAGCTCGGCTTAAGGCGCAGCAATCACAATTACAAATCAGGGCGTTAACGGCAACTCGAGTCGTGGATATTCTGGTGCAATCTGGAGAGCATATTGTTGAGGACCGTCCATTAGCTTTACTTGCAGGTCGAGAGAGTCCAGTTGTTTTAGCATTTCTCGAACCTAAATATTTGGATTACACAAGGATAGGCCAGCAAGCGACAATTACTTTAGCAAATGGTGACCGTTTTAGAGCGAGCATTTCCGAACCAACTGAGTTAGTTGGGCGTTTACCTAAGCAGCTTTCTGGTCCCTTTGATGGAGAAAAGCCTGTGCTGCAGATTACTTTAAAACCTGAAATGGTTTTACCTGTTTCTATTGAAGGGGTACCTGTTGAAGTCAGTTTCGATTATGTTTGGTAGCGTGAGCTTAATGCGCCAAATGCCTGCTGTGTACAGGTTTTGATACTCATTGCTAGCAGGGTATAAAGTCCAGCACTGGTCTAATTGGTTTTTGTGTGGTTATGATAAGTGCAATCTAATTTATCATGACTGCGTTTTATCAGCCTATTAGGATTGTAAAATGACTAAATCTGCGATGATCTCTATCTTACTTTGCGCTGCGGTATTAGTGGCAGCCATGTTTGTTGGCGACTGGACGAAACAACCTTATTTGAAGGATATTGCCGCTGAGATCCGTAAGGGGGCTGCGGTGATTGAACCGAAGAAACCGAGTTCGTCTGCTGCATCGGTCGTTGAGGCTGATGATGTGGACCAAGACTCGAAGGTGATTTGGGATCAAATGGTACATGAGAAACCAGCAGGTAAGCCGCAGCCAGAGGCGTTGATTTTCAATCAAGTACAGCCGAAGAAAGTCGAAACCGATGAGGTATTATCTAAAAATATTCCACCGCTGGATTCGGGTTCGGGCGCCACTCAGCCTGAGACGGTTAAACATAATAAACCCGTTTAATTTGTTATTCCTGTTTGGGAGGTTCGAACAAGGTTTCGCTCATATCACCATGTAAAACTGCAATTTTTGTTGGCGCACCATCATCCGCAAGTTCCAAAATCCCAATACCGCTTTTATTCACTAAACGTTTGCTCGGCGCACCATTCGGTCTTCTGCCGCGCAGCGACATACGTTTTCGTTTTGTCAGTAAATTCAGTGGCGAAAAGTGGCCGTAAAACCAGCCATTGAGTTTATCGAAAATCGGTAAAAACTTCTCGGGGAAGTGATTTTTAATGCCGCTGCAGGTGATTTGGTAGATGTTAGGACTACTGCGTCTAAAACGAATACTAATGTCGTAACTAAAGGAGTAATGCACATCGCCGGAGAGGATCACAAATTCCTCTGGGGTTTTACGGTGCATAAAAATACTCAGTAGCGCGTTGGCGGCACCGGGGTGGGCCATCCAGTTTTCGGCGTCCACCAACAAAGAAGCGCCCATCAGCGTGGCTGTACGCTGCACAGCCTCAATCAGTTTGACCCCAAACATAGGGGCAGGAGAGACAATAATGACCTTCGACTGGCCGAGCAATTCTTGCTGCAAATCCATTAACGCCTCCCAATCCATTAAGCCGGAAGGTTTTGCGAGATTGGATTCACTGCGCCAGCGGCGAGTGCGGGTATCGAGCACCACAAGTTTGGGCGAGGTCGCTAAGGTGTAATGCCATTGCTCAAATTTAAGTAATTCGTCGATGAGTAGATCCTGACTTTCACTCTATGGCTGTACAAAAAAAGCATCGAGCAGCGGGCGGATTTCATCAGCAAATTTATCGGGCGCATTGCCAAGCCCTTGGAATAAGGTATAGCCAATCAGGGCATTACCTATAATGCGTTTTGAAAATGCATGCTCGTAGGCAGCGAGTTCCCATTTGGCGGTGAGGTTCCAGTCGTCGGTGACGTCGTGGTCGTCAAACATCATGTAAACGGGAATGTGCGCCATAAAGCGCCTCACCTGCGTCAGCCCAGCTTTAAAGCCGAGCAAATGTTGCCATTCATTCTGCCAGCGGGCGTTATTGGCGGGTATTAAGCCATCAACATCCTTGGGGATATTGACTAATTCCCACAGCTCTGGCGACCAAGTAAGTAAATACAAGGCGATGATTTCATTCAGGCTGACAAGATGATTCTCAGCGATGGAGGAAGTGAAAATCGGGTGATTGCGATACCAACGCCATAGTGCGGTTTTGGCGGGATATTGAGTGTGCGGCAGCAGGTTTTTATGGCGCTGATACAAATCGGCCGGTTGATAATGCAGTGTTTCACTACTGGCTATGTTCGCCCCTTCAAATTGCTCATGCTGAAGGCCAAGCAAGTCGATGACTTGTCCTATGGCGTTTAACATGGGGCCTGCCACATCATCGATATAAACTTGATCGCCACTCATCACGATAAGAGCGGGGCGATCGTCCGCTACACCCGTGTCGATTCTCTTGGCTAAATAGGTATCTGCGGCGACGAGCGCATCGTCACTGTGGTGATGCGGATTGCGGCAAGAGCCATGGAATACTTGGGTTAATTCTGGGATAAAACGCACACTTGGCGATGAGGCATCGCCATAGTTCAGCTGACTGATGTTGGCAAAAATATCCCCATGTTGGGCGGCGGATACTTGGTAATTTGTGACTCGATTCGGCGTGAGTAACTCTGGTCGCGACAGCATGATCAGATATTGATGGGCGTGCTGCCCGAGTGGCACATAGTGCACATCGGCATCCTGCAACGGAACCTCATGTTCACCTAGGCGCAACGTAAGATCAGTTAATGGCTCACGACTCACAAACCACAAGGTAAAATGTGTGGCATCGCAGTGGCGCAGCATAGGGCCTGCCAATATCAGAGGAAGTGTCGGACTCAAATTCAGCCTATTGGTGCTCAGGTTAATCTCAAGTGAGTTAACCCTAAGTAAGTTTGGTTTAAAAGAGTAAACAAGTGCGTTGAATATGAAAAGCTTTTAGAATTGTCAGTCATACACATGAGTTGAAACTGAATGGGGCAATATGGCTAAGATCATGGTAACTGGCGCGACTGGGCTACTCGGCCGAGCTGTTGTAAAACAGCTTGAATTAACGGGACATGAGGTTGTGGCCACAGGTTTTAGCCGCGCAAGTGAGCGAGTGCATAAACTCGATCTGACAGCCCCTTTGGCTGTCGAGGCATTTATCGCCCGCGAGCAACCGCAAGTCATAGTGCACTGCGCCGCCGAGCGTCGCCCCGATGTGTCGGAGCAAAATCCGCAGGCGGCATTGGCACTTAACTTAACCGCCAGCCAAGCCCTCGCTATGGCAGCTAAGGCCAATAATGCTTGGCTTATCTATATCTCCACCGACTATGTGTTCGATGGCACTCAGCCTAAGTACGCCGAAGATGCTGCCACTCATCCTGTTAATTTTTATGGTGAATCTAAGCTAAAGGGCGAAGAAATAGTGCTTAACACGAGTGCTGATTTTGCCGTGCTACGCTTGCCAATCCTTTACGGCCAAGTCGAGAAGCTGAGTGAATCTGCTGTGCTAGTGCTGGTTAACCAATTGATTGATCGTCGGGCTCAGGGTGTCGATCATTGGGCCGTGCGAAGTCCAACCTCGACCGCCGATATTGCCCAAGCCATAGACAAGATGATTGCACAGCATATTGAAGCGCCTATCGTGCAGGGGATTTATCACTTTAGCGCCGCAGAGACTATGACTAAGTATCAGATGCTGTTGACCTTAGGGGAGATTTTACAACTCAGCACGGCACACTTAACGCCTGAGTCGACACCGACGGATAATGCCAAACGGCCAAGGGACTGTAGCTTGAGTTGTGCACGTTTAGCGGCGCTCGGTATTCGCTCCGACATTGATTTCGCCACGGGTGCACGCCAAGCATTAACGCAATCGAGTGGCGCACTGGCCGCACTCGGACTCACACTGTAGGAATGGCTATGGCTAAGATCTTAGGGACCAGTCTACAGGCCGCCGACCAAGTCGCATTACTGCGAACCTTAGGATTGCTGCTGCAAATTGGCTTAACCATGTTTGCCGCCGACACCTTTGGTCTTAGCCTGCAAATGGAGCCGTTAGTGCATGTGTTAGTGCTGGAGGTGTTATACCTGTCACTCACATTAGCCTTACGTAAACCTTTGTTTGCCAAGGAGCGTGGCCTCTTTATCGCGCTCAGTTTAGACACACTATTTTGGATCTCTTGGCTGCACTTTTCCGGCGGCGCGACTAATGCGTTTATCTCGTTATTACTGCTGCCGATTGCACTTGCGGCTGTGACTTTGCCAATCTGGGCACCTTGGGCGTTGACGGCTATTTCAACCTTAGCCTACAGCTTGATGATTTTTACTGTGCCCGAATCCCCCATGCAGCACCATGGTATGGACATGAGCTCCCACTATTTAGGCATGTGGTTTAACTTTGTGATTTCAGCTTTGGTGATGACAACCAGCGTGGCGCTGATTACTAAACGTATGCGCCGCCAAGATGCGCAGTTAGCTTATATGCGTGAAGGGCAATTGCGTCAGGAACAACTCTTGGCACTAGGCACTGCATCGGCGCAGATGGCGCATCAATTGGCCACACCGCTCTCAAGCCTGAGGTTGTTACTCGATGAAGTAAAAGAAGATATGAGCGGCACTTCGATAACGGTTGTGGAGATGGAGACTGCGTTAGGCCGCTGTGAACATACGCTCGCCGAGCTGCGATTAGCGACAGAGTCGATCCGCGATCGCCGCCAGCGGCCACAAAAGATCGCTGAGCTGGTGGACAGTTTAAAGCAGAAAACCTTACTGCTCATGCCGCAGACCGAACTGAACTGGCTGTTTACCTGTGCGCCTGAGCAACTGGCAGAGCAAAGCATTCTGACTGATATGAGTCTAACACCTGCCATCATGGCTTTGATTGAAAATGCTGCCCGCGCCAGTGTCGAAACCCTAGGTGCGCCGCAGGTGGATATCAGCTTAGATATCGTGCCAAGTGAAGATCAGATCTATTTGCAGATCCGTGATTATGGCGCAGGCATAGCGCCCTCTTTATTGCCGCAATTGGGCACCTTATTAATTGAGAGTCCCAAGGGCTTAGGTGTTGCGCTGCTACTCAGTCACGCCAGTCTAGAGCGTTTGGGCGCAGAATTGATTCTGGCCAATCATCCCCAAGGCGGAACTGTGGCACAAATTCGCTTTACGATTCTAAAGGACAAAGCGGCATCTTTATCGCCCAACATTCAGGCCGCTGGCGGAGTCAGATCATGAAACGTTTGTTAATCGTCGAGGATGACCTTTCTCTGGCGAGTATTTTAGGCCGACGGCTTACGCGTCACGGTTTTGAGTGCCGCCTAACCCATGATGCCAGCGATGCTCTGCTGGTGGCGCGGGAGTTTCGCCCTAGCCATATCCTGTTAGACATGAAGCTGGCCGAAGCCAATGGCTTAGGGTTAATTGTGCCGCTACGTAACCTGCTGCCTAAGGTGACCATGGTGTTGCTCACCGGCTACGCCAGTATTGCCACTGCGGTGGAAGCGATTCGCCTCGGCGCCGATAATTATTTAGCTAAACCTGTTGATACTCAAACCTTACTCGCCGCGCTGGAAATGCAAGGGCATTCCCATACCCTTCAAGAAGATGAAGTCGATGACTCGCCCCTCAATCCTAAGCGTTTGGAGTGGGAGCATATTCAGCAAGTGCTTAATGCTAACCAAGGCAATGTGTCCGCTACCGCCCGACAATTGGGAATGCATCGCCGCACCTTACAACGTAAGTTACTCAAAAAACCTGTGGGTGAAAGTGGCCATTTGAAGTAACCAAGGCAATGTGTCCGCCACCGCCCGACAATTGGGGATGCATCGCCGCACCTTACAACGTAAGTTACTCAAAAAACCTGTGGGTGAAAGTGGACATTTGAAGTAACCAAGGCAATGTGTCCGCCACCGCCCGACAACTCGGGATGCATCGCCGCACCTTACAACGTAAGTTACTCAAAAAACCTGTGGGTGAAAGTGGGCATTTGAAGTAACGCTTTATTCTCGCATGCTGGCCAGTGAAGCTGACTCAAGCACATGAAATAAGGATACTAACGGGATTGAGGCCGGCTTAGTGCGCCGCATTTGAGCATAAAAAATGCCACTCAAAAAAGGCTGAGTGGCATTAACAAGAAACGAGAAGTTTATCGATGAGTCGGCGCTAGGATTTTACGCTAGCGCCACGATACGATTTCTTATGCGATTAAAAGTTAACGGTTTCTTCGTTTGAGCAAGGGCCGTTAGTTTCACACACTTTATAGCTGAAGCTAGTGCCAGCTAGGTCGGTGAAACGGTCAATAAACGATGAATTGCTTGAAGTACCTACCGCAACGCCGTTACGGAAGATAGTGTACTCATCAGCGTTATGACCTTCCCATGCGAGTGCAACACGAATGCTGCCGCGACGAGATTTGTTAGCGTTTTTCACTGTCATTTCTAACGCCACTTCTGGTACTTCAACTGCAAATTCTTCAGAAGTGCTTGCTGTTGCGCCATCGTTGTCAGTCACTGTCAGTGTCACTGTGTAGTTGCCTGACTGAGCATACTGATGATTTACACTTGCGCCTGAAGCAGTTGTGCCATCACCGAAACTCCAGCTCCATGCAACGACATCACCATCGCTGTCAGTACTGGTGCTAGTGAAGCTACCGTTACCGTTGGCAAAGCTTGCCGTAAAGCCCGCTGTTGGATCTTGGTTTGGTATCTCATCGCCACCGTCATAAGCACCCACTAGGCTCACACCTGTGTAGCTGCTATAGCCACTGACCATGACCCAATAAGTCCCCGTTTGGGCTGGTTCGATAGGGCAGCTTTCGGCATTACCGGCTTTGTATGGACGGCAATCATAGCTACTAGAGGTAGGAGCTTGGCCGAATTTAACATACATGTCCGCATCACCCGTGCCGCCTGACATATTAAAGCTCAGGTTGGTTGCACCGCTTGCTACGTCGAGTTTGTAGTACTGTTTGCTACCTGACGCACCCGCTAAACCTGTCACAGCGACACCGTTCGCGAGCTCAGTGGCTTCTGGTGGTGGCGGTGGTGGTGGCGTTTCACAAGGTGTGATACCTACTGCAGCAAAGGCAGTAACCACATCGTCAGCACTTAAGCCTAAGTCAGTCGCCGCAGATTTAACGCCACATGCGCCTTGCCAGAACAAGCTGTCAGCCGTCCAATATAATTGGTTAGCAACCACAAATGTTTGGAATGCTTTGCGTGTATCCCAACCCGGTAAGTTTGCGAGTGTGTAGAAGGCTTTATTGAAGACACCTGAACTGTGGTGTACGTCGATGCCATCATAGTAATCGTCAATATGGCCGATTGAGATACCGTCTAAGGTTGGATCTGCCATGTAACGCAGTGCGCCATTGCCTTTAAAGATATCTGCACCGACTAACCAGTCGTTCGTGCCGTGCATGTAAAATTCAGCAGCTTCACCCGCCATATCAGAGAAGGCTTCGTTCATACCACCAGATTGAGCATCGTAAATCAGGCCTGAGTTTTGCTCAGTGAAACCATGGCTCACTTCGTGTGCCGAGACATCTAAGCTCACTAATGGGTAGAAGGTCGTTGCGCCATCACCGAAGGTCATAGCACTGCCGTCCCAGAAGGCGTTTTCGTAGTTGCTGCTGTAGTGAACCCGCATGGTTAACTGGAACGTTAACGGCGCAGTGTTGTACCACTCGCTATACATGTTGTAGATCACGTTACCGAAGTAGTGCGCATCGTTCAATGGCGAGTAAGCACCGTTGATCTCTTTAACTGTATTGCGTGGGCAAGTATAAGAGAAGGCTGTTGCGCCTGATGTGGCACCGTTTAAGTTAACGGTTTTCACGTTAGGTGAGTTCATGGTGCAGGTGTCACCGCTCACTTCAACGTCTAAGTAAGAGAAATCTGTACCGTATTCGTATTGACCAGTCTTGATGTTGCCGCCAGGACCTGTACCGCTCGCGGCGTGGTTAATCCCTTCCCAACGCTTGAGTACTTCACCTGAGTGCGCGTCAATCATAGTGAATGGACGGCTTGGCTCATCGCCATATACCACAAAAGACGTCACATAAACGAGGCGAGTTTTAGCCGCATCATCAAGGTAAAGCCATAATTTAGCTTGTTTGTTTTCAGCTTTTAGGCCGGCAACCGCTTTCTCAGACTTGCCACGAATGGCAATATCTAACGCTTTGTTAGCCGTTAAAGTGGGTTTGACAAAATCAGCCGACTTTTCAATATTTTTTAATACGCGGCCAGACATGTCGCTGTAGAAGCCCATGCTTGATTGTGACGTTGCAACAGAGAAACCATAAACAGGCACGTCATGGAAATATTGTTGTAAACGTTGCTTCTGCTTGCCTTGACCTAGGTCGAGTTTTTTCTCGACTTTGAGTTGGCTACCTGCGTCTAAGTTGAACTGAGACACTAGATTATTGCTTGAAGACGCACTTCTGAGTGTACCGACATCGACAATATCAGCAGCAAATGCTGATGTGCCTAACGTAGCCGACACTGCAATGAAGAGTAGCGACAGTTTTTTGTTTAGCATCATGCTTAAAATCCTTTTTCCGTTTGTCATTAACGTTGGAATGCCATACTGCTTAACTGGCTCGGGCGAGCGTTTTTTATTGTGATTTCTACAGGGTCGTCGGCATACCTCTGCCATGGCCGAATAGAATGAGCTGTTGCTCAGGCGGAGATTCTCAGATTTTTATTCTGTGTAAAGCGTGAATGACCGCATGACCTTAGATGTTATTTAAATGTAAAAGTGTTAACAATCGTACAAAGGAACTATCTTCAGCGTTCATTTAGGTGCTTTTAAATTCGAATTAGGACTTTTGGGTAATAGCGATTTAGCCTAGTCAAATGCCGGGTTTTGTGAGTCGTAAAAAGTGCTTTATTGATGGATTTTCATTGGGTTAGGTTGGGTTTTATGGCGAGGTTAAGCGGGTAATTTTTAGGTAGGTGATTTTTAAGCGGGTGGCTTTAAGGATTAGCGGTGCTTTTGGGCATAACCCTTTTTTAAGGGCAAAGATCCATCGCTTTGCCGGATTCATTTTGAAAAATGCACTTTGCAAGGGCCATTTGAAAGATGGCCTTTGAAATATGTACGTTGCAAGAGCCCGTATGCGTCGCAATGGCTTGACTCACTGTTCAGCTTATTTCACCAAGGTAACTCTGTGCCATCGTAGGCGAAAAAGCACCCTGTTTGTGCCGGAGTGGCATTGGCAATGATCGGTAGCAAACAGTTGGCGACATACTCAGGTGTAAACAGTTTGCCTTGAGGCACACTCTGTTGAAAGGGTTGAGATAATGGCGTGTCAGTGGTGCCCGGATGCAGGGATAACACCACGCAGTGTTTCATGTTCCGCTGCCACTCAATCGACAGTGTTTTGAGAAACATATTCAGCGCAGCTTTTGAGGCGCGATAGCTGTACCAGCCACCTAATCTGTTATCGGTAATACTGCCGACTTTTGCCGATATCACGGCAAATCTTGCCGAGTCACTTTGTTTTAAGGCATGGCAGAAGTGCTTAGCCAGCATGACGCTGGGTAGGGTATTGAGCGTTAAATTGTGCTGGAAAAAGTCGATATCCAGTGATTGTAAGCTTTTTTCTGGCCCTTTATCTTGGGTGTGTAAAATCCCGACACAGTTAATCAGCCAATCTAATTCAGTAAGTTGTTCACTCAGTTGTTTAATCTCGGCCTCATTGGTCACATCTAGCGCATGCCATTGGATAGTATTCTGCCTGTCTTGGGGAAGATGATGCCTATAGGTGGCGTGCACTGTGGCGTCGGGATATGTCTCTTGAATTTGCTTAACCATAGCTTGGCCAATCCCCCCACTCCCGCCGACGATAAGTACTTTCATGGCAAACTCTCCACTATAAACGGTTTAGATGAGCAAGATTGTGTTCGGCCGTGGCTAATATGGCGTGCCTTACGGACTCGTCCATTTTGTCCCAAGTTTGGTATAGCATACCGATCCTTGGGTTCTGCGACAATCGCGCGCGGTGTTTGTCCATAAAGCGCCAATAAAAGCTATTGAACGGGCAGGCGAGTGCGCCGCTGCGCTCTTTTATCTTGTAATGACAGCCGCTGCAATAATCACTCATTTTATTGATGTAAGAGCCGCTGGCGGCGTAGGGTTTAGTACCGACAATACCGCCGTCGGCAAACAAGGCCATGCCGCGAGTGTTGGGCATTTCAACCCATTCTATGGCGTCAACATACACACCTAGATACCACTCATCGACTTGATTTGGCTCGATTTCGGTTAATAAACAGAAATTGCCAATCACCATTAAACGCTGAATATGATGGGCGTAGGCAAAATCTAATGATTGGGATAACGCTTGTCGCATGCAGTTCATCTTAGTGTCGCCATGCCAAAAATAATCGGGTAGCGTCCCATGGGCATCGAGCGCGTTGGTGCTGGCGTACTGCGGCATATTGGCCCAGTAAATGCCGCGAACGTATTCTCGCCAACCTAATATCTGCCGCACAAATCCTTCGACTTGGGCGATATCAATTTCAGCATTCGTTTGATAGCTGTCGATGGCCGCATTGATGACTTCTAACGGGCTGATTAATTTACTGTTAAGGCTGAATGATAGCCGACTATGGCACAAGCTCCACTTAGCAGGATGTTGCGCTGTCATGGCATCTTGAAAGCGGCCAAAGGAAGGCAAGCAAACCTGACAAAAATAGGTTAATAGCTCGAGGCTTTGTGCACGGTTTATAGGCCACAGCAATGGCCCATCAATGCGACCCATGGTCGGGATTTGGTGACGCTCAAGCCTAGCGAGAATTTCAGTTACATCGAGGCTAAACATTAATGGCTCAGGCAAGACTTTTATATCCTGAGGTTTAAGCTTCTGACGGTTGCTGGCATCAAAGTTCCATTGCCCACCGAGTGGCTTTCCATCTTGCATCAAGATGTTGAAGCGTTTACGCATACGGCGATAAAAGTGCTCCATCATAATGTGTTTGCCGACGGGGAACTGCGTATCGATTTCGTCAAACGGCAAGATAAAGTGCTCTGTATCAACACTGTTCACCACGGTGGTGTTGAGCTTAAGCTGGCTCAATTGCTTGAGTAAGCGGTATTCATCAGGCCTTTGGTATTCAAACTTTATTGCGCCAACCAGCGTCACTTGATGTTGAATGAGCCCCAATAGATCGCTATAGCCCTGAGTGTTATTGAAGGTGTCATCAAGGGTTAAATAGAGCACTTGATGCCCTTGCGCCCGCAGCTCTTTGGCAAATTGCGCCATTGCCGCAAAGAAGGCACATATCTTTTGCACATGATGCGTCACATAAGTGTTTTCTTGGTGCAATTCTGCAATCACATACAGCACTTGATCATCAACGCGGTTAAACCAAGAATGCTGGGCATTGAGTTGATCGCCTAAAATTAACCTGACGGTATGGAATTGCTGTAATTGCTGTAATTGCTGCTGTGGTTGCATTAACTGGGCTCTGGTGAATGACTTTCGCGGTTAAACATTTCGCGATGGTATATTGCAGGACATTACGAATTGGGTTGCAGTGAGGATCACAAGGCTGGGTATTTGTCGTGATTTCGACAAGGAGGTTTATCTAAACTTGGTTTTATGGCTTTTAAAGCAAAGTCAAAGTCGTGGGGCTTCACCCCCTGATTTTTTAATAAAGAGTCGACCAAGGAGGACTGCTCGTTCTATCCTTCTTGCCTATTGTTTTCACATCAGCCAAGACGCCTCTAGCGAAGTTACATGCATTAGTTACTGGTCTCATACTCCAATAAAAATTGCCTAACGGCTCAGATGGGACATCCCTGTCCCCCCGAGCCTGCGCCATCATCCATGATGTCGCCACGGCATTTTTATCTGCGTATTTCGACAACTTCGCAGGGGAAGATGAACTCCTGAAGTTTCGGTGTTAGCTTCTAATCTAAAAAGAATTTTGCCTGTCCTATCTTTTTCATTATTTTATAGTATGTTACTCAATTTTAATGCGTCACTTAACGCAGCAGGAGTTTAGTTCGTATGCGGGAATATGATGGGATTGAAAAGCGTTACCAAAGGCCAGATGCCGATTTAGCTAAAAGTTTAATGATTATCGAAAATTTATTGGGTTTTACGCCGCTAGAGGATAGGTTGGAATTTGATTTGTCTTTTTGGGCTGGCGGTTCAGGTGTATTCGATAAGTTGGCGGTTTCATGTTCTGTGACTCCCGAGCAAATGAAACTCGCTCAAGATAAGTTGAGACTCTATTCCCCAGAGGCAGCGATAGCATTGGATGAATGGCGTGATGATTTTATTTGGTTAGTGGAGGATGAAGACGTTTGTACTGATGTGTTGGTTAGGTCGGCGCATTTTATTAATCAGAATAAAGCGCCATTTCAAGATGTTTGTCTTAAAACGCAATCCATTTATTTCGCTTACATGAGTGATGTGAATGGCTGGGCTGCGGTATGGGGTCAGCAAGATAGGCTCAATTATGCTTATTTCTGCCAAGGATAGCCTTTACCTTTAAGTGATTACCGACAATCGCCAGTTAAGTCTTATTTACCAGTCCGTAATCAAGGGCGTAGCTTTTAAGCTTGGCATCGAGATCATCTAGATCTTTATAAAACTCGTCATCGAGCTTATCGAGTACGCTGTACAGGTCTTGGTTATCGGTTGCGGCTAAACGACGATCTCTGTCTATTGGTACTGGCTTTTCGCCAAACACGGCCTGTTTTGCTTGGTGCAATAAGTTTAATGAGTGGCTTGCTCCCATTTGGATAAGTCCACGCTCAGCGAAGGCGTAATGCTCACCTGAAGAGTTGTCGAAATACTGAATAAATCCACCATTATAGATCTCGCAAGATAAGCAGTTCACCGCATAGTAATTTTGTTCCTCTGTTCTAAGCGTATAAAAACCTTGATCTTTGTTATGTACCCTTAAAACAAGATCTCGCCAAAAGGCTCGAAAGGGACAGGTTTTATCGAGTTCACGCTCTTGTTGGTAGTATTCCTTCGCACGCTCGAGGTTTGCACGTATGCCATTTTTGCAGGGCATGCATAAACCCTCATTTTTCTCGGCGGTACTCGGAAGGATTAAGGTGTTACATTCTTGGCAGGGGATTTTTTCCGACATGGTCTTTCCTTTGATACTCAAGTCAGTAAGAGAACTCACAGCTTCACAAACTGCCCATTGTTAAATTCTCTGTTTCTAGAGTTTACATCCCACAATTAAGCGTCTATTTACCTAACGTACTAGTTGTACTTTATATTCATCGCGATCAGCGGTTCGCGGGAGGCTTTTTCGGCGCGTAGGCGGGCGAGGTATTTTTCCCATAGATCCACTTGGTGGGTGGCGAGATCGTAGAGTACTTTCCACGAGAATAGGCCAGTGTCGTGGCCGTCATCGAAGACGATTTTTACGGCGTAATTACCGACAGGTTCTATGGCGCTGATGTTGACGTTTTTCTTGTGGGTGACCAGCTTGGGATTGCCGTGACCATGCACTTCTGCCGAGGGCGAGTAGACTCTGAGCATCTCGCAGCTGAGCTGATATTGCTCACCATTGTCGAAACTGACTTCTAGAATGCGTGATTTACGTTTCAGTTTAAGATCGGTGACATTGGGCGTTGCTGTGGTCATAGGTTGGCTACCAAGAAAATGCTAAGGATAGGATAACGACTCATTAAAATAACACCTGACTAATGTAACCACTCGCGGCCAAGGATACAAAGGGTAAGCGAGAGCCTTGGTCAGGCTTTTTCGTTTAAGTCACACTTTTGCATTTGAGTCGTTTACCGCCAAGTCGTTTGGGCTTGGCGGTGAACGGGTTTTGCACTAGAGGATAAAGCGGCTGAGATCTTCGTCTTGGACTAAGTTGTCTAAGTGGGCGCTGACATAGTCGGCGTCGATAACAAAGGCGGAGCCCGATTTTTCCGATGCCTCGTAGGAGATATCTTCCATCAGTTTTTCCATCACAGTGTGTAAACGACGGGCGCCGATGTTTTCGGTGCGCTCGTTCACTTGCCATGCGGCTTTAGCGATGCTGTCGATACCCGATTCGCTGAATTCAACTTTCACGCCTTCTGTGTTCATCAGCGCGATATATTGCTCGGTGAGCGAGGCGTGTGGCTCAGTCAAAATGCGTTTAAAATCATTGGCTGACAGCGCATCTAACTCGACACGGATCGGTAAACGACCCTGTAATTCAGGGATTAAATCCGACGGTTTAGACATCTGGAATGCGCCAGAGGCGATAAACAGTATGTGGTCGGTTTTTACCATGCCGTGTTTTGTGGTGACTGTGCAGCCTTCGATCAGGGGCAGTAAGTCACGTTGCACGCCTTCACGGGAAACGTCTGGGCCTGAGGTTTCGCCGCGCTTACAGATTTTGTCGATTTCGTCGAGGAACACTATGCCGTGTTGCTCAACCATTTCAATGGCTTGTTCTTTTAAATCTTCCTGATTGACCAGTTTTGCCGCTTCTTCTTCGATCAATAGCTTAAAGGCTTCTTTGATCTTCATCTTGCGACGTTTTGCTGGTGCTTGGCCCATGTTTTTAAACAGACTTTGCAGCTGGTTGGTCATTTCTTCCATGCCTGGAGGCGACATGATTTCAACACCAATTTGCGGTTGGGCCACATCGATATCGATTTCTTTATCGTCTAATTGGCCTTCGCGTAGTTTTTTGCGGAAGACTTGACGGGTATTTGAGTTGGAATCGGTTTCAGTGCTTTCCCAGTCGTTTTTCGGCTTAGGCAACAGGGCATCGAGAATACGCTCTTCGGCATTTTCTTCGGCGCGTTGGCGACACTTACCCATTTGCTGTTCACGGGTCAGCTTGATGGCGATATCGGTCAAGTCGCGGATGATTTGCTCGACTTCTTTACCGACATAACCCACTTCTGTGTATTTAGTCGCTTCAACCTTGATAAAAGGCGCGTTCGCCAGCTTGGCTAAACGGCGGGCAATTTCAGTTTTACCAACGCCTGTTGGGCCAATCATCAGAATATTTTTTGGGGTGACTTCTTGACGGAAATCCGCGTCAAGTTGCATCCGGCGCCAGCGATTGCGCAGGGCGACAGCAACAGAACGTTTGGCCTTTTGTTGGCCAATAATGTGTGCATCCAGCTCGTGGACAATCTCACGGGGGGTCATTTCAGACATAATATTCCTCACGGGCTGTTTAGTAATTGAGTTCTTCAATCGTTTTGAATTGATTGGTAAATACGCAAATGTCGCCCGCAATTGTTAAGGACTTTTCAGCAATTTCTAGCGCAGACAATTCGGTATTTTGCAGTAGGGCGAGCGCCGCAGCTTGGGCATAATTACCGCCTGAACCTATGGCAACTAAGTCATATTCTGGCTGTACGACATCACCGTTACCTGTGATGATCAGCGAGGCTTCGGCATCCGCAACAACGAGCATGGCTTCGAGTTTTCGTAGCATACGATCGGTACGCCAATCTTTGGCGAGCTCAACGGCTGAGCGCAATAAATGGCCTTGGTGCATTTCGAGTTTGGCCTCAAAACGCTCGAATAGGGTGAAAGCATCGGCGGTGCCGCCTGCAAAACCTGCCAGTACCTTGTTGTGATATAAGCGACGCACTTTTTTGGCGTTACCTTTCATGACGGTATTGCCTAGGGAGACTTGGCCATCACCGGCGATGACAACTTGATTATTACGGCGTACTGATACGATAGTGGTCACAATGAATCCTCTTCTGGCCCGCAGCAAAAGTTGCGGTGGATGATGGGATATATATGGGGATGGATGACAATAATTCAAGTAATCGCGGCAAATGCCAAAGGAGTTTGCGATCTTTCGCGCTCCTTTAGCAATAAAAATAAGCGCTTACTGGGAAAGGGTGGATCGACCTACAATAGTGCGGCCATCGAAGGGATAGTATTTAAGATCCCAGTTTTCACTGCCGAAGCTGCGATCGTCAGAGACATAGTTGAAAATGCAGTAAGCATTGGGATCGGTAATGTCGACGGCACCATACCAGTAAACAATGTCGACATTGGGAACTGTGCGCCAAGAGTATTGATCGGCAATGACAAATTCATTATTAGCCAAAAGACCTTGCCATAACTGACCACAATAATCGCCCTGCAATTTAGCACCGGCATCAGCGGTTGCAGTCTCTATTCCCAGTGGAAATCCTGTGGTGGTCGAGTCGAGTTTTCCGTCACCATAACAGGCGAGATCTTGGGTATAACCAGAGTGACCGCCCGCAAGCCAGCAACTGTGATAAAGCTTAACACCAGAGGTAAAGGCCGCAAATGCGGTTTTGGCTCTGGCATCGTGGGCATCTTGGCCTAGGTTTAAAAACCGTGGTGCTGCGACGACGGCCAAGATCCCAAGGATGATAATGACCACAACCAGCTCAATTAATGTAAAGCCCTTCGATGACTGCAAACGACTCATATTGCTCACCTATCTGTTAGAGGACAATATTCTAACGGAACTTTGATTTGCAATCAGTAAGTCATTGATAATATTTAGTTGTTTAACATTGTTGTTACATGGCTTTACAGTAAGATGGCAAGCCGCAAAATGGCAAGCCATCACTTCATCTTTCAATGCCATCTGCCGAATGTAAACGGCTTATAAAGCCGTTTTGTCTATAACACGATAGAGGGTTTGTACGTAGCCATTGTCGTACTGCTGCGTGTGAATTGGCATTAATTGAATCGCTTGAGCTAAGTCGCCAAAGAGTGGAATACCTTTACCCAGTAAAGTGGGGATGCGAGTGAGCGTGAGTTCCTGAATTAGCCCTGCCGCTAAAAAGCCTTGGATTGTTTGGCCGCCATCGATATAGAGATGCTTAAAGCCACGGGTTTTGAGTTGCTCGCTAATGCTTGCTGCATCGCCATTTAGCACTTGTACGTGCTCACTTAACGCCGATGGCACAGTTACACCGCTGCGGCTTAATACAAATACTGGGATATTCACATAGGGCCAATCACAATCGAAGGAGAGGACTTTTTCAAAGCTTTTACGTCCCATCACTATCGCATCGACAGTGTCGATAAAAGCATGGTAACCAAAATCTTCATCGGGATTAGTACTAGGATGCTGGTTTAAAAAGTCGATATCCCCATCGGGAGTGGCAATATAGCCGTCGAGGGTCGCGGCAATAAAAACGGAGGCTTTCATTCATCTTCCTTAATGCTATTTTCGAGCGTGTTTCTCTAATGATTCTTTTAGTGCCTGTTGCTGAGCGAAGCAGTCTTGTTTTGCTTTGCCCGACATATCGTTACACGTTTGACCTTTATCTGGGCCTTCTAATATGGCGGCTGCAACATAAACAGCGGCATCGGCTGCATTGCATTCTTGTTTGCTGTAGGGGGAATTTGTATCACATTTTGAATTAAGCGGCCCAACGCAGCCACTCATGCATGTCAAGGCTAAGGCGCTAAAACTGAGTAATATTAAAGGTTTGAACATTCGCTCTTCCATGATTCTTGTTATTTAAGACGGTTGGAAAGTATATAACTGCTTTGCAGGCTGAGCGAGAACTGGATCGTTCAATTTCCACTTTGGTTGTTATCTCGGAGTAAGGCATTCGCGGGTGGGAGAAAAAAATCCCCGAGGGCATAGTTACCCTCGGGTGGAGGTTCAAAAAGCAGTGGATTTCTTGAGCGCCTGCGGGGCACAAAGGAAGGAACCTATGGCGTGATTGTGCGGGCTGATACGATATTTAACAAAGCCAAATGCACAAACTGCGACAGCTTGTCGCAGGTAGGATGAAAACTGTGTAGTTACGGTATCTTGAATGGTCTGGGTAAAAAGGGTTTAACGGTTAAATCCTTATGCGTGGCGAGAAGGCGTCGCGATTGTTTAGCGACTATGGGTCATTGGCTTATAAAACAGAATGTAGATTGCCTAAGTGTTGCACTAGCTCTGCCATATTGTTCACTTCGAGTTTTTTCATGATTTTGGCGCGGTGTACTTCAATCGTGCGTAGGGATAAAAACATCGCCTCCGAGATTTGCTTATTGGTCATGCCTTGGATCACATGGGCTAACACTTGCTGTTCGCGCTCGGTAAGTTGGTCAAACTTATGTTGCAGACTTTGCTGTTCGAAGGCCGCTTGACTTTCACGCTGTGCTTTTTCAATCGCTTGTACTAATGCCTTACCCGATACGGGTTTTTGAAAAAAATCGCAGGCCCCCTTTCGAAAGGCGCTTAACGCCATAGGTAAATCGCCGTGGCCAGTGAGAAATATCACGCCTAGCGGGCTGTGGGTTTCGATCAGTTTTTGCTGCACTTCTTGGCCGGTGATTTCTGGCATTCGACTATCTAAAATCACGCAGCCCGCCTGTGATAATGCACAGTGCGCAAGGAAGTCGCGGCCGCTGTTGAAGGTTTGCACTTGGTAGCCAAATTGCCCAAGCATAAAACCCAGCGAATCCAGAATCGCTTCATCGTCATCAACTAAATACAGTGGCAATTTTGTAGACATGGATTTCCTTATGGAGGCGGGAGAGCTATATCAGCTTAAGCCGAGTCGGTGCTTGGCTCAATTTTAAGCCTAGGTCTTGGGAGGTGCATCACTAAATTAGCCGATTATCTTAGGGCAGAAACCAGAGTTTGGCGGCATTTCACAGCTTGATTTTTATCTGCGAGTTAAAGTCGTTTAATAGCATATAAGGCAAGGTAATAGCGGCGATGGCGACGGGCTCTTGGTGTAAAGCGGTAGTGATGGGATTATGCCTAAGTGTCATTGGGCTCAATCAGTCCTATGCCGATGACGTGCCACAGGTGAACCACTTTAAAGTCGGAGTGTTGGCCAACCACGGCGTGTTACAGGCCAAGCAGCGTTGGCAACCTATGATGGATTACCTCAGTGAGCAAGTGCCTAATAGTCATTTTGAAGTCGTGCCTGTGGATTTTAATGGCATGCGTAGTCAGTTACTTGAGCATGATTTGCAGTTTATCGTCACTAACCCTGGGCAATATCTGCATCTAAGTAACAATTTCCCGTTGTCTTGGCTTGCGACAATGAAGAGTCGTAAGCATCAAGGCAGTACTTTTACCATAGGTGCGACCATTATTGTCCGCGCCGACAGCCCTATCCGTACCTTGCAGGATTTGCGCGGGCGCAATGTGGTCGCCAGTGATCCGCAGGCCTTGGGGGGGTATCAAGCGGCAATGGGGTTACTGCATAAAATGGGGTTTTTACCCGAACAATTTTTTGGGCAATTGCGCTTCCTCGGGTTCCCGTTAGAACCGCTTATCTATCAAGTCAGAGATGGCAGTGCCGACGCCGCAATAGCGCCTTTTTGTACCTTAGAGGAAATGATCGCAACGGGTCTTGTTAATCAGGGCGATTATCGGGTTATCCATCCTGCTACGCCTGCAGGATATGATTGCGAGGTGAGCACTCAGTTATACCCAAACTGGTCATTCGCTGCGGCGGATACGGTTTCTCCTAAGCTGACGATGGCGATTACCCGCGCCTTATTCGATTTACCCGCCGATCATATTGCAGCAATTACCGCCGATACTTTGGGCTGGACTGCGCCCGTAAGCCAGTTAAAAGTGATTGAGTTATTTAAAGAATTACAACTACAGGGAGCATCACCACCACTTTATCAAACCGTATACAAATGGATGGCAAAAAATAAAGAATGGGGTGGCGCACTGTTGTTAATTTTCATTATTTCCACCATTTATCACCTGTGGCTTGAATATAAGTTTCGCCAGAAAAGTGAGTTTTTAGTCAGCACTGAGCGCCAATTAAAGGACAAGGCATTGCAGCTTGAGCGGCTGCAAAGTGCGGCAATTCTGGGGGAAATTGGCGCAGGTCTTGCGCACGAACTCAATCAACCCATAGCGGCGATTACCCAATACAGCGAAGGCGCCATGCTGCAACTGGAAAGGCTTGGGCAAGATAATCCCGAACTCTATGATGTACTGGGTAAAATTAATGCGCAGTCGATTCGCGCGGGTGCGGTTGTGCACCGTATTCGCGGTTTACTCAAACGGCGTCAGGCCAAGACAGAGCCGTTAGATATCGTACTGGTGGTGAAGGAGGCGCTAGCTTTACTGCGGCGTGAGTTAGACCGGGCCAATGTGCAAGTGAATGTGCGAGTGCAGGGTGAGCCTTTTGAACTGGTGGGCGATAGCGTTGGCTTAAGTCAAATGTGGGTCAATCTCGTGAAAAATAGCTTAGATGCGTTAGAAACCTGCGGCGATAACCGCGCGCGACAATTATGGATCGATATCTATTTTCAACCGCATGAAATCAAAGTATTAGTGATTGATAATGGTGAAGGGTTACAGGGGCAGGCTAGTGAGTTAATGGCATCATTCGCCTCAACCAAAGATGCGGGATTAGGCCTAGGTTTAGCCATCTGTAAGGATGTGGTCAGTCGCCACCATGGCAGCATTCAAATCGAAAACTGTCAGCAATCCACGCAAGCCTTATTGCCGTGGCAACAGGGCTGTGTGGTGACAGTCGTTCTTCCCAAGGAATAAATTACCATTAGGGCAGTGGATAGTTTTGGGAGAACTGGCTGAGCTTTTCTACTAAAAACTCTATGGTGCGACGGATCTTATGGCTGGGATAATCGGTTTGTAGGTATACCAATTGCAGTGGGATCGGCGGGGCTATTTTATCGGCTAGCACTAAGTGGAGTCTGCCTTCGGTCACATCTTGCGCCACATCGAGCCAACTCTTATAGGCAATCCCACGACCTGAGAGTGCCCAGTCGCGGATCACTGCACCATCGTTACAGAAACGTTTACCCCTGACTTCGATTTCAACGGGTGCGCCGTTATGGCTGAATTTCCATTTCTGCCACGGCTCACCGCCGCGATTTAAAATCAGCACAGCATGTTGGCTGAGTTCATTTAGTGTGCTTGGTGTGCCGTGTTGTGCCAAATAAGCGGGTGAGGCGACCAGTACTCTTGGGGTCATGGCGAGCTGACGCCTTTTCAGATTTGAGTCGTCAAGCTGGCCATAGCGCAAAGCCAAATGGATATTTTGGTCTATTAAGTCTGTCATATGATCGCCAAAATACAGCTGCACTGTCAGTTCTGGGGCGCTGTCCATCAATTCATCGAGCCAAGCACGGATCTGGCTGCGACCAATATCCGAAGGCAAGGCGAGGCGTACTTCGCCCTTAAGCTCACCCCTGTGTTCGGCTAAATTGGCGCTGGCGGTTTCGAGAATCGCCAGTGCGGGTTTCGCAGAATCGAGAAAAATCCGCCCTTCTTCTGTGAGCTGTAAGCGCCGCGTCGAGCGAGCAAATAGCTGACATCCTAGCTTTTTCTCTAATCTTTGCAGCGCGGCACTTGCCGCTGCCGGCGTCATGCCTATTTCTTTACTGGCTGCCGAGAGACTCTCTAAGGCTGCGATACGCAGCGCTAATTGCAGATCGTTTAAATGATACATATCAAATTATTTTTGAAAATGATTTTAATAATAGCCTGATTATCAATATAGATTAACTAATGCACAATTGCACCACTGATGTTTCATCTTAATTTCTGGTTCGGAGTGTGTATGAGTTTATTCATGTCTTACAAATTAGCGTCACTGGCGCTAAACAATCGCATTGTGATGGCCCCTATGACTCGGGCGCGTACCATGCAGCCAGGCAATATTCCTAATGACCTGATGGCGCAATATTATGCCCAGCGTGCCTCGGCGGGGTTAATCATCACAGAAGCGACACAAATCTCCGATGACAGCCAAGGCTATTCATTTACGCCGGGCGTGTATACCGCGGAGCAAATTGAGGGTTGGAAAAAAGTCACAGCGGCAGTGCATCAGGCTGGTGGTAAAATCTTTAATCAAATTTGGCATGTTGGCCGTGTATCACACCCGATTTTTCAGCAGGGTAATGCCCCTATTGCGCCATCGGCCATTGCGCCCGTTGGCACTAAAGTATGGATTGTGGATGAAGCGCATCCTGAAGGGCAAATGGTGGATTGCCCAGAACCTAGGGCTATGGTGCAGGCGGATATCGACCGTGTGGTAGCCGATTTTGCACAGGCGGGTGTGAATGCGGTTGCGGCGGGTTTTGATGGCATCGAAATTCACGGCGGCAATGGTTATCTGATTGACCAGTTTTTACGCACCAATTCAAACCACAGAACTGATGCCTACGGCGGTTCTCAGGAAAATCGCATTCGTTTTTTACTCGAAATTGTCCAAGCCGTGAGTGCTAAAATTGGTGCCAATAAAGTCGGGGTTCGCCTCGCCCCTTACGTGACGTTTAAAGATATGGCGTGTCCTGAAATTGTAGACACTATTCTGTTAGCGGCTAAGCATTTATCGGCGTTGGGCGTGGCATATTTACATCTTTCAGAGGCGGATTGGGATGATGCGCCCAAGGTGCCAGAATCCTTTAGAGTCGAGCTGCGTAAAGTCTTTAAGGGCAGCATTATTGTTGCGGGTCGCTATGATGTGGCGCGTGCCAATGAAGTGATTGATAACGGTTATGCGGACTTAGTTGCCTTCGGTCGACCTTTTATTGCGAATCCTGATTTGCCTTACCGTTTAATGCATCAATTGCCTTTATCTGCATTCGACAAAGGACCCTTGTTTGGCGGTAGTGCGGCGGGTTATACCGATTATCCTACACACAACGAAGCATTGAGAGCCGTCATCCGAACCGCTGACGATGAGGTGGCATAATGGATCGGGTTAACACTTTGTATGTTCAACGCTTACCCGCTTGGCTCAGCTTAAGTCTATGGTTTTCAGGCTTTATAGGTATCGCTATTGTGGGTTTTAGCTTAGCAAGTCTGAGCTTAGATGCTATGGCCGACCAAGTCGGCGCGACCCCAGAAATCACTAAAGTACGAGCGGCGTTAGTGCCTAAAGTGACGCCAATGGAAACGATTTCTGATGAATCACCGCAGGCGCAAGCTATCGCCCGCGCGGCCTTGTTGTATGCCAGTTTTTGGCACACGGGCGATGCACGTTTTGCCCATAGTGCGTTAGCGACAGGGTTTCTCGACCGTACTCTGCCCGCTGGCCGCGCGCAGGGGATCACGGGGCCACTCGAAGCCTCAAAGGCATTTAGGGCAGCGGTCCCCGACCTCTCTGTTTCGGTTGAGCATTTGCTAATCGTTGGCGATCGCGCTGTGGTGCGGCTGCGTTTTAATGGCCGCTTTACGGGTGTCTTTGGTGAGCAACAAGGCCAAGGGCAGAAAATCGATTTTCGTGCCGTTGACATGTATCGAGTACGGGATGGTTTCATCACAGATAACTGGCACCTCGAAGATTATCAAACGCTATTTTCTCAATTAGCTACAGGGACTCAATCATGAATCAACGTCGACGATTTTTAATGGCTGGTGGCGCCATCGCTGCGGGGTTCGGCCTAAGCCAAACGGCGCTGGCTATTGGTTTACCCTCATTAGATACCTTAGAAAATGACTCCAAAAGTTCAGGCGGCAGTGGTATGAACAAAATATTTTGGCCAAGTGGTGAGCAGCTAGTGATTTCAATCTCAATGCAGTTTGAAGCAGGTGCTCAAGATAAAAATGCCGAAGGGCCGTTTCCGCCGATGGAAAAGGGCTATCCAGATACCATCACCCCGACTTGGTACGATTACGGTATGAACGAAGGCATTCCAAGGCTGCTGCGTTTGTGGCGTAAGCACAATATCAAGGTGACGTCTCACATGGTTGGGCGCGCCGCTGAGCTACATCCTCAACTTGCCAAACAAGTTGCAGATGAGGGGCATGAGATTTCTGGCCATGGACAAACGTGGACGCCACAATACAGCATGTCGCCAGCAGAGGAGCGCGCCTCCTATGTGGCGAGTATTGAGACGCTGCAAAGGATCACAGGTCAGCGCCCCTTAGGTTTTAATGCCTTTTGGATGCGCCACAGCACTCAAACCCTCAATATTTTGCAGGACTTAGGTTTTATTTATCACATCGATGACCTATCGCGGGACGAGCCTTCAATTATCCCAGTAGGAAATAAGCCGTTTGCGGTTGTGCCTTACACTTTACGTAACAATGATATCGGCCGTTTTGGTGGCAATACTGCTATGACTGCCGCCGCCTTTTTGCAGGAACTAAAGGATGAGTTCGATATGCTCTATCAAGAAGGTTCGACGCAGCGACGGATGATGTCGATCAGTGTGCATGACCGTATTGGTGGCGCTCCTGGATTGGTGACCGCTTTAGATAAGTTTATTCAGTACGCTAAAGGTCACACTAACGTAGGCTTTATGCGTAAAGATGCCATTGCTAAATGGGCGCTGGCGCAAAAGGACACACCGACCAATCCTGCAAGAACCTTTTAGCCTGCTATAACTCTTGCTCTCGTTGATGGCAGTTGGAAGAGGTTTGAATGGTTAACAAAAAGCGCGTTGTTTAACGCGCTGTTTGATTTTGGGAACCTTATTACTGCGGGTCGGAAGCGATTAACGCGTGGCGAACATGGCCCAAGTGCGGCGACCTTGCTCCAGAATGATCCCCACGGCAAGTCCCGCAGCGGCGTTGATAGCGAGGCAAGTCACAGCGGTTGATAAAATCACAAAGATACAGAAGGGCTTACCATCGATTAAGCGTTTCGACCATGCTAATTGTAGCCCCGCAGTGGTCAGTAAACTGCCGAGGATTGCCATAGGAATAAGGCTTAATAGCCAAGCGATATTAGTACCCCAGCACAGGGCTATCATTAAGCACGTACTGCCAAAAATTAACGGCGCCAGATAAGTGCGAGCGCCAAAATGGTATTGCACCGCAAGTCCGCCCGCACCGTGGCACATGGCCGAGGCACCAAAGGGCGCGAGCAGCAAGTTGGCAAGCCCTGAGCTTTTGGCGAAGTTTTTGGGCGTGAGTTTGGCGGCATCTTCGGGGAACTTCTCCTGTGCCATTACAGAGGTGGCAATCACCGCATTGGTTAAGGTTAATGCCAGTTGTGGTAGCACTAATAAAATGGCGGCGGAAGTCCACTCAATAGAGGTCGGCCAAGCTAACTGAAATGGCGCTGTCATGGCTTGGATATCAAAGTTAGTGGCTAGATTAGTTTGTGTATTGGCCTGCCAAATCATCCCTGCCGCTATGACTAAGGGCATGGCAAGATAACGCAGCGGTAAAAACTTACTGATAAATAACAGGATAAAAGCGCCCACCCCAAGCAGCCAAAACTCACTCATCATCTTAGCGCCCATCCACATGAGTTGCAGACCAATCGCTAATTGAATGCCGACACTCACAGCTTGGGATAACTGTTTGGCTAACCAAGTAATGGCGCCGCTAAAGGCCAATATTAGCAGGATTACGCCCATCAACATGGCACTGGCTTGGAGCATTCCTGGCGTTAAGCCTTGGGCAATGACGAGGGCCGCAATGACTTTCATCGGTTGTATGGGAATGGGGCGGCGATAAAACAGCGCGCTTAGAATGGCGAATAGACCAAACCCCAAAAATATCCCTTGGGGCGAAAATTGATTGAGGGCAATCAGCCCTAATACTAAAGGCAAAAAAGTACCTAAGTCGGCGAAGGCGCCACTGGTTTCACCGAGTAAACGATTGATAGGTTGAGTGATGAGATTTGTTGGGGTTTTGCCCGGGATCATAAAGGTTGCCGCAATTGAACATATACTCACTAGGCAAAATAAATGCCAGATTTTTAAGGGTTTAAGGGGGCTGTAGGGAGCAATTTTCTGTATTATTTTTAAGCGGGTAGACATTTTGGCTACCCACCGCATGTTGCCTTGGCCTAAATGTCAGTTATAGGCTTTTAGCCCAATAGACCATAGGTAACTCCCTATGGTCTATTGCGGATAAGTTATGGTCAGCTAAAGGATTGAGTGAAACGTAGTCACTTCCTCCTGATTACATTTGGTTGTGCATGTCGTTGAGTGCTGAATGTAATAGGTCATCGTCATTCGGATTCGTGTGAAGTTCTGTTACATCAAATAGGTCGAAATGACGATCTTTATGTTGCTCCTTTTCATTATCTAATAATGGGTTTTCAAAATGGTTCACCTCAGGGATAGCGTGCATCGGTGCATCAATATCATTGAAGTGATTGCTTGAGGATAGCGTAGGCAATAATTCCACTGGCACAGAAGGAGATAGGCTCACTGTCGTTGGGCTAAGTCCTAACATTTGCAGGTAGTGATCAACCGGTGAAGCTTGGGCTGCAAAGTGTGCATCCGTTGTCGTGAGAGGAGTGCCATGACTAGAAGATAACGACAGCTCGCTGAGGTTCCCTATATCTCCCTTGGCGGTATTCGAAGGGAGAGGCTGGTCGTTATTACCTGTTATGGCATCCGTCACGGTAAGCTCGCCTTTAGCCACGATCGCGCCAGCTGCTATAACGTGATTGTCCTCGACCACACTGCCACTGTCGGCTCCTGCGATCACTGCACCATCATTCTGGTCGTGGATAGTAATTGACACCTCATGCGCCTTGCCGTCTTCGCTATGCACGGTGATGGTGTCGACCAGGGTCTGGCCATCGGCCAGCTGCTGCACTTCGGCGCGGCTGTTGTCGATCTGGTAGACCCAGTCGCCATTGGCGTCGATGCTGAAGCGGCCGTAGTGGGTGGCGGTGTCTGTTTGAGGCTTCATCGCCGACTGGCCAGCGTCCGCATCTTTGACCTCGATGAAACCGGAGATCAGCTGGCCGTTGTCCTCCAGCACATGGGCGCTGTCGAACTCAAGCGGCGCAATGGCCGGCGGCATGAACCCAGAGCCCTGCACGGCAGCGCCGCCGCTGGCCGCGGCCACGTCATGCATGACCGGGGTCAGCTGAGCCGCGTTTTGTTCCGGGTGAAGCACAAAATCCGTGTAGGGATGGCGGCCCGAGAGCATGCCGGGGTTGCCATTGTTATAGGCGTAGACACCCACTTCGCTGGCTTTTGCGTCGGTGAACACCACCTGATACCCGGCGCCCTTGGCGTGCCAGGCGATCATTTCACTGATCGGGACTTCCGTCAGGGTGCCGCCATGGGGACCAAAGGCCTTCGCGACGCTGCCATCGGGCGAAATGAAGGAAATGCCCGCGTTCTTGATGATGACCAGGGCCCGCTCGAACGGGTACGTGTCGGCACCTTGGAGCATCATGCTGGCGAGGTACTTGAAATTCGGATGGCTCATCCATTCAAACGCATGGCCGATCTGGGCGTAGGCATCGTCCGATTGCGTGGGGCCGGCATGGGGCACAAAAGCCGGGGCATCGTCCTGGCCCTGGATGGTCACGGTGATGGTCTGCGCCGTGCCATCGGCGCTGTGCACGGTGAAGGTGTCGGTCAGGTGCTCGCCGGTCTTGAGCTGCTGGATCGCCGCTAGCTTGTTGTCGGCTTCGTACAGCCAGTAGCCCGTCTGATCAATGGTGTAGTGGCCGTATGTGGCGCCCACCGCGTTTTGCGGAACAAACTGGGCCTCACCCGCATCGGGGTCGTTGATGGTGAGCTGGCCAAAGTGCTCCAGATTGCCCTGCGAATTGACCTGCTGATCCTCCGTCACCGTGACGGCGGTATCGCCGCCGATCACCGCCACATGGCTGACGGGCAGCCCGCTGAGATGCAGGGTGAGGTCCGCCGCGCTGGCGGTCTGGTGATTGCTGCCCTCTTCGGCACGGGCGCTCACCTGGATGCTGGTATCACCCCGGAAGCCATGCGGTGCCTGCAGGGCCAGCGCATCCTGGTTCCAGCCTGTGGTCTCGATCACCTGCCCGGCTGTAGCGACCGTGGCGCTGTGCGTGCCATCGGTCAGCGTGAAGCCGACCGGCAGGCCATGGATCGCGTAGCTCAGCGTCTCGCTGCCATCGGTGTCCGCCAGCTGGTAGCCGAGGTAGGGCTTGAGCAGGATGTCGTGATCACCCAGCGTCAGGTGGTCGGAAGTGCCGATCTGGATGTTGTCGAACAGCGCGCGCGCCTCGCCCTGCCCCGTGGTGCGGAACTCCAGGCGCGAGCTGCCGCCGGTGGCCACCAGGTCGTAGGCATGGTGCTGCATGGCGAAGGTGCCGGCGGTCGGGCTGATGGTGTCGATCACCTTGCCTTCCCACAAGACCTCGACGGGCGTCATCGCAAAACCCGGGCGGGCCGAGAGATCAAAGCCGACATGCACTGTTTGACCGGCATTGGTGGCCAGGTCGCGGAAGATGTTGCTGCTCCAGCTCGCGGTCAGGCTGAGGATCTGGTTGTTGCCACTGCCGCCGTAGAGCCGCTCCTGGCCGATTTCCACACCGCTGGCTTCAGAGCTCTGCCAGCCCAGCGGGGTCGGGTCGGACAGCTTCCAGCCGCCCGCCCCCACATCGACACTGTTGAAATCGGTGGTGATCGAGAGCCCGCCCCGGACCGGCGCATCCGCTACCGGCGTGATGTCCAGCGTGGCAAAGGCATCGCGGCTCACCGTCCCGTCGCTGACGCTGAACTTCAGGTCCACATCCTGGCCGCTGAAGTTGGCGGCCGGGGTAAAGGTGTAACCGTGCGTGGCATCGCCGGTGAAGCTACCGTGCGTGCTGGTCAGCGAGCCGGCCACGATGTGCAGGCTGCTGCCGTCGTCCGCATCGCTGGCGCCCACCGCCTGCAGCAGCTCGGCTTCGGTGAACACGCGCGGTGCGTCTTCATTGATGGCGCCCAGATCGGCAGCCGTAGCCGCCGTGCCGTCGGTCACCAGCGGGCCGTCATTGCTGCCCTTGACGGTAATCGTCAGGTTCTGCGTGCTGGTGGCACCCGCGCTGTCGGTCACGGTGACAGGAATGACCACATCCAGCGTCTGGCCCGCAGCCAGATGCTGGTAGCTGGCATGGCCGGGGTCGAAGCTGTAGCTGCCATCGGCATTTAATGTGAAGCCATCGACCGCGTTAGCCAGGCTGAAAGTTTGCGTGTCGCCAGCATCGGGGTCGGTGGCGACCATGTGGCCGGTGAGTCGGGTGCCGTCTTCGGTCACGGCCTGCGTCTGTGCAGCCAGCACCGGCGCGTCATTGACCGGCGTGATGCTGAGCGGCAGCGTGCTGCTGATCGGCTGGCTGCCGCCGGTGACCGTCAGCGTGAGCGCCACCTGGTCGGCGGAGACATTGGCGGCGGGCGTGAAGGTCCAGCTGCCGTCGGCGTTGTGGCTGAACTGGCCGAACGCCGGGTCCACCTGCACGTCGCTGAGGCTCAGGTGCTCGCCCGCTGCCGGGACTACACCGGCCAGCGCGAGCAACTTGCTCTCGCTGAGAGTCAGCGGCGTGTCTTCTGCCGTGGACAGGCGCTCGAAGCTCAGCGGCAGCGGCAGTTCGGCCGAGGTGACGGTCTGGTGCGTGGCGCTTTCTTCGGTGCGTGCGCTGATTTTCAGGTCGAGCTGGCCTTCGAAATCCTTGGGCGCCTCTACGGTCACGGCATCCATCTGCCAGCCTGCCGTGTCGATCACCTGCCCGGCCGTCGTGACGGTGACACTGTGGCTGCCATCGCTGAGCGTGAAGCCCACCGGCAGACCATTGATCAGGTAACTGATGGTTTCGCTGCCGTCGGTGTCGGCCAGGTGGAAGGCCTGAGCCACATCCAGATGCAGCGCATGGTTCACAAGCCCCACCTGGGGCGGCGGACTGATCTGTAGGTTGTCGAACAGGGCTCGCGCATCGCCCTGGCCGCTGGGCCGCAGCTCCAGGCGCGAGTCGGGTCCCGTTGCCGTCAGCACATACTCATGCCGCTGCATGTCGTAGGCCTGGTTGCCCGGCGTCAGGGTGTCGATCACCTTGCCCTCGAACAAGACCTCGATGGTCGCCGCAGGCCGTCCCGGGCGCCCGGTCAGGTCAAAGCTGAAGACCAGGGTCTGCCCGGCCTGGGTGTTCAGGGTGCGGTAGAAATTCATGGGCGACGAGGCCAGGCCCGACAGCTCCAGCAGACTGTGGCTGTCGGCGCCGCCGTAACGGGTGGCCGTGCCGATGTACACCCCCTCATGGTGATCGGTATGCCAACCCACCTTGGTTGGATCGAGGTAAGCCCAGCCGGCGCTGCCGGGAATCTGGCTACTGATGTCGGGATGGATGGACAGCATGCCCGCGACCGGCGCGTCGGTCACGGCAGTGATCTGCAGCGGCAAGGCGACCTGCTGCTGCTGCGCGCCGCCAGCCACGGTGAGGTTCAGCGCCACCTGGTCCGCCGAGACATTGGCGACGGGCGTGAAGGTCCAACTGCCATCGGCGTTGTGCGTGACCTGACCGAAGGCCGGGTCCACGTGCACATCGCTGAGGCTTAGGTGCTGACCCTGGGCCGGTACCGCGCCGGCCAACTGCAGCAGCTCGCGTTCGCTAAAGCTGCGCGGCGTGTCTTCCGCCGTGGACAAGTGCTCGAAGCTCAGCGGCAGCAAGAGCTCGGCCGAGGTGGCGATTTGGTGGGTGGCGCCTTCTTCGGCGCTGGCGCTGACTTTCAGTGCCAGCTGGCCTTCAAAATCGGCAGGCGATTGCAGCACGAGGGCATCCAGCTGCCAGCCCTTGAGGTCGATCTGCTGCCCCGCCGTGGTCGCAGTGACGCTGTGGCTACCGTCGCTGAGGGTGAAGCCGACCGGCAAGTCCTTGATCAAGTAGCTCAGCGTCTCGCTGCCGTCGGTGTCGGCCAGCTGGAAGCTCTGGCCCAGATCCAGATGCAGCGCATGGTTCACCAGCGCCACCTGGGGCGGCGTTGTGCTGAGCTGCAGGTTGTCGATCAACGCGCGGGCATCACCGGAGCCAGTGGCGCGCAGTTCCAGGCGCGAATTGGCGCCGGTGGCCACCAGGTCATATTCATGGTGCGCCATCGCGTAGCCGCTGGCGGGCGTGATGGTGTCGATGACCTTGCCTTCCCACAGCACCTGCAGCGGCGCGATGGCAACGCCAGCGCGCGCCGAGAGGTCAAACCCGAAATGAATGACCTCGCCGGCCGAGATGGACAGGTCACGGTAGAGATTGGCGTCACTGCTGGCACTCAGGCTGACGATCTGGTTGCTGGTGCTGCTGCCGCCATAGAGTTTGTCCTGACCCAGCTCGACACCCTGGGCATGGTCGGTGTGCCAGCCCATGCCGGATGGGTCGACCATGGCCCAACCGGCGGAGCCCACCGCCTGATGGTTGAAGTCCGTGAGCTCGGTCTGCCCCCCCGCACTGAGTGGCGTGTCCACCACCGGCGTGATACTCAGCGCCAGCGAGGCCGTGAGCGGCTGGGCGCCACCGGTAACGGTGAGGGTGATGGGCACCTGATCGGCCGACACATTGGCCGCCGGGGTGAAGGTCCAGCTGCCATCGCCGTTGTGGGTGAAGTGGCCGAAGGCCGCATCCACCTGCACATCGCTGAGGCCGTAGGAGACCCCGGCTGCGGCATGCAGGCCGGCGAAGGACAGCAGTTGCGCCTCGCTGAAGTGGCGCGGGGTGTCCTCGATCACCACCGGGGAATCGAAGCTCAGTGCCTGCGGCACAAAGGCAGTGAGAGCACCTTGCTGGTGATTCGCACCCTCTTCGGAGCGCGCCGCGACCTGGAAGCCCACGACGCCTTCGAATCCGGTGGGTGCCATCAGATGCAGCTGGTCCGGCGCCCAGCCTTGCGTGTCGATCACCTGATCCGCCGTGGTGACGGTGACACTGTGACTGCCATCGCTCAGCGTGAAGCCGACCGGTAGACCCTTGATGACGTAACTGAGCGTTTCGCTGCCGTCCGTATCCATCAGGTGGAACTGCGTGAACGTGTCCAGGCCGCCCAGAGAAACGGGTTGAGTGGACACCACGGGCAGCGGCTCCCGCATACGAAGCTGTGTGTAATCCACGTTCACATGCGCAAATTGGCCTGCGCCATCATGCGTGCGCAGTTGCAGATAGCCCTGATCGCTGTCGGCCAAGAACCTGAAGCTGTGCTCCGCACCCCACCCCCCTTCCGGGGTGTAGCTGGAAACGACTTGCCCGTTCCAGACCACATCAAGCTTGATGTTGCCGCTGGAATAGGCACTCAGGGTCAGCTCATAAATTTGACCTGGCTTGGTGGCGAAATGGGTGCCGACCGTTGCATCGTCCGTGCCCCTCATCACGAGCCGCGTGTTGGCCCCACCATTGGCCCGTTCCAGGTGCAGATCTCCCCCTTCGTTATTCCAGCCCTGCACCGTCGCCGGCATCCTCTCAAAGCTTGTGTGCGCTTGGAAGTCGACCGAAGAAACAAGGGTCTTGGCCTGCCCTGACTCCGGCAACTCGCTCACGCGGAGTGTGTCGGCCACCGGCGTGATGTCGAGCTGGCCATGCGCTTCGCGGCTGACCGTGCCATCGCTGACGCTGAACTGCAGGTCCACATCCTGGCCGCTGAAGTTGGCGGCCGGGGTGAAGGTGAATCCGTGCGCGGCATCGCCGGTGAAGGTGCCATGCGCCGACGTCAGCGAACCCGCCACGATATGCAGCTGGGCGCCGTCATCCACATCGCTGGCACCGACCGCCTGCAGCAGCTCGGCTTCGGTGAACACGCGCGGCGTGTCCTCGTTGATCGCGCCCAGGTCCGCCGCCGTAGCTGCGGTACCGTGGGTCACCAGCGGGCCGTCGTTGCTGCCGGTGAGGGTGATCGTGAGATTCTGGGTGCTGGTCGCGCCAGCGCTGTCGGTCACCGTGATCGGGATGATCACATCCTGCGTTTGGCCTGCAGCGATGTGCTGGTAGCTGGCGTGGCTGGGGTCGAAGCTGTAGCTGCCGTCGGCATTCAGCGTGAAGCCGTCGACTGCGTTAGCAAGACTGAAGGTCTGCGTGTCGCCAGTATCCGGGTCGGAGGCCAGCACATGGCCGTTGAACACGGCCGCGTCTTCGGTCACGGCCTGCGTCTGCGCCTGTAGAACCGGCGCGTCATTGACCGGCGTGATGCTCAGTTGCAACGAACTGCTGATGGGCTGGCTGCCACCAGCGACGGTCAGCGTGAACGGCACCTGGTCGGCATTGACGTTGGCCGCCGGCGTGAAGGTCCAGCTGCCATCGGCGTTGTGGCTGAACTGGCCCAAGGCCGGATCCACCTGCACATCACTCAGGCTCAGGTGCTCGCCCGCCGCCGGCACCACACCGGCCAGCGCGAGCAACTTGCTCTCGCTGAGGGTCAGGGGCGTATCCTCCACCACGGACACGCGTTCGAAGCTCAGATGCAAGGGCAGTTCAGCCGAGTTAGCCGTCTGCTGGTTGCCGGCTTCTTCACTGTGGCCGGTGACGCTGAGATCCAGCGTGCCGGCGAAGTCCTTGGGCGCTTGTACAGCCAGCGCGTCCTGGTTCCAGCCCTTCGTATCGATCACCTGATCGGCGGCCGTGACCGTGATGCTGTGGCTGCCATCCGTCAGGCTGAAGCCCACCGGCAAGCCCTTGATGAGATAGCTCAGCGTTTCGCTGCCGTCTGTGTCGGCCAGATGCAGATTGGTGGGCAAGTGGAGCTGAAGCTCGCTGTTGACCAGGGCCTCGCGGTCCAGATGGGGCGTGTCGCTGATCTCCAGCTTGTCGAAGATGGCGCGCATGTCGCTCTGATCGCCAACCACACGCAGCTCCAGCCTGGAATGCTCGCCGGTGGCTGTCAGCTGATAGTCGTGACGCTGCAGGCTGAAATCCGAACCCGATGGCGTGAAGCTGTCAATGACCTTGCCTTCCCACAAGACTTCCACCAAGGGCACGGCCCAGCCGCTGCGCGGCGAGACATCGAAACTGAATTTCAGCTCCTGGCCGGGCACCGTGTCGAGCACGCGGTAGAAGTTGGCCGAGCTGTCCTTGCCAGCCCCGGAGGAAATCATTTCCAGCGCGCGGTCACCACCGCTGCCACCGAACACATCCTGCCGCGCCACTTCCGAGCCCTGGGGCGCATCGGTGTGCCAGCCCAGGGGTGTGGGGTCAGCGAACTGGCCGTGCAACAGGGTGCTGTCGAAGTCGGTCTGGTGGGCGAGCGAATGGGTCTCGCCGGTGTATTCGAAGACCGGGACATCGGCCACCGGACGGATGTCCAGCCGGGCAAAGGTCGCCTGGTTGACACCACCGTCGCTGACGCTGAACTGCACATCGACCTGCTGGCCGCTGAAGTTGGCGGAGGGCGTGAAGGTGAAGCCGTGGGCGGCATCACCCGTAAAAGTGCCGTGGGTGGAACTCAGCGAACCCGCCACGATGTGCAGGTCGTTGCCATCGTCAACGTCGCTGGCACCGACCGCACGCAGCAGCTCGGCCTCGGTGAACAGGCGCGGCGCGTCCTCGTCCACGGCGCCAAGATCGCCCGCCTTCGCTGCGCTGTTGGCCACCACCTGCAGGCCGTCGTTGGTGCCGGTGAGGGTGAAGGTGAGGTTCTGTGTGCTGGTCGCCCCGGCGTGATCTGTCACCGTGATCGGGATGACCACATCCTGAGTCTGCCCTGCCGCCAGATGCTGGTAGCTGGCATGCGAGGGGTCGAAGCTGTAGCTGCCGTCGGCATTGAGTGTGAATCCGTCAACGGGGTGGGCCAGGCTGAAGCTCTGGGTGTCACCGACATCCACATCGGTGGCGACCATATGACCGGTGATAGGGCTGCCGTCTTCGGTCCCCGTCTGGCTTTGTGCCGCCAGCACCGGCGCGTCATTGACCGGCGCGATGCTGAGCTGCAGCGGGCGGCTGAGCGGCTGGCTGCCGCCGGCGATGGTCAGCGTGAACGGTACATCGTCGGCATTGACGTTGGCGGCCGGGGTGAAGGTCCAGCAGCCATTCGCGTTGTGGCTGAACTGGCCGAAGGTCTGGTCTACCTGCACATCGGCCAGCGTCATGGCCTGTCCGGCAGGCGCATGAACACCGGCCAGCTGCAGCAGCTTGGATTCAGTGAACACCTGAGGCGTGTCCTCGTACACCCGCAGTTGCTCGAAGCTCAACCGCATGGACAGCTCGGGTGAACTGGCGGTCTGCTGCGTGCCGCTCTCTTCGGCTACCCCGCTGACTTGCAGATTCACCTGGCCCTGGAAGTCCTGTGGTGCCTTCACCACCAGCGCCGCCTGATCCCATCCCTTGGTCTCAATGGCCTGACCGGCCGTGGTGACGGTGATGCTGTGGGTGCCGTCGGTCAGGGTGAAGCCCTGCGGCAGGCCCTTGACCACGTAACTGAGGGTCTCGCTGCCGTCAGTATCGGCCAGGTGAAACTGTGCGCCGAGATCCAGATACGCATCGCCATTGACCGGGCTGAAGCGCGCCGCCACCGGAGAGACGCCGACGTCCAGGTTATCGAAGATAGCGCGCATATCGCTCTGCGCGCCCACCACGCGAATCTCCAGATGGGGCTGGCCAGCAGTGGCGAGTAAATCGTAGTCATGGTGCTGCAAGCCGAAGCCCGTGCCCGAGGGCGTGAAGCTGTCGATGACTTTGCCTTCCCACAGCACTTCGACCAGCGGTACCGCCCAACTATTGCGCGGTGACACGTCAAAGCCGAAACGCACCATCTGGCCCGACGCGACGTCCAGCACGCGGTAGAGATTGGGCGAGTTGACCGCGCCGGCGCCCTCGGAGATCAGTTCCAGCGCATGGTCACCGCCGCTGCCGCCGAACACGTCCTGCCGCGCCACTTCCGAGCCCTGGGGCCCATCCGTGTGCCAGCCCAGGGGTGTGGGATCGGCGAACTGGCCGTGCAACAGGGTGCTGTCAAAGTCGGTATGGATGGCCGTCAGCTGGCCATCGGCCGGCAGGTCGAGCAGCGGCGTGTCGGCCACCGGCGTGATGTCCAGATGCAGGGTGCTGCTGATCGGCTGCGCACCACCGTGTACGGTGAGGGTCAGCGGCACCTGATGGGCCGAGACGTTGGCCTCCGGCGTGAACGTCCAGCTGCCATCGGCGTTGTGGCTGAAATGGCCGAAGGCCGGGTTCACCTGCACGTCGTCCAGCGTCAGGACCTCTCCCAAACCCGCACGGATACCGGCCAGTTGCAGCAAGCGGGATGCAGAGAAGGTCTGGGGCGTATCTTCAACGGCCGTCAGCCGATCGAAGCTCAAGCGCAGCGACTGCTCGTCCGACGTCGCCGTCTGGTGGTTGGCGGTCTCCTCGGCACGGGCGCTGACCTGGATCTCGAGCTGCCCCTGGTAGTCCTGAGGCGCACGCAAAGCCAGTGCATCCTGGCTCCACCCCTTAGTGTCGACCACCTGGCCGACACTGGCGATGGTCACGCTGTGCGTGCCGTCCGTGAGCGTGAAGCCTGGCGGCAAGCCCTTGATCAGGTAGCTCAGGGTCTCGCTGCCGTCGGTGTCGGCCAGCTGAAATGCCTGGCCCATATCCAGGTGCAGGGCCTGGTTAACCTCGCCCACCTGGGTGGGCAGGCCGATTTGGATGTTGTCGATGATGGCCCGCTTGTCTGCATCATCGCCCACCACGCGGAACTCGATGCGCGACTGCGGGCCAGTGGCCTGCAGGTCGTACTCGTGATGATGCATCTCGTAACCGGCGGTGCCCGGCGTGAACGCGTCGATGACCTTGCCTTCCCACAGCACCTCGATGCGGGCGACATCCCAGTTCTCGCGGCGCGAGGCATCGAAGCTGACGTGGAGCCATTGCCCGGTCTGCGTGTCGAGCTCGCGGTAGATGTTCGGCGAGTTGATGCTGGCGCCCTTGGACACCAATTCCAGCACCTGGTTTTTGCCCGTCCCGCCAAACACGTCTTCCGTGGTTTGCTCCACGCCGAACGTGGAATCGGTCTTCCAGCCCAGCAGCGCGGGGTCGGCGAATTGCCCCGACAGTTGCACATCATCGAAAGTGGTCGACACCAGCGGACCCACGGGCTTGTCCGCCACCGGCGTGATATCCAGCTGCCCATGCGCTTCGCGGCTGACCGTGCCATCGCTCACGCTGAACTGCAGGTCCACATCCTGGCCGCTGAAGTTGGCGGCCGGGGTGAAGGTGTAGCCGTGCGCGGCATCGCCGCTGAACGTGCCATGCGCGCTGGTCAGCGATCCGTCAACGATGTGCAGGCTGCTGCCGTCATCTACATCGCTGGCGCCAACCAGGCGCAACAGATCGGCCTCGCTGAACACGTGCGGCGCATCTTCATTAATGGCGCCCAAGTCCGCTGCCGTAGCCGCGGTACCGTGGGTCACCAGCGGGCCGTCGTTGCTGCCGGTGACGGTAATCGTGAGATTCTGGGTGCTGGTCGCGCCAGCGCTGTCCGTCACCGTGATCGGGATGACCACATCCTGCGTCTGGCCAGCGGCCAGATGCTGGTACGCCGCATTGCTCGGATCAAAGCTGTAGCTGCCATCGGCGTTGAGCGTGAAGCCGTCGACAGCGTTGGCGAGGCTGAAGGCCTGCGTGTCGCCGCTATCGACATCGGTGGCGACCATTTGGCCTGTGAGCTGCGTGCCGTCTTCCGTGACGGCCTGGCTCTGTGCCGCCAGCATCGGCGCATCGTTCGTGCCGTTAAGCGTGACCGTGATTGTGTGCGTTGTGCCGTCGGTACTGGCCACGGTCAGCGTGTCGGTCAGGCTTTCGCCCGCCTTGAGTTGCTGGATGGCCGTCTGCGCGTTGTCGGCGCTGTAGGTCCAGGCGCCAGACGCATCGACGCTGAAATGCCCGTAGCCGGCGCTGCCGGCCACATCCGTTTGGGCAGTGAAATGCGTTTCGCCGGTATCGATATCGCTGATCGTGAGCTGGCCGCTCGCCTGCAGGTGGCCGGTGGTGACGGCCGCGTCCTCAATGACCGTTCCCACATCCACGCCGCCGATCACGGCGCCGTCGTTGGTGCCCGTGACGGTGGTGGTGAGGTTTTGCGTGCTGGTGGCGCCCGTGCTGTCGGTCACCGTGATCGGGATGACCACATCCTGCGTCTGCCCCGCAGTCAGATGTTGGTAGCTGGCGTGGCTGGGGTCGAAGCTGTAGCTGCCGTCGGCGTTCAGCGTGAAGCCGTCGACTGCCTGCGCGACGCTGAAAGCTTTGGTATCGCCCGCGTCTACGTCAGTGGCGACCATATGGCCGGTCAGTTGTGTGCCGTCTTCAGTCACCGCTTGCGTCTGCGCCGCCAGTACCGGAACGTCGTTCGTGCCCTGGAGGGTGACCGTGATCGTGTGGGTCGTGCCGTCGGCACTTTGCACCGTCAGGCTGTCCGTCAGGCTGTCGCCTGTCTTGAGTTGCTGGATTGCGTTTTGCGTATTGTCGGCGGTGTAGGTCCAGGCGCCGGTCGCATCCACGCTAAAGTGGCCGAGGCCGCTACTGCCGGCCGCATCGGTCTGTGCCGTGAAGTGATCTTGCCCGGCATCCGGGTCGGTGACCGTGAGCTGGCCACTGGCCGCCAGCTTGCCCGTGCTGTCGATCGCATCTTCGTTCAATGTTGCCGCATCGACGCCGGCAATGACGGCGCCATCGTTCGCCCCCATCACCATGACGCGCACCACGGTACTGGCCGTGGCGCCGCTGCTGTCAGTGGCGGTGATCTGGAACACATCCTCGCCACGCTGACCGGCCGACAGTGCGTTCGTGTCGGCGTCCGCATTGTCGAGCTGGTAAGTCCAACTGCCCGATGCAGCATCGAAATCCAGATGCCCGTAAGTGCCCTGGCCCTGGCCACTCACCGACCAGCTCAAGGTATCGCCGGCATCCAGGTCGTGGCTGTGCAAAAGACCCGTGATGGTGGACGTCGCCGAATCTTCGCTGACGAAGCGCGCCGAGGCACGGGTGGCGCCGATCACCGGAACATCATTGCTGCCGTTGATGGTGACATTGATGGTGTGCGTGGTGCCGTCAGGGCTGTGTACCGTGAAGCTGTCGGTTAGCTGTTCCCCGGCCTTGAGGGCTTGAATCGCCGGATTGTCGTTGTCGGCCGCATAGGTCCAGTGGCCACTCGCACCGAGCACAAAACCGCCATAACCCTGCGCGCTCGCACCGAATTGCGCGGTAAACACGGCTTCGCCGGTATCGACATCGCTGATCGACAGGAGCCCGGACGCGGTGATTTTTCCGACGGTATTGACAGCGACATCTTCCGTCAGACTGCCGCTGTCGGTGCCGGTGATCACGGCGCCGTCATTACTGCCGGTGACGGTGATGGTGAGGTTTTGCGTGCTGGTGGCGCCGGCGTGATCGGTGACCGTGATCGGGATGAGCACATCCTGCGTCTGGCCTGCCGCCAGGTGCTGGTAGCTGGTATGGCTGGGGTCGAAGCTGTAGCTGCCGTCGGCGTTCAAGGTAAAACCGTCAACGGCATTGGCGATGCTGAAGGTTTGCGTGTCGCCGGCGTCCACATCGGTTGCAAGCATGTGGCCAGTGAGCTGGCTGCCGTCTTCGGTCACGGCCTGGGTCTGTGCCGCTAGCACCGGGGCGTCGTTCGTGCCCTGCAGCGTGACGGTGATCGTGTGAGTGGTGCCGTCGGCGCTCTGCACCGTCAGCGTGTCGGTCAGCGATTCGCCGGCCTTCAGCTGCTGGATGGCCGTTTGGGTGTTGTCCGCGCTGTAGGTCCAGGCTCCTGCTGTGTCGACGCTGAAGTGCCCGTAGCTACCGCTGCCAGCCACATCCGTTTGCGCCGTGAAGTGCGCTTCGCCGGTATCGGCGTCGCTGATCGTGAGCTGGCCGCTGGCCTGCAGATGGCCGGTGGTGACGGCGGCATCCTCAGTGACCGTTCCCAGATCCACACCGCCGATCACCGCGCCGTCTGCGGCGCCGGTGACTGTGATGGTGAGATTTTGCGTGCTGGTCGCGCCCGCGCTGTCGGTCACCGTGATCGCAATCACCACGTCTTGCGTCTGACCGGCGGCCAGATGCTGGTAGCCCGCATGGCTCGGATCGAATTGATAACTGCCATCGGCGTTGAGCGTGAAGCCGTCAACGGCGTTGGCGATGCTGAAAGTTTGCGTGTCGCCGGCGTCCACATCGGTCGCGGCCATGTGACCGCTGAGCAAGCTGCCGTCTTCGGTGACGGCCTGGCTCTGTGCCGCTAGCACCGGGGCGTCGTTCGTGCCCTGCAACGTGACGGTCACGGTATGCGTCGTGCCGTCCGTGGTGCTGACGGTGAAGGTGTCGGTAAGTGTTTCACCGGCCTTCAGTTGCTGGATCGCTGCCTGCGTGTTGTCGGCGCTATAGGTCCAGGTGCCCGATGGGCCGAGCACGAAGCTGCCATAGCCGTTCGCCCCGGTGCCGTGCTGAACGGCAAACGTCGCTTCCCCGGTATCGACATCGGTGACAGCCAGCTTGCCGCCGCAGCTCAGGATATGCGTGGCACTGACCTGCTGATCTTCGATCACCGTGCCGGTGTCGGTGCCGCTGATGACGGCGCCGTCATTACTACCGGTGACTGTGATCGTCAGGTTTTGCGTGCTGGTTGCACCAGCACTGTCGGTGACTGTGATTGGAATGATCACGTCTTGTGTTTGACCCGCAGCGAGGTGTTGATAGCTCGCATGGCTAGGATCAAATTTATAACTGCCATCAGCATTCAGTGTGAAGCCATCAACAGCAGTGGTGGTGCTGAAGGTTTTCGTGTCCCCGGCGTCCACATCGGTGGCCGCCATATGACCCGTGAGCTGGGTGCCGTCTTCGCTGATGGCTTGGGTCTGGGCGCTCAGTACGGGTGCATCGTTCGTGCCCATGATCGTGACGGTGACGGTGTGGGTGGTGCCGTCGGTGTGGGTGATGGTGACGGAGTCGGTCGCCGTCTCGCCGTTCTTGAGCGCATCAGTGCCGACGCGGCTGTTGTCTAGTGTGTAGGTCCAGGCGCCGCTGGCATCCATCGCAAAATTGCCAAGCGGGGTGCGCTGCTGCAAGGGCACGAACTCGGCGCTTTCGCCTGTGGCCACCAAATTGCCGCCAGTGACCGCCGACACGTATTCCTTGACCACGCCCACATCCACACCGCCGATCACGACGCTGTCGCGCTGGCCCTGGATGGTGACGGTGATACTGTGGCTGCTGCCATCGGCGCTGTGCACCGTGAAGGTGTCGGTGGCGGTCTCGGTGCTCATGAGCGCCTGAACCTCGGGCTTGCTGTTGTCCAGCTGGTACTGCCACTGCCCGTCTTCGCTGAGCGTCAGACTGCCGTAGCTGCCGGCCGTGGCCGTCTGGGCGACGAAGTGCGCCTGGCCGTCGTCTGCGTCGGCAATCGTGAGCTGGCCGCTGACGGCTTGGGTGTTGTCCTCGGCGGTGCTGCCCGTGTTCACGCCGGCGATCGTCGGGCCGTCGTTCGTACCGGTAATTGTGATCGTCAGGTTCTGCGTACTGGTGGCGCCCGTGCCATCCGTTACCGTGATCGGAACGACCACGTCCTGCGTCTGGCCCATCGCCAGATGCTGATAGCTCGCGTGGCTGGGGTCGAAGCTGTAGCTGCCGTCGGCATTCAGTGTGAAGCCGTCGACGGCATTGGCGAGGCTGAACGTCTGCGTGTCGCCAGCATCGACATCAGTTGCAAGCATGTGGCCAGTGAGCTCGCTGCCGTCTTCGGTGACGGCCTGTGTTTGCGCCTGAAGCACGGGTGCATCGTTCGTGCCCTGCAGCGTGACCGTGATCGTGTGGGTCGTGCCGTCGGCACTCTGCACCGTCAGGCTGTCCGTCAGGCTGTCGCCCGTCTTGAGCTGCTGAATGGCCACCTGGCTGTTGTCGGCGGTGTAGGTCCACGTGCCTGAGGTATCGAGGCTGAAGTGGCCGAGGCCGTTGCTGCCCGCGATGTCAGTCTGCGCCATGAAATGCGCTTCGCCGCTGTCGACATCGCTGATCGTCAGCTGGCCGTTGGCTTGTAGATGACCGGTGGTGACGGCCGTGTCCTCGGTGACGGTCGCGATGTCCACGCCGCCGATCACCGCGCCATCTGCGGCGCCCGTCACCGTGATCGTGAGGTTTTGCGTGCTGGTCGCACCATCGCGGTCGGTCACAGTGATGGGGATCACCACGTCCTGCGTCTGGCCAGCGGCCAGATGTTGGTAGCTGGCATGACCCGGATCAA
>NZ_JAUOES010000027.1:0-67720 GCF_031932065.1 Shewanella scandinavica
GAATTCTGATTTTTTGTTTCTCGCACTCCTTATAAAAGAAGGGCTGAAACAAACTGTACATATTGCTATGAACACTCATCACTTTCGTGATACAGAAAATATTGATTTAAATTTTTGACTGCCAACCCGAAGGTTAAGCAGTTTCGATTAACTCAACACCTGTGAGTGTCCACACAGATTTCTTGTTTTATCTTGTTAAAGAGCAACTCAACTTCGTAAGAGAAGGTGAGTACCACACTGAGCGCCGAACGCTTCCAGGTGGCTAGGGCTGCGTATTCTACGCATTTCCCGTTTCGCGTCAAGGAGTTTTTTTAACTTCTTGCTGCGATTGAATTAAGTGCTTAAAAGCTACTCAACTCAACCTAACTCGCCAGCTTGCTTTCGCTGTCTGCCGTGTCAGTGGATGCGCATTATAGGGAGATTGAGAAAGTGCGCAACCCCTATTTTAAGGAAATTTGCAGTTAATTCATTTCCTTCAAGCTAATCACATCATACCCACCACTTACCCCCAAACTTATCCACAATTCAGTCAAACTAATGCCTTTGCTCGACATTATCCTTCTCAAAAAGCCATTAGATGATTTGTAGGTAAGTATGTAAGTAGAAGAATTTAGTCTTTCAAAAGGAAGATTAAGCGAGGTGAAGCCTGATACTTATTAGGAGCACGCCTTAGTTAATTGCCTAATAACAATGTTAGCCATTTATGAAAACCGAGCCTCTTATATGGGAGAGCCGAGACATCACTATTTAAAGGGGTTATTTGTACATATATATGTGGAGGAGAAACTGACCTACAAAAAAGCCAGCTTGCGCTGGCTTTTTACATCACGTTACCTTAACGGCAATCGATTACACGGTAGTCTGGAAAATCACTTCCGATGCCTTTTGTGTATAAGACTCGATTTGGTCGAAGTTCAAGTAACGGTAAGTGTCAGCCGCAGTGGCGTCTAACTCTTTTGCGTATTCTTGATATTCTTCAGGCGACGGCAGGCGACCTAACAGTGCAGCAACCGCAGCCAGTTCAGCAGAGGCTAAGTAAACATTAGCGCCTGTACCTAAACGGTTAGGGAAGTTACGGGTAGAAGTCGATACCACAGTTGCGCCTTCAGCCACACGTGCTTGGTTACCCATACACAGTGAACAGCCTGGGATCTCGATGCGCGCGCCTACACGACCGAAAATCGCGTAGTAGCCTTCTTCAGTCAGCTGATCTCTGTCCATCTTAGTCGGTGGTGCAATCCACAGACGAGTTGGCAGGGTTTTAGCAAACTTATCTAACATCTTACCGGTTGCGCGGAAGTGACCAATGTTGGTCATACAAGAACCGACGAACACTTCGTCAATCTTAGTTTGCGCAACAGATGACAGCAGTACTGCATCATCAGGATCGTTTGGCGCACACAGGATTGGCTCTTTGATGTCGTTTAAATCGATTTCGATCACTGCAGCGTACTCAGCATCTTTATCGGCGCTCATCAGTTCAGGATTCGCTAACCACTCTTCCATGCCTTTGATACGACGTTCAATGGTACGACGATCGCCGTAACCTTCAGCGATCATCCACTTCAGCATGATGATGTTTGAGTTCAGGTATTCGATGATAGGTTCTTTGTCTAACTTGATAGTACAACCGGCAGCAGAGCGCTCAGCTGAAGCATCAGATAGTTCGAAAGCTTGTTCAACTTTCAAGGTTTCAAGACCTTCGATTTCCAGTACGCGACCAGAGAAGATGTTGACTTTACCTTTCTTCTCAACGGTCAGCATGCCCAGTTCAATGGCTTTTAATGGGATAGCATGTACCAGATCACGCAGTGTGATGCCGGGTTGCATTTTGCCCTTGAAGCGCACTAATACTGATTCCGGCATGTCGAGCGGCATAACGCCAGTCGCCGCAGCAAACGCCACTAAGCCAGAACCTGCTGGGAATGAAATACCAATTGGGAAACGCGTATGTGAGTCACCACCCGTACCAACGGTATCTGGCAGCAGCATACGGTTTAACCATGAGTGGATAACACCGTCGCCTGGACGCAGTGATACACCACCGCGGTTCATGATGAAATCTGGCAGAGTATGATGCGTGTTCACATCAACAGGCTTTGGATAAGCCGCAGTGTGACAGAATGACTGCATAGTCAAATCAGCACTGAAACCTAAACAAGCTAAATCTTTCAGCTCGTCACGGGTCATAGGACCTGTGGTATCTTGTGAACCAACAGAGGTCATCTTAGGTTCGCAGTATTGGCCAGGACGCACGCCAGCTACGCCGCATGCTTTACCGACCATCTTCTGCGCTAGCGTGTAACCTTTACCCGTATCAGCCACGTCTTGTGAACGTACGAATACGTCAGATACGCCTAAACCTAATACTTCACGGGCTTTGTCAGTTAAACCACGACCGATGATCAGTGGAATACGACCACCAGCACGAACTTCGTCTAACAGCACTTCAGTTTTTAAGCTGAATTCTGAAATCACTTCGTCGCTGTCGTGACGCTTAACCACACCTGCGTATGGGTAGATGTCAATCACATCGCCCATTTCCATTTTGTTTACGTCAAGCTCGATTGGCAGTGCGCCCGCATCTTCCATAGTGTTGAAGAAAATCGGTGCAATTTTACCGCCAAGGCAGAAACCGCCAGCGCGCTTGTTGGGTACAAATGGAATATCATCGCCCATAAACCACAGTACTGAGTTAGTCGCTGATTTACGTGATGAACCCGTTCCCACAACGTCGCCCACATAGACTAATGGGAAACCTTGCGCTTTTAACGCTTCGATTTTTTTCACTGGACCAACGGCGCCAGCAACATCAGGCTCGATACCATCACGGGCGTTTTTCAGCATAGCTAACGCGTGTAATGGAATATCAGGACGTGACCAAGCATCTGGTGCTGGTGACAAGTCATCGGTGTTGGTTTCACCAGAGACTTTAAATACTGTCAGAGTGACTTTGTCGGCCAGTTTTGGACGGTTTAAGTACCAATCTGCATTCGCCCACGCTTCAACCACTTGCTTAGCAAACTCATTGCCTGCTTCCATCTTCTCAACCACATCGTGGAAAGAATCAAACATCAGCAGAGTGTGAGATAAGGCTTTAACGGCTAAAGGTGCTAACGCTGGGTTATCCAGCTGCGCGATCAGAGGTTCGATGTTGTAGCCGCCTTGCATAGTGCCTAATAACTCAGTAGCACGCTCAGCAGACAAAATAGGTGATTTTTCAGTGCCTTTGGCAACCGCATCTAAGAAAGCAGCCTTAACATAAGCGGCTTCATCAACACCTGGGGGAATTCGATTTTCAAGCAGGTCGAGAACGAAAGCCTCTTCACCTGCGGGTGGATTTTGAACTAACTTAACCAGTTCAGCCACTTGATGTGCATCTAATGGCTTAGGGACTACGCCCTCTGCAGCACGTTCTGCGACGTGTTTACGATATGCTTCTAGCACGGCAACATTCCTCTTTGTTTGGCGCTCTAACAACGAAACTGCACGTCTTCTTAATTGAAGCTGACAGTCCGACATGATCGACCCGTATTTCCGGCCTGCAGTATACTACAGCTTTGCAAAAGTATGAATCAGGTCACACTCGGCAAAAAGCGAAATAAGGACTAAATCCGGCGGCGAATGCCAACTTACGGGAATATTAAAACAAGTGAAATTAGACAATAGTTTGAAAACAGACAAAAAACCATACACTACAAATAGTTAACAATGTTTCATTAATTTTAAATCGAACAGGCAATTTTCAGCGCCCTAGATCAAATATGTGTAAATTTTTCTCATCTTGCGGCATTTTGGCTTTTAAGATGCGGTGCGAGAACTTACACTCAGGCTTAATTTACTGCATATCTCAGTTATTTCCCCAGTCCATCGGAGTACCAATGACATCCCTAAGCATTCAAGCCGTTATTTTTGATATGGATGGCGTTTTAATCGATTCAGAACCCCTATGGCAGCAGGTCGAGTATGAAGTGTTATCCGCACTTGGCGTGCCCGTGACCATAGAAACGATTCAACAAACCACAGGTTTACGCATCGACCAATGCGTGGATTATTGGTACCACAAGGCTCCTTGGCCTCACTACGACAATGCCAAGGTCAGCCAAGCGATTGTTGATAAGGTAGCGAATGAAATTCTGGTTAGCGGCGAAGCTATGCTGGGCGTTCACGAAGCGATTGATCACTGCCAAGCACTGGGTCTTAAAATCGGCTTAGCCACCTCCTCGTTTTACACTATTATCGAGGCGGTGCTCTCTAAGTTAGGACTCAGCGATAAATTTATGGCGGTGCAATCGGCCGAGGGCCTCACCTACGGCAAGCCCCACCCTGAAGTATATTTGAATTGCGCTAAGGCGTTAGATGTCGATCCCCGCTATTGCCTTGCGATCGAAGATTCTTTTAACGGCTTAATTGCTGCCCGAGCGGCCAATATGCAAACGCTTGCGATCCCCGCGCCAGAGCAAAGAGGCGATGCTAAGTGGGTTATAGCCCACCATCAGGCTGAGAACTTATTGGCCTTGCCGACACTCTTAGCTCAATAACGCCATAACACGCCTAGTCTCTGCTGGGCGTATAAGCTGAATTTTGGCCATATGGATAATGAGTTTTAACCATATGGATGAATGGCAGAATGCTGTTGTATGCACGAGAGGGGAGCCAATGAAGTACCTGTCTTTATTATCACCCGTATTATTACCCATGGGCTTAATACTCATGTCCGTCAGCTTGTCCGCTAATGCGGGTGGTGCCATGCACTGCAAGCAACAAGTGGTCAACACTGGCGATACCTTAACCACTGTGCTGGAGAAGTGCGGTTCGCCCAGTGATATTCGCGAATTTAGTTTACCAGCGACTTATCTCAACTCAGACGGCGACCGAGTGATCGATCCCAGCAAGTTGCCGACTGAGTATCAAGAATGGACCTATGACTTTGGACCGACACGCTTAATGCGCCGGCTTTATGCCACGGACAATAAAGTCACTAAAATCGAATCCTTAGGTTACGGACATTAATCAGCAGCATCCTTGATTATTGTCATCAATAAAAAAGCCAGACATTGTCTGGCTTTTCTTATTTCAATCAACTGCATGTATTACCAAATTTTTACACGTTCATCTGGCGTTAAATACATTTTATCGCCTTCTTTCATTTCGAAGGCTTTATAGAAGGCTTCCACGTTACGCGGCGTACCCATAGCGCGGTAGTGACTCGGTGAATGCGGATCAGTCAGCAAACGACGGCTCAGCTCTTCATCACGGTAGTTACGACGCCATACTTGCGACCAACCCACAAAGAAGCGTTGCTCACCCGTTAATCCATCAAGCACTGGCGCTGGTTTGCCATTAAGGCTCATTAGATACGAGCGTGCCGCTACGGTTAAGCCGCCTAAGTCGCCGATGTTTTCCCCTAAGGTCAAATCACCGTTAACAAACTTGCCGGGCAGTGCTTCATAACCTGAGTATTGCGCTGACAGTTGTTTACCGCGTTTTTGGAACTCTTCGCGGTCTTTATCTGACCACCAATCCCGCAGGTTACCGTCGCCATCGTACTTAGCGCCTTGGTCATCGAAACCATGGCTGATTTCATGGCCGATCACAGCTCCGATACCACCGTAGTTCACCGCATCATCGGCATCCATATTGAAGAATGGCGGCTGCAGAATCGCAGCAGGGAATACGATTTCGTTTTTCACTGGGCTGTAATAAGCGTTCACCGTTTGTGGCGTCATGCCCCATTCGGTACGATCGATTGGCTTGCCAAGCTTGTTGATCATGTCTTGATATTCAAACTGTGCGTAACGCATGTAGTTACCGACTAACTCGTCAGCCTTGATATCTAAACCTGAGTAATCTTTCCACTTATCTGGATAACCGATTTTATAGGTAAACTTAGCCAGTTTTTCTTGGGCGGCGACTTTGGTTTCTGGCGTCATCCACTCAAGTTCATTGATGCTGACTTCAAAACCTTTGATCAAGTTTTTGATCATGGTTTCCATACGCGCTTTAGCTTCTGGCTTGAAATATTGCTTAACGTACTCTTCGCCCACTAACTCACCAATCACTTGGTCGGCGCCATCAACCGCTTTTTTCCAGCGTGGTTGTTGCTCTTCGATACCCATTAAGGTTTTGCTCTTAAAGGCGAAGTTCAAATCAACAAAGTTTTTGCTCAGTAACTCGGCGTAGCTATCTACTAAGTGGAACGCGAGATAATCCTGCCAAGCCGATACCGGAAAGGTCTCGAAACCTGCACCGAGTTTTTCGAAGTAAGAGGGTTGGCGCACTATGATGTCAGAGACTTTGTCGCCTAAACCTGCGCTGGTCGCAAAGGCATTGAAATCAAATTGACCCGTTAACTTTTGCAGTTCAGCGCGATCTAACTTGTTATAAGCCTTATTGGCGTCGCGGGATTCCACTCGGCTCCACTGGCTTTTGGCGATCATCATTTCAATATCGGCAACGTTTTTAGCCGCGCGTTTAGCATCCTTGTAACCCGCTTCGGTCAGTATGTCTGTCACATATTTCGCCATAGCTTGGCGATTAGCGGCAAACTTAGGATCATCTTTCAGGTAATAATCGCGGTCCGGCAGCGTAAGGCCCGACTGGCTTAGATACACGGCGTACTGAGTTGAATTTTTAGCGTCGTTATTGACGTAAAAACCAAAGGGAATACCAGAGCCGGTCGTCAGCAATTTACCCATAACGGCAGGTAAATCAGCGTGTGTTTTTGCGGCAGCAATATCGGCCAGCAATGGCTTAAGCGGAGTAACGCCTAAGGTTTCAAGCAAATCGGTATTCATAAAGCTGGCATTGAAATCACCAATCTTCTGCTCATTCGAGCCTGCCGCGGGATTCTTTTTAGCGGCCGCTTCATCGATGATCTTTTTCAATGCATCTTGGCTTTGATCGTACAGCACAGAAAATGCGCCGTAGTTAGACTTGTCGGCTGGAATAGGCGTATTCGCTAACCATTTACCGTTAACGCTGTAATAGAAATCGTCTTGATGGCGAACTGAGGCATCAAAGTTTTGCAATTCAATGCCAGAAACCGCGGCGACTTCAGTTTTAGGCTCAGTACTACAAGCGGCTAAACCTAAACTCAGGGCGATACCCAGTGCCAGTGTGCTTATCTTCTTCATTGTTTTCCCCAGCTTCCTTAAGAATTATTATTTTTCCCGCAAAACCTTAGCATCTTGGCACGCCTCACAGTAGTAAGATTTTGTAAAAGGATATGACACTTTAGCGTCGCGCGAACCGATTCAGGCACTATGCCATCAAGGCCGTTTAGGATTTTCATCGCACAAAAAATAAGGGCACAACCTCAGTCATGCCCTCAAGACCTCACATGCATCACTCGCTAGAAGTTTTTACCCACAAATAAATAGAAGGACTTATCGCCAAGATCTGTGATCCCAAAGCCGATTGCCGCAGGTCCCATGGAAGTATCAGTACCAATGTAGAGACTCGATGCATAAATCAGATCGGTGAGGGTGACTTCAGAGCGCTCATCCCAGACATTGCCCGCTTCCAAACTCCAACCTAGATACAAAGGATAATCTGTCATACCGAGCGCATCACGCCCGAGATCATATTGATAAACAAAGGCGCCAAAGACTTTATGCGCGCCGGTCAGTGAGTCTTTATGGTAGCCAGATAGATTTAAAAATCCACCCAGCTCAGATAGATGCAGCGTATTCATCCCATCATTATCGTTGGTTGAAATCGATGCCTTACCCACAAAAGCATGATTGCCGACACTCAAGGCGCCCTTCCAGTCGGCCTCTATCTGCACACTGTATTGGTTTTGGTTATCGTCGATAATGTCATCGAAATCTTCATTGCGCACATAAACGTTTAAGGTCACGCGATTACCCGACGTCGGGAAACTAATACTGTCTAAGCTGTCGTAGCCGAATCTAAAGTAAGCTCCATAGGAGCTAAAATCCAAGTCGCTTGAAAGCCAAGCATCATTAATTATCGCGCCCTTCTCCGCCACTAAACCCAGCTCAATCATGCCCTGTGAGGTGTAGTTGTAGCCGATCCCGAGTTCTATGGTGTGGGTTTTCTTGTCGAAGGTGAGTAGACGATTGTTGTTATCGTATAAGTCCCAATTACGGGTATCGTATTGATAACGGGCGCGGCTAAAGAATTGTTGGTCTCTGTCTAATGGCTGATAGAACTCAGTCGCAAACAACTTTTCCATACCGAGTTTGATTTCATTGCGCCATTCGCCACCATTGAAGGTCAAATCCGTCATGGTATAGGCCATGTCAAAACTGATAGCAGATTCAGAGTTAAAATCATCCTCCCAGTTAAAGCCCAGTTGGAAATAATTTGGCCCCCAAGACTTAGCTTTAGTGGTCACAGTCAGTACGCGGCCGTCTTCACCCTCGACAAACTCAGCATCGACACGCTCAAACTTATTGAGGGAGTAAATACGCTTTAACGCCTCATTGAGCTCGTCCTTAGACACAGCTTGCCCAGGTTTAATGTTCAAAGTTTCCGTTAAGAGATTCAGACTCACCTTAGATTGGTTATCGAAGACAATTTCATTAACAGAATGACGCACATCTGCCATTAACAACTTACCTTTGGCTTTTTTGGCCTCGACGTAGGCGGCATATTCCTCAGGGCTCACGCTCATGCTGCTCAGCTTATCAAGCTGTCCATTAGCGGCTTCTTTGCCGAGGGTTAATGCCAAGGGCATGATAGTGAAATCTGTAGTGCTCAAGGCGTCGATCGCGGGACGGATCAACACATCCTTATCTGTCAGCAGCAGTTTTTGTTTTTCGGTGCTGGCATTGGTCAAAAAGTTGGAGAGCTGATCGAGCACGGCAATAGTGCTGTCTAATTTATCTTTTTTGACTAGAGGTGAACCAATATCGACGGCAATAATAATATCGGCGCCCATGGCCTTAACAACATCGACGGGCATATTGTTGGCAATACCGCCATCGACCAATAACTTACCGTCAATTTGAGCTGGCTGCAGCGCACCGGGAACCGTCGCAGAGGCTTGCATGGCTTTGACCATGCTGCCGTGACTGATCACCACAGGTAAGCTGGTTTCTAAATCGGTCGCCACTGCACGGTAGGGAATGGCTAAATCATCGAAATTACCAAATTGCTGTACTAGATCGGTAGACTGACGTAGAAGCTGCGACATAGTCTGACCACGCAGCAACCCACTTGGCGCCCTTACTTGGCCTTCGTTATAACCAATGTTCAGCGGAATGTTGTAGCGATCGCGTAACTGTTTATCCCTATAACTCAAAATATTGCGCGGGATAGTATCCGAGTAGCCACTGTCCCAATCAACACCCATCATGATTGCTTCGACTTCGCTGGCGCTGTAACCCAAGGAGTACATACCTGCGACATAGGCACCGATACTGGTGCCCGCGATGTAATCGACTGGGATGTTATGTTCTTCTAATATTTTGAGCACCCCCACATGGGCAGCGCCTTTAGCACCGCCGCCACTGAGTACGACACCAATTTTAAGGCGCTCTGCCGCCATCGACGGAGTCATGCACAAACACAAAATAATAGAAGCGAGTAGTTGACGCATCATGGTGAGGTTACTTTTTTATGGGATAAAAATCCGAGTTATATTACCAAACTTATCGATTTAACCGTCAGTCATATTTTATCTGGACCGACTAGTGATAAGACTGTGTACTATTTACACAAACAGATGCAGTTTAATTGAATAAATGACGAAACAAAATATCAATCATAGCTGAATATTTTGTCATTTAAATTTTAAGGACGCTGGTTTATATCTTGCTCGTATGGCCTATCGCCAATACAAATATCAAGGACGCATGATCAAACATAAGCGAGCCGATAATAGGTTATATGGTCTAGCTTAATGCTCAATAGCGAAGATTCTGTTATCTGTTTCTAAATAGCGTTCAAAATCATCCACGCACATAGGCTTAGCAAAATAATACCCTTGAATAATATAACAGCCGCGGCTAAATACTTGCTCTAACTGCTCAACCGTCTCAATCCCTTCGGCAACCACATTTAATTTAAGGTTACGGGCTAATTCAATAATACTGCTTACAATCGCCTGATCGGCCTTATTGGTGGCGATATCAATCAAGAAGGAGCGATCGATTTTTAAGGTATTCACCTCAAAATGGCGTAAATAAGCCAGAGAAGAATAACCCGTCCCAAAGTCATCAATGGCAACTTCAATCCCCAAGGATTTCAATCGCGAGAGATGATCTTTAGCCACGTGCAGCTCTTTCATCAATACGCCTTCAGTAATTTCTAAGCCTAAAGACGCCGTCGGCATTTGGGTTTCATGCAGAATTCTTTGTATGTCTTCAATAAAATCTGGCTGCCTGAAATGCACCGCCGAAATATTAACCGACAACTTAAAGGTAGAGCCATAACGTTTCGCCCACTGTGCTCCCTGCACACAAGCTTGCCTTAACACCCAGCGGTCAATATCGACAATTAAACCGCAGGCCTCGGCGACTTTGATGAAAATATCGGGACGAATAAAGCCGTCCAGCGGATGTTTCCAGCGAATTAATGCTTCCATTCCGATGAGCTTATCGTTACGTAAAATATCAATCTGCGGCTGGTAATAAAGCTCGAACTCTTGCCGCTCTATGGCTTTACGTAAATCGGCCTCAAGCCGTAAATGATAGAGGGCTTGGGCATTACGCTCAGAGGAATAATATTGGAAATTCCCCCGCCCTTCTTCTTTGGCGTGGTACATAGCAAGATCGGCATTCTTGATAAAGGCCTCGGGCTGCACCGCATCATCGGGCCAAATACTGATGCCAATACTGGTCGAAATATAAAACTCACGGCCATATAACTTAAAAGGCGCCACAATTTGTTCCAGCAGCCGCTCGGCAATGTGGTTTATCTCATCAATGCTGTTGGCATTTCTGAGTAAAATCACAAATTCATCGCCGCCAAAACGGCAGAGCATATGCTCGCTAGCAATACAGGATTGTAGTCGGCTTGAGGCTTCGACCAGTAAGGCATCGCCCATGCTATGACCATAGGAGTCATTAACATGCTTAAATCTATCGAGATCCAAGAACAGTAGCGCCAATTTCTCGCCCGTTTGCTGCGCGGCCTGAATAGACTGTAATAGGCGACTAGAAAATAAGGAGCGGTTTGGCAATCCCGTAAGCACATCGTAATTGGCTAGGCGGCGTAAATCGGCTTCGGTTTGTTTACGTTCGGTAATATCCGAGAATACCACCACATAATGGGTCACTTTACCGTTGGCACTTTGCATCACAGATACGTTTAGCCACACAGGACAGGGTTGCTGACTGGCGTTAATTAACTCACGCTCGCCCGTCCAAGACTGGCTATCACTGAGGAGTTGCTTAATTTCCGATGCCAAACCGTCATTCATCTGTACAAATTGGGTAAAGGATTGGCCTACTAAGTCAGCAGAATCGATGCCGATAATTTGCTGTGCCGCGTAATTCGCCACGCGAATACTGCCTTCGACATCTAAAATCAGTACACCTTCAGATGTGTTACCAAACGCTTTTGCCAGTAAATTCACTTCATCTTCTAACTGGCGTTGCACGGTAATATCACTATAAATCCCTGCGACCCGCTCAATCTCATTGGAGTGCTTATTACGGGCAACGGGCCGCCCTCTTACCCTTAACCAGCCCCAATTACCATCCTTGCGCTGATAACGATACTCGGCTTCGAATCTATCTATCTCCCCCGATATCATGCTATCCCACTGAGCGAGCGCTTTTTCCCTATCCTGTGGATGCACAGGCAACTCTGCTAAGCTCACAACAATCTCATTGGCATGGGTACCGAGAACTGCACCGCGATTATCAAGATGAAATGCCTGAGTATTTTTATGCCATTCCCAGAGATCCGAGTCACTACCGCGCAAAGATTGCCTCAGCCTGTCATCACTCTCAGTTAATGCCAGATTCATCTGCTTAAAGGTATTGATCTGGCGTTGCCGATACCAAGCAAGACTTAAGGCAATAATAGAAAATAACAGCAGTAAAATGCCTTTAAAACCTTGGGATAACCACCAATGCTGCTCAACATAAAAGGGATAGGTAAAAGGTTTATCGGACCATATTCCATTGACCTGACTTAAAATATCTAAAACATAACCACCCGAAGCTAAACCTGCGAGGTTAATCTGCGACTCACCCTGAAGCAGCACATAATTACTCTCTTCATCTTGATAACGTAATCGGTATTTAAATTGGATGGGCGAATCATCGAGATAATCTAAGTTAGTGATTTGAAAACTAACCATATTGGCTTCGGGTTTTATGGTCATCAGGTTGCGCGGCAACAGGGACACTTCGGTCGTGTTGTTATAGTACACAGAGACAGATTCAAGCATCACATGGTCATCGGTAATGCGATTGGCCAGCCTATCGACATCAAGTCGCATCACGCCCTCGGGCGTGCCTAAGTAAAAGCCTGTTTTAGGTGAGTAAAAATAGGCGCCTTCGTTCATCTCATCGGAAATTAAACCATCGAGTTGATTAAACATGGCAATCTCGCCCGTTTGGATATCCTGTCGCACCAAAGAATCCGAGCAGCCCACAAGATTAGACTTGGGCGTTTTTTGAATAAAAAACACTGAACTACAATTTAATTGCCACTCGGAGGTCAATGAAATTAACGATCCCGTTTGCTGATGGTATTCAAATAAACCTTTTTCATAGGAGCCGAACCAGATCACCCCAGGTGACATTTCTTCAATATGACTGACCGTGGGTTGTGCTGCAAAAGCATTAAACAACTGCCGCTGATCATGAAACTCGTTTTGGCTGTCGATGTAACCAAAGACTTTTTTACCGCCCACCCACAAACGATCGTCGGAGGTACGATAAATAGTGCGGATCACGGGGCGCTTAGGGCCGTCAAACTTGTTCGATGACTTATCAATATCAAAGGGCTGAGGTTCGTACAGTCCCATTTCCCAAAAATACAGCCCTGTTGTGGTCGCAATCCAAACACGTCCTTTCAGTTTGGGGTCACGATAGGTTTTATAAATAAGCTTATTTTTAAAATCATCATTGCCGTGAGTCCATTTAGAAAAGCTACTGCCTTGCAAAGTGTCTTTATCGACAACAAAAAGGCCGCTGGTCGTCGATAACAGTAAATAATGCCCCTCAAACGCACTGATATCGTAAATACTTTCATGGGGATTAAATCCCTCAATTGGCACGTTAAACGCTTTGCTACTGCCTTTTGCAATAAAATCTAAACTGGAAGAACCTAACCAAACCCCTTCATCACTGGCATGCACTGACCAAGTCATGGCATCGCTCAGTTGATAGGGTTCATCGCCAGTATAAGTATCGAGGATGAAATCAGGCTGTGACGCCAATAAAGCCAATCCATCGCCTGAGCCTCCGACCCACATCAAGCCTGCATCATCAAACAACATGGCTTTCAGCGTTTCCATGTTGGCCTCAGCCTTCAACTCTTTTTGATAGTTTTCAATCTGCCGCGTTTCGGGCGACCATTTCAATAAACCGATGCGACTGGAAAACCACAGATCCCCTTTAGCATCCTCAATGATCACTGTGCTCCAATCGGGCAATTCTAGCACGGGGATAATTTGCCTAGAAATTTGATCTAATTGATAAACGCCGCGTCCGGTCGCAATCCAGATCCTATGTTGAGAATCCTCTAACATATCGAGAATACTGCCCATAGATTCAGTCCAAGAGTATTGGAACACCCGCTCGCCATTTTGCTCCAGCAACTCTAATTGCAAGGTTCCCGCGACCAGCATTTGACCGTTAGGCATGACCAGCAATTTGCGCCAAGGAAGATCGCGATTAACCGGCAACTGAGTAATGAGGCGCAGTTCGGACTTTGAAGGGGAGAATTCATAAATCTGGCCATTATCAATTAACAATCGCCATGTTTTACTATTCTTTCGGGCTGCCGAGACCAGCGCACCACCGGGAAACTGCGGGAATAAATAGGGAGAACCAAAGGCGGTAAATTGATTTTGGACAATATCGTAGAGGTAAATTGCGGCGTTGGTGCTAACCAATAACTTGTCACGTTCTATGTTTACTACTGAGGTTAAAAAGTCATCTGACAGTCGCGATTCGGTGCCGATTTTATCGATACGCCGCACCTTAGAATTACTGACTCGATACAAGCCCTGCTCAGTCGCGGCCCATACAAAACCGTAATCATCTAAGGCCAAGCCTCGGATACTGGTGACCGCTAAACCGTCCCTATCAGTAAAAACTCGCTGCACAAAACCGCCCGCCCAAGCCGAGTGGACGCAAGTCAATGAAAGGATGAAACATGTCAGAATTGTTCTAATTATTTTTGTTTGCATGTGACGGCTTACTTCATACATATACCCAAACCACCTCAAAATGCAGAATTCAGCGGCTGATGTTAACGGCATGGTAACGCACTTTCAGCAAGGCTATTTATTGCTCCTGCATAAATGGCATTCACGACATATATGGCGATTGCGGCTATTTGTAGGCCTAGTGGGCTAAGTCAAAAATAGCCAACACGGCATAAAGTGCGTTACCCCGTGGTTAACATCAGCCACCGGGACGGAGCACCCAGGGCACTCCACTTCCGTGTTGCATCAATTCAAAAGGTGGCCGACATTTTTTCATTGATGCGCCTTGAATTGAAGCACCCTGGGCGCTCTGAAACTCGTATTTTGAGGTCGCTTGGGTATAACTGTACTGTAGCAGCTCAATCCTATCAATTCATCCGCTTGTTTACATAAAAGTTACAAAAAAATACAGGCAATAAAAAAGCGCTCAAATGAGCGCTTTTTTAATCGACAGCTAAATTACTTTTTCTTTGCCTTTGGGTTTGGCAAATCAGTAATAGAACCCTCGTACATTTCAGCTGCTAAGCCCACTGATTCGTGCAGTGTTGGGTGAGCGTGAATGGTTAATGCTAAATCTTCAGCATCACAACCCATTTCAATCGCTAAACCGATTTCGCCTAACAGCTCGCCGCCGTTAACACCAACAATCGCACCACCGATTACGCGATGAGTGTCTTTGTCGAAAATCAGTTTAGTCATGCCTTCACTCGCATCAGATGCGATAGCGCGGCCGCTTGCTGCCCATGGGAAAGTTGCGGTTTCGTAAGCAATACCTTGCTCTTTCGCTTCTTTCTCAGTTAAACCAACCCAAGCGACTTCTGGGTCAGTGTAAGCAATTGATGGGATCACTTTTGGATCGAAGTAGTGCTTCATGCCAGCGATAACTTCAGCCGCTACGTGGCCTTCGTGCACGCCTTTGTGAGCTAACATAGGTTGACCAACGATGTCACCAATTGCATAGATGTGCGGTACGTTAGTACGCAGTTGCTTATCAACCTTGATAAAGCCACGCTCATCAACGTTAACACCTGCTTTTTCTGCATCTAACGACTTGCCATTAGGTGCACGGCCAATTGCTACTAATACCGCATCGTAACGGACTGCTTCAGTTGGTGCGCTCTTACCTTCCATAGAAACATAGATACCGTCTTCACGGGCTTCTACCGCTGTGACTTTAGTTTCAAGGATCAGGTTGAATTTCTTCTTGATTTGCTTAGTGAATACGCGAACAACGTCTTTATCAGCTGCTGGGATCACTTGGTCGAACATTTCAACCACGTCGATCTCGCTGCCTAAAGAAGCGTACACAGTACCCATTTCTAGGCCGATAATACCGCCGCCCATTACTAACAACTTACCTGGAACTTCTTTCAGTTCTAATGCGTCAGTCGAATCCCAAATACGTGGATCTTCATGCGGAATGAATGGCAGTTTGATTGGGCGAGAACCCGCAGCAATGATCGCTTGCTCGAATTGAACCACTTTGACAGTGCCATCTTCAGCAGTCACTTCTAGCGTGTTAGGGCCAGTGAATTTACCAAAACCGTTAACCACGTTAACTTTACGCATTTTGGACATACCGCCCAATCCGCCAGTTAATTGGCCAATGACTTTTTCTTTAAAGCCACGTAACTTATCTAAATCGATAGTTGGCTCGCCGAAAACCACACCGTGAGCAGCAACGGCTTTGGCTTCTTCGATAACTTTAGCAACATGTAATAGGGCTTTAGATGGGATACAACCCACGTTAAGACACACGCCGCCTAAAGTGCTAAAACGTTCAACGATAATGGTTTCTAGACCTAAGTCCGCTGCACGGAAAGCCGCAGAATAACCTGCAGGACCTGCACCTAATACCACTACCTGAGTTTTGATTTCGTTACTCATGTTTTCCTCTAATTCTCATTCAATCCGTTGGAGGAGCTATCCTGCCAACCGAAAATGCGCCAGCGCGTAAGGTGGGCGCATTTTAACCTGTGTTTGATACTGATCACAATAAACAAAAGGCCACTCAAGATGAGCAGCCTTATATGCTTACAGAACCAAAGTACGAATATCGGACAGAATTCCTGACAGCGTCACACTAAAGCGTGCAGCCATAGCACCATCGATCACGCGGTGATCGTATGACAGCGACAATGGCAACATCAATTTAGGTTCGAACTCTTTACCATTCCACTTAGGCTTAATTTCAGATTTAGACACACCTAAAATCGCCACGTCTGGGTAGTTAACGATAGGCGTAAACGCTGTACCGCCAATGCCACCTAAACTTGAAATAGTAAAACAGCTACCTTGCATATCTGCAGATTTCAGCTTGCCATCACGGGCACGGATAGAGATATCAGCCAGTTCACGAGATAACTCGATAATGCCTTTCTTATCCACGTCACGCACGACTGGCACAACCAAACCGTTTGGCGTATCAACCGCCACACCGATGTGGAAATACTTCTTCTGGATCAGTGATTCGCCATCGCTACTTAAGCTTGAGTTGAACACTGGGAACTGTTGCAACGTTTTAGCCACAGCTTTTAGCATAAACACTAAAGGCGTGATCTTGTAATCGGCTTTCTTCTTCGCCGCTACATCGTTTTGCTGCTTACGGAACTCTTCCATTTCAGTAATATCAGCTTCATCGAACTGAGTCACGTGCGGAATAGTTACCCAGTTGCGGTGTAAGTTAGGGCCAGAAATCTTCTGGATACGGCTTAATGGAATTTCTTCCACTTCACCAAACTTACTGAAATCAACTTTAGGTGCTGCAATCACTTGCAGACCGCCGCCGTTACCTGAACCCACAGAGGTTGCCGCAGTGGCTTTCGGACGAGACAGTTCGTATTTCACATACGCCTGTACGTCTTCTTTCATGATGCGACCTTTACGGCCAGTACCAGCAACTTGGGTCAAGTCGACACCAAATTCACGGGCTAAACGACGTACCGCAGGAGACGCATGTACCGCACCGGTAGACACAGGCGTACCTGCGCTTGGGTGGTGTGGCACTGGAGGACGGCTTGCAGGTGTTGGGGCTGCAACGGGCGCCGCGCTCACTGGAGCAGGAGCTGCCGCTTGAGCTACAGGTGCAGGAGCTGCACCTGCAGTCACAGTTTCAATCGTCGCAATAACGCTACCTTGAGATACCTTGTCACCCACTTTAACAGTCAAAGACAGCAGTTTACCGGCGAATGGCGCAGGCACTTCCATGGTGGCTTTGTCAGTTTCAAGGGTAATCAAACCTTGGTCAGCAGTGATTTCATCACCAACAGACACGAGCACTTCGATCACATCGACATTGCTGGCATCGCCAATATCCGGCACTTGAATTTCTTTTACCGCAACCACGCTTGCCGCAGGTGCAGCAGGTGCTGCGGCCACTGGCGCTACCGTAACGGCAGGAGCCGCTTGGGCAGCAACAGTTGGCGCGGCTGCAGGTGCAGCGCCGCCAACTTCAAGCATGATGACTAAAGAGCCTTGCGACACTTTATCGCCAACTGCGACTTTAACGTCTTTAACCACACCCGCGAATGGTGATGGCACGTCCATCGTCGCTTTGTCTGTTTCTAGGGTAATTAAACCGCTATCCACTTCAATCTTGTCACCGACAGCAACCAGGACTTCGATAACCGACACATCAGTGTCGCCACCGATATCAGGTACAGTCACTTCAACCACTTTGGTTGCGCCAGTCGCAGGAGCAGCAGCCACTGGGGCTGGAGCCGCTTGAACTGGTGCAGATGCCGGTGCCGCCTGAGCGGGTGTTGCAACTGGAGCAGCAGCTGCCGCGCCCGCTGCTTGCATCATAGCAATCAAAGTACCTTCAGATACTTTATCGCCCACAGCCACTTTCAATTCGGCTAAAACACCGGCGAAAGGCGCTGGAATATCCATAGTCGCCTTGTCGCTTTCGACGGTAAGAATCGATTCTTCTGCCGCTAGGGTATCACCCACAGCCACACAAATTTCGATCACTTGCACTTCATCGCCGCCGATATCAGGAACAAAAACTTCTTTTAATTCAGCCATTTTTATTACCTCTTACGCGTACTGTGGATTGATCTTGTCAGCGTCGATACCATATTCTTTAATGGCTTTTGCTAACACATCGACAGGCAGCTCTTTGCGATCAACCAGTGATTTCAGTGCCGCAATAACGATGAACTTAGCATCCACTTCGAAGTGGTGACGCAGATTCTCGCGGCTGTCTGAACGACCGAAACCGTCAGTACCTAACACTTTGTAATCGGTAGGAATATAAGCACGTAACTGTTCGCCGTAAATCTTCATATAGTCAGTCGCTACGATTGCAGGTGCATCACTTGAAATCACTTGGCTGATATAGGCTTGTTTTGGCGTTTCGGTTGGGTGCAGCATGTTCCAACGTTCAGCGGCTTGACCATCGCGAGTCAATTCGTTGAAGCTAGTCACGCTAAATACGTCGGCAGTAATACCGAAGTCTTTCGCCAGTGCTTGCGCCGCTTTACGGGTTTGTTCAAGGATAGTGCCACAGCTCATTAACTGAACTTTGCCTTTACCTGAGCCCGCAACCGTTTCTAACTTATAGATACCTTTCACTATGCCCACTTCCGCGCCTTCTGGCATGGCTGGTTGCTCATAGTTTTCGTTCATCGTGGTCAAGTAGTAGAAGATATCTTCTTGATTCTCGCCGTACATACGACGGATACCATCTTGTACCACAACGGCAATTTCGTAGCCGTAGGTTGGATCGTAAGAAATACAGTTAGGGATAGTGTTCGCCAAAACGTGGCTGTGACCATCTTGATGCTGTAAACCTTCGCCGTTAAGCGTTGTACGACCTGAAGTACCACCGACTAAGAAACCACGAGCACGCATGTCACCCGCAGCCCAAGCCATGTCACCAATACGTTGGAAACCGAACATTGAGTAGTAGATGTAGAACGGGATCATAGGTGTATCGTTGACAGAGTAGCTAGTCGCAGCCGATACCCATGAAGACATGGCACCAAGTTCGTTAATCCCTTCTTGCAATACTTGACCGGTTTTATCTTCACGATAATAAGCCACTTGGTCAGAGTCTTGCGGTACGTATTTTTGGCCTTCGTGAGCATAAATACCCACTTGACGGAACAGACCTTCCATACCGAAAGTACGGGCTTCGTCAGGAATAATTGGCACAATGTTTTTGCCAATTTTCTTGTCTTTCAGCAATGCTGTCAGCACACGAACGAATGCCATAGTCGATGAAATTTCACGGCCGTTTGAGCCCTGTAAAATCGAATCGAAAATCTTCAGTGACGGCACTTCCATCTCTTCAGTGAACTTTTGACGACGTTGTGGCACGCTACCATGCAGCGCTTCACGACGGCTCATCATGTACTTCACTTCTTCAGAATCTGGACCTGGGTGATAGAAAGGCAGATCTTCTAACTGGTCATCTGGGATCGGGATATTGAAACGATCGCGGAAGTAACGGATAGACTCAACGCCCATCTTCTTCACGTTGTGAGCGATGTTTTTACCTTCACCCGCATCACCTAAGCCGTAACCTTTAACGGTTTTAGCGAGGATAACCGTTGGACGGCCTTTGGTTTTTTGTGCATGTTCCAGTGCAGCGTAAACTTTAACTGGATCATGACCGCCGCGGTTTAAGCGCCAAATGTCGTCATCTGACATGTTAGCAACCATTTCGGCCGTTTCAGGATACTTACCAAAGAAGTGTTCGCGTGTATAAGCGCCACCTTTGGCTTTACAGTTTTGGTATTCACCGTCAACGGTTTCTTCCATCAACTGCAGTAGTTTACCGCTGGTGTCACGGGCCAATAATGGATCCCAGTAACGACCCCAAATCACTTTAACAACTTCCCAGCCTGCGCCGCGGAATTCGCCTTCAAGTTCTTGGATGATCTTACCGTTACCACGTACAGGGCCATCAAGACGCTGTAAGTTACAGTTAACGATGAAGACTAAGTTATCTAATTCTTCACGGGCTGCTAAACCGATCGCGCCTAAGGCTTCTGGCTCGTCACACTCACCGTCACCTAAGAAACAGTAAACAGTTTGTGCTGAACAATCTTTCAGACCACGGTCAGTCAGATATTTCAGGAAACGGGCTTGATAGATGGCTTGGATTGGACCTAAGCCCATAGAAACCGTTGGGAATTGCCAGTAATCCGGCATCAGTTTTGGATGTGGGTATGAAGACAGACCCTTGCCATCCACTTCTTGACGGAAGTTAGCCAGTTGGTCTTCGCTTAAACGACCTTCTAAGAATGAACGCGCATAAATACCAGGGGCGATATGGCCTTGGAAATACACGAGATCGCCACCGTCTTTTTCATTCGGTGCACGGAAGAAGTGGTTAAAACACACATCATAAATCGTCGCGCTTGAAGCGAAACTTGAGATATGGCCGCCCAACTCTAAATCTTTCTTAGAACCACGCAGAACCATAGCCAAAGCGTTCCAACGGATGATGGCGCGAATGCGACGTTCCATCTCTTGGTTGCCAGGCATGTGAGGCTCTTGACCCGCTGGGATAGTGTTCAAGTAAGCCGTTGTGGCATTGTAAGGCAAGTGAGTGCCATTACGACGCGCTTTATCGATCAGCTTCTCTAGTAAAAAATGCGCGCGCTCTGGGCCTTCCTGTTCCAACACGGCTTGCAGGGCATCAACCCATTCCTGAGTCTCTAATGGATCTACGTCTTGTAGCATATCTTCAGACATGACACTGTCCTTCTCTATATACATGATAATGAATGGTGTTTGCGGCATATTCCGATTTAGCAGGCAGCTAAACTACAGAACTTAAGCGCCACTCTTTAAACGGCGCAAGCTTCGCTGCAACCGGCTATCTTCTTCCCGCACAGATAACATCACCTCTTCGATGTAACTTAAGTGTTCATTCGAGGCTTCTCTGGCGGCTTCGGGATCACGACGAACGATGGCAGCGAGCAAGGCCCGTCTGTGATCGTTAGCCATAGTAGAAGCTTCTTCGCGGCGGCTTAAAAGCTCCAAGTTTTGCGCCACATTTTGATGCAGCACAGGGGTTAAACTGAGAACGAGGTGTAACATAGCCACGTTATGTGACGCTTCGGCAACGGCACGATAAAAACGCACAATGGCGGCGGCTTGTTTTTCGATATCTGTGGCGGCTTCCACCTCGAGGATCATACGTTTGATATTTTGCATATCGGCGTCAGTACCACGCAGCGCCGCAAAATAAGCCATCATACCTTCGGTAGCATGACGGAACTCCAGCAAGTCGTATTGACTCTCTGGATCAGAATTCATAAGTTCAACGATAGGATCGGCAAGGCTCTGCCAGAGTTGCTCTTTGACATAAGTACCACCGCCTTGGCGGCGCATTAACAGTCCTTTTGCCTCAAGCTTTTGGATAGCTTCACGCAAAGAAGGTCGAGACACTTCAAACTGGATCGCCAGTTCGCGTTCAGGCGGTAACTTCTGACCGGGCTGCAAACTGCCCTCTAAGATCATCTGCTCTAATTGAGCCATAATCACATCAGAAATTTTTGGCTGATTAATTTTACTATAGGCCATCAGGCGCTCAGCTCCGTTGTAAATTGGTCTTACCAATTTTTTTGAGTGAGCGCACTTTATCAAATCAGCGTTTTGATGTCCAGATTGAAGATCACTCCTTAAAAGCGATCTCGATCGAAAGCACTCACGAAGAGAGAGCATAGCGGAAAAAAATGTCTATGGGGTCAGACCATTTGACAAAAGCACGGGCTTCGCCCTACTAGGCGCTGTAAAAGCGCAGCGGATAGATTCTAGAAGGAGCGTAGCGACGTCCTAGCAGCGAAGCGTCCTTCCTTTAACTCACCAACCCAAAAATGGTCAGTAATGAAAGTATTGCAACAATAAGTGTAAAGTTGCGTTTACTGAGCACTAATAATGCTAAGGTTGATTGTACACATATAGGTGCACTTGCGACCTCAGGTAAAGGTTGTGCCGCTAATGCCGTTTCAGCAACCACAGTGCGAGCGCTCACATTTAAGGTCAATCCATTACGGCGCCACGCCGCTAAACCTTCACTAAATTGACCACTTAAAGCATAACCAAAGGCGAAAATCCGGCTCGGTAACCAATCCAGTAGCGTAATCACTTCGTTGACTAAGGGTAGCTCTAGGGATTTACGGGCATTCTCTTCGGCATAAAAACGTACCGTGCAATACAGTACCGCACCGACTGGACCTAAAAAAATGAAAAACAGCGCCACTGCACCATAATAACGATAGTTAATCCAAGCAACACTTTGGCCCACTTTGGCACCAAGGTCTTTCTCGGATACAGCATCCAAACACTCGCTACAATCGAGTTCGGCGGCATAATGGTAACAAGCTTGGACGTCTGAGCGACAAGCGGCTTGCATATATTTTTTGAAAATATCACGCTGTTTCTGATGGTTAAAACAAACCACGGCCACAACAATCCATAGGGCTAAACTTAATAAGCCCCAAAACATTCCCGCCACTAACCAAAATAAAACATATACCAACAAGGCTGGTAGCACTAACGCCAACGCCATCATCACGCTTGTCAGTGACGCTTTATCACCAAAAAATGTTGTCTGATAGGATTGCAGTAAACGATCAAATTGCCATGATGAAGGAAGAAATTTAAGTCGCTCCACTAAAATGGCGACCAAGAGTGAAAATAATGCCATGGGCTGTACCTCTATAATTTGTCCATAAATAGTCTAGGTTTATATGGAATACGTCTAAAATCCAAAAAGTTAAGTGATTAACTAAGGGCGCAACGCCTGAGTATATTCCTTTAACTTGCCTAAATATCCTTCCCAATCAAAACTTTGCCCTGGGTCCGTTTTCCGCATTGGCGCAATATCACAATGACCCACAATCCGTTCAATACTCAACAATGGATATTCTACCAGTAGGGCTTGTGTTAACTCGATGAGTGACTGATATTGCTCAGGAGTGTAAGGCTCAGTATCTGTGCCTTCCAGTTCAATACCAATGGAAAAATCATTACAATTATCTCTCTCACCATAACGAGACACCCCAGCATGCCAAGCCCTGTCATTACAGCTTACATATTGGACACGCTCGCCATTGCGGCGGATCAAAAAGTGCGCCGAAACTTGCAAGCCCTGCAACGGTGCAAAGCTGGAATCGGCATTAGTATCTAAACACCCTTGAAATAATTGATCAATGTAAGGTAATCCAAAGCAGCCTGCGGGCAGACTAATATTGTGGATCACTAACAAACTCACTTCATTCAAGGGACGTTGATTAAAATGTGGCGACTCACAACGCCTCGCACTATTACACCAACCCGAATCAAACCGCATTATGAGCTTATCCTCTATGCCACATATACCCAAACAACCTGAAGATGCAGGATTCAGCGGGAATGTAACACACTTTAGGCAAGGCGGTTATTTGCGGACCTAGTGGGCTAAGTTAAAAATAACCAACACGGCATAAAGTGCGTTACAACCTGCCGGAACGGAGCGTCTAGGGCACTCCACTTCCGTGTTGCATCAATTCAAAAGGTGGCCGACATTCTGTCATTGATGCGCCTTGAATTGAAGCACCCTAGGCGCTCTGAAACTCGTATATTCAGGTAGCTTGGGTATATACTCGGTTACTCTAACAGTATTCAGCCGAGCAAAGAAGAAACCCAGCACACGGAACTGACTGACCTCATCATCTTTTAATATTGAGATCATGGAGCAAGCCATTCACTCCCAACATAAATAAGCCAGAGGCTAAGTCCTGCAGCACAATCCTCCACGCTGTTCCGTGAGACCTAAGGCCGTGGTAATCTTAACCTAAGATGCAAGTAGGTCGTCAGTAATTAAAGAACGCAAGGACCCCGCTCATGTTAGAAAACGATATTCGTCAATCAGTAAAATCCGCCCTCAGTGAAGACTTAGGCGGCATCGAAATCAACGAACACACTAAAGCCATAGCCTATGGCGATATCACAGCAATGTTGATCCCCGCCGATAAGTACGCTGAAGCCACTTTAATCACCCGTGAAGAAGGCGTTTTTTGTGGAAAAGCATGGGCCGAACAAGTTTTTAATCAACTCGGTGGGGAAGTCGCACTGCATTGGCATGTGGATGATGGCGATCTGGTGTTACCTAACCAACTACTGTGTGAACTATCGGGCCCAGCGCGCACGATTCTCACCGGCGAACGCACGGCAATGAACTTTATCCAAACCCTGTCTGGCGTTGCGACCTTAACTAAGCATTATGTCGATAAACTGGTGGGCACTCACACTCGCCTATTAGATACTCGCAAAACCATTCCAGGCCTGCGCACCGCCCAGAAATATGCCGTCACCTGCGGCGGCGGCAAAAACCATCGCATTGGCTTATATGATGCATTTTTGATTAAAGAAAACCACATTATGGCCTGTGGTGACATTCGCCAAGCCGTAGATACCGCCCGCAGCTTGTACCCGAGTAAACCCGTTGAAGTCGAAGTGGAGTCACTCGAAGAGCTCGCCTTAGCACTCGACTCTAGCACAGATATCATAATGTTAGATAACTTCGACATCACTAAGATGGTCGAAGCGGTTGAAATGAACAATCAATATAAAGCTAAAGGCGCCGGCGCTAAGCTCGAAGTCTCTGGTAATGTCACCTTAGATACCCTAGCCGAATTCGCCAAAACAGGGGTGGATTATATCTCAGTTGGCGCACTCACTAAGCATGTTCGCGCCTTAGATTTATCACTCAGATTAAAAGCTTAAAACCGCCGGATGTTAGCTGGTAGTGGAATGTTCTCGCAAAGTACCGTAAGCACATTCCACTCATAAAATATTAAGGCGAAATACCTTTGTTTTGTAGGGCTCCTGCAAACCAAATGCAAAATCGTGCCTGCACTACCATACTCAGCATTCACCCTCACGATGCACCCAACCCGTCACCAATTTGACAACATAGAGACACACGCCAGCTAAACTGATATTGTCAAAAAGTTGTTATAACCTAACCTGTCGATAAGTTAGCCTTTTATACAAAAACAACACTTTATTAGTACTTTATACTTAATTTTTGTTTCCTTTTACCTAACTTTGTACTAACTTTTACCAAGGCGAGATGGCCGTTTGGTCAACCTCACCTAAGGTCAGCACTGGGATTCTTTTTAAAATTGCCTAGTTCACTTTTTTGAGAGGCATATTTTTGAAAACGTTAGCCTAAGGTGCGGTTGCCGAAACAATTTATTCAAACAAGCGCTAACCCAGCATTAACCTTGTGCTAATTTAGCGCTAATTTAGTAAAGCGGGCTTGGATAAATCAGCATGAGTCATTACACATGGGTCATTCAAGATCATCGGTGTACTGTTAATGTTACATAGATCATATAAATGATTTTATTGACATAAATGAGTAATAAAGTTTGATGAGATAAAACAATTTATAGAGTAAAACAGCGGTTAGGTTAAACACTCTATTCAACCACAGTAAGTCACTAAATAGTTAGCTGGAGAGAAAAATGAAGGCCATGAATTTAAACAAAGCATTAAATAAAAAAGCTCAGGGTTTTACTCTGATCGAACTGATGATCGTAGTTGCCATTATCGGTATTTTGGCCGCAATCGCACTACCTGCGTATCAAGATTACACTAAAAAAGCTCGCTATTCTGAGGTGAATACTGCCGTCGATGGAATGAAGACAGCTGTAACAGTTTGTTTCCACGATTTAGGAACCATAACAGGCTGTTCTGCTGGCTCTAACGGTGTCCCTGCTGCACCCGCAGCTACAGCAAATATGGCATCAATAACTGTTGTCAATGGATTAATTACTGCCACAGGAACAGCAGCCGCAGGTGCATACACAAACGTATTAACAGGCACTGACACTGCAGGGGTTTTAACCTTCACTCAATCAGGAACTTGTTCTGCCGCTAAATATTGTAAATAGTATCTATGTCACTCAGATTTGAGGCAGTTGTTAACTGTCTCAAATTTAGAAAAATCCCAGAAACATTAGCAAATTGTTGATATTTTCTGATCCATCATTCAATTTAGGTTACTAAAGCATGCCAACTTCTGGCCTTCATTTAGGTTTGTCGACCTTATTTATCCGTAAGGGCCTGCTGAGTGAAGAGCAGATAGCTAACGCCATCACTAAATCCCGTCAGAATAAGCAAGCCTTAGTTAGTACCTTAGTGCAACAAAAGCTGGTCTCTGCTAGAGCCATCGCAGAGTTATGCTATGAAGAATATGGCACACCATTATTAGATTTAAATGAATTTGATCTCGCTTCCATTCCTGAGGACTTTCTCAATAAAAAGCTGATTGAAAAACATCGCTGCCTACCACTGTTTAAGCGCGGCAATCGCCTCTATATAGGCACATCCGACCCGACCAATATTGCCGCCCTCGAAGATTTCCAATTTAGTGCAGGCTTGCACGCAGAAGCCATTCTGGTAGAAGAAGATAAACTCGCTAAGGCGCTGGAAAAAATCCTTGAAGAAGATATCAGCGGGCTCGATATCAGTAGCATGGATGAGGCGGCGCTGGCGGGGATTGAAATTACCGACACAGATAGGCGCAACGAAGAACCCACTGGTGATAGTAGCGATGATGCACCTATTGTTATTTATATTAATAAAATTTTAACCGATGCCATTCGTAAAGGCGCCTCGGATTTGCACTTCGAACCCTATGAGAAGCGCTACCGCATTCGTTTTCGCATTGACGGTATTCTGCACGAAGTATCAGAACCCCCAGTTAGCCTTGCCAGCCGTTTATCAGCGCGGCTAAAAGTGATGTCGAAACTCGATATTGCCGAACGCCGCGTACCACAAGACGGCCGTATTAAGATGAAACTTTCCCGCACTAAGTCCATTGACTTTCGGGTAAGCACTTTGCCAACCCTGTGGGGCGAAAAAATTGTAATGCGGATTTTGGACTCATCCTCCGCACAATTAGGCATTGAAAAGCTCGGCTACGAGCCCGACCAAGAAAAACTTTACCTTGAAATGTTAGCAAAACCTCAAGGCATGATTTTAGTGACCGGCCCTACAGGCTCAGGTAAAACCGTCTCTCTCTATACTGGGTTAAATATTCTCAATACCGAAGAGCGCAATATTTCTACCGCAGAAGATCCGGTTGAGATTAACCTTGAAGGCGTGAACCAAGTCCACATTAATTTAAAAGCAGGTCTCACTTTCGCCTCTGCTTTACGTTCATTCCTACGCCAAGACCCCGATGTGGTGATGGTGGGTGAAATTCGCGATCTTGAAACCGCCGAGATAGCCATTAAAGCGGCACAAACGGGTCACTTAGTATTATCGACCTTACACACTAATTCGGCCGCCGAAACCTTGACTCGTTTAATCAATATGGGTGTACCAGGTTATAACATCGCCAGCTCAGTTAACCTGATTATTGCCCAGCGTTTAGCCCGTCGTCTATGCCCCGAATGTAAACAAGCGGAAGTGATCCCCGAGCATGAATTATTGCGCTTAGGCTTTGCCCAAGCACAAATTACTCAAGGCTTTACCACCTTTAAACCTGTTGGTTGCGAACATTGTTCAGGCGGCTACAAAGGCCGAGTCGGTATTTACGAAGTAATGAAGATGTCCGATGAGATAGCGCGTACTATCATGGAGGGTGGTAATTCTTTGCAAATTGCCTCCCAAGCTAAAGCCCAAGGAATGCGAGATTTACGGCAATCAGGATTATTAAAGGTACTCCATGGCGTAACGAGTATTGCTGAAGTCAACCGAGTCACGAGTTTCGACTAAACTCCATATCCATACAAAAGAATGGGCAATAAAACTACCACTTTCAATATTTATGCTTAATACTTAACGTCTGTATTAATAATCTTATCCCCTTAATTTAATAAGAATTATCTAGGAAACATTATGGCTACGGCAACCACAGCAAGAAAGCCTCGCGCCAATAAGAACGACAAAAAGAGCCAACCAAAAATCTATACCTTCGAATGGAAGGGGCTCAATCGTGATGGCAAAAAAACTGGCGGAGAGTTAAAGGGGACTACCGTAGCCGAAATAAAAAGTCAGCTTAAACTGCAAGGCGTCAACCCAAAGGTTGTCCGCAAAAAAGCCTCGCCATTTTTCGCCCGTAATCCTGATATTAAGGCCATGGACATTGCCATGGTGACTCGGCAAATCGCCACTATGTTAGCCGCAGGCGTGCCTTTAGTGACCACCATAGAAATGCTTGGTCGCGGTCACGAAAAGCAAAAAATGCGCGAACTACTCGGCACTGTGCTATCAGAAATTCAATCGGGTATTCCACTTTCAGACTCGCTACGTCCTCACAGACGTTACTTCGATGACTTATATGTCGACCTAGTCGCGGCAGGGGAGCATTCAGGCTCGCTCGATGCGGTATTCGATCGTATTGCCACTTATAGGGAGAAAGCTGAGCAACTGAAATCTAAAATTAAAAAAGCCATGTTTTATCCCGCTGCTGTAGTGGTGGTGGCAATTTTAGTGACCACTCTTCTACTACTGTTTGTGGTGCCACAATTCGAAGAGATTTTTAATAGCTTTGGTGCTGAACTCCCTGCATTTACCCAGTTCATTATTGGCATATCACGTTTTTTACAAAGTTCTTGGTATATCTTCTTTTTTGCCATTGTCATCAGTATTTGGTTGTTTATACGTGCCCACCGTAATTCACAAGTCGTTCGGGATAGAGTCGATGAGTTGGTGCTCAAAATTCCCGTTATCGGTAATATTTTGCATAAAGCTGCCATGGCACGCTTTTCACGCACCTTAGCCACGACATTTGCCGCAGGCGTCCCCTTAATCGATGGTATGGAATCTGCCGCTGGCGCATCGGGTAATGCGGTTTACCGTAAAGCCTTGCTAAAAGTACGCCAAGAAGTGATGGCAGGCATGCAAATGAACGTGGCTATGCGCACCACTGGACTATTTCCCGATATGTTGATCCAAATGGTGATGATAGGCGAAGAGTCTGGATCTCTGGATAACATGCTCAATAAAGTCGCCAATATTTATGAAATGCAAGTGGATGATGCCGTTGATGGCTTATCAAGCCTGATAGAGCCTATTATGATGGTGGTTATCGGGACACTTGTAGGTGGTTTGATTGTAGGCATGTACCTACCTATCTTCCAAATGGGAAATGTCGTAGGCTAACGCTTCACTTCAATAATAGAAAAGTTAATAACAAGAACAGCTAATGAATGAATTCATCTCCCTTTTAAGCCAGTCTCTAGATCAGAGTCCTTGGCTGTTTATTGCGTTAAGCTTTATTTTTGCCGCTACCATTGGTAGTTTTTTAAATGTGGTGATCCACAGATTTCCTGTAATGATGAAGCGGGAATGGCAGCAAGAATGTAATCAGTATTTGCAGGAATACCACGAAGACACAGTCAAAAAAATAGGGATAGACCAACTCAATAAACCTATTGATGCCTTTCCTGAAAAGTACAATCTTGTTGTGCCGGGCTCAGCCTGCCCTAAATGTAAAACCTCAATTAAGCCTTGGCATAATTTGCCTATATTAGGCTGGTTAATGCTCAAAGGTAAATGCGCCGCCTGTCACGCCCCTATTTCTTCCCGCTACCCCATTATTGAATTCATCACAGGTCTACTTATCGCAACTTTAGCTTGGCATTTTGGTCCAAGCTGGCAGTTTGTTTTTGCTAGCATACTCACCTTTGTGCTTGTAGCACTGACAGGTATCGATCTTGATGAGATGCTGCTCCCCGACCAAATGACGTTACCGTTACTTTGGCTAGGCTTGATCATCAATCTAAATCATACCTTTGCGAGCCCAACCGATGCCATTATCGGTGCGGCGGCAGGCTATTTGAGCCTGTGGTCCATTTTCTGGTTGTTTAAAATCCTCACAGGCAAGGAAGGTATGGGTTATGGTGACTTTAAACTGCTAGCCGTTTTCGGTGCTTGGCTTGGCTGGCAAATGCTGCCGTTGGTGATTTTACTTTCGTCCCTCGTTGGCGCAGTCGTTGGCATCACTATGATTGTCAGTAAACTCCTGAAACAAGGGAATCCAATCCCATTTGGCCCCTATATTGCCGCAGCTGGCTGGATAGCCTTGCTATTTGGGCAACAGATTGTCGATTGGTACCTCTCAACACTGTAAGTTCTAGCAAATTAAGCACAAAGCTATCCGGAGTATGTGATGTCAAAGTTTGTTGTTGGTCTTACTGGCGGTATCGGCAGCGGTAAGACGACTGTTGCCAATTTGTTCGCCGCCGAAGGAATAACCTTAGTCGACGCCGATATCGTTGCCCGCGAGGTCGTCGCTCCGGGTTCAAAAGGATTGGAAGCGATCGTAACTCATTTTGGTGCTGAGATATTAACACCAGAGGGTGAACTCGATCGCGTCAAGTTGCGGCAGCGGATATTTAGCCATCCTGAAGAGCGCGAATGGCTAAACCAACTATTACACCCCATGATCCGCCAAGAAATGCTAGCGCAGGTAGAAAAAGCGACCTCGGCCTATGTAATTATGGTCGTGCCCTTGCTATTTGAGAACGGGTTAGATAGGTTAGTCAATCGGACTTTAGTGGTGGATATTTCACCTGAGTTGCAAATAAATCGCACCGTAAAACGTGACAATGTTGATGCATCTCAAGTTAATAACATCATTAGTAGCCAATGTAGTCGCAGCGAAAAACTCGCCAGAGCCGACGACATTATTGATAATCAAGGAGAGATATCAACCTTAAAACAAGAGGTGCTAGCATTGCACCAGCGATATTTACAACTTTCTGGTACTGATAACGCCCATGACTGAATTAGTTTACGAACAGCCCTTAAACGAGAAAATTCGCAGCTACTTGCGGCTCGAATACCTCGATAAACAGCTGCAAAGTAACCTAAATCATGACCACCAACATAGATGTTTTTATCCGCTATTTTCTCTCTGTGAATTGTCCGAACGCTGTGATTATCGTAATGAAGTATTAAAAGACATTGAACGGCACTTGCTGCAACTCAGCAAATGGCAAGAATTAGATCACGTCGACCACCAGCAAATCGACCTTTATATCAATGCCCTCACCCAAGCCCGCGAACCGTTGCAAAAGCCAGAACGCTTCGGCAGCCAACTAAAACAAGACAGATTTATTTCTGCGCTACGACAACGCTTTGGCATGCCGGGCGCCTGCTGTAACTTCGATCTGCCGCAACTGCATTATTGGCTAGCTAAACCTTGGGAAGAAAAACAACAAGACTACCGCGATTGGATAGCACACTTCGAACCTTTGCTCACCCCCATCACCCTATTGCTCCAACTCACCCGCAGCACGGCCCATTACGACAATGCCGTTGCCCATGCAGGATTTTATCAGGGTGACAGTGCTCAAGCACTTGCTTTGGTGCGAGTCAAAGTCGATGCCTCCCACGGGTGTTATCCTACGATTAGCGGCCATAAAAACCGTTTTGCAATCCATTTTGTGCAGTTTGAACAACAACGCCACTCCGACCGTTCGATTGATTTCTTACTGGCTACCTGTGCATGAAGCCTTTACACTAATGGCCTGAAAGACATTAGTATTGACGGCAGCTGTATCGCCGTTAACCAAGAGAACAATTATGCCATTGACCGTTAACTGCCCTATCTGCAAAGCCCCTGTCGAGTGGGTGCCACAATCTGCATTTAAACCTTTCTGCAGCGAGCGCTGTAAGCTCATCGACCTCGGCGATTGGGCGTCAGAGAAGCATGTCATCCCAGTGAAGGCCGAATTTGATCCCGAAGCATTTGATGAATTTGATCTCGATGAAGGCGACTTTTTTAAAGAATAATGCGAAGCGCTAGCTGCACAGCTTACGCCATCACAGCGATTAATTTGCCCAACTCTCTACTCAATAGATAAATATTATGACTAAACGCATCCATGTTGCCGTCGGCATTATTACTAACTCGGCCGGTGACATTCTGTTGGCAAAACGCCCAGACCATTTACATCAAGGTGGGAAATGGGAATTTCCTGGCGGCAAAGTTGAAGCGGGCGAAACGGTTACTCAAGCGCTGATCCGTGAACTTAAAGAGGAAGTCGCGCTCGATGTCACCGATAGTCAGCCATTTATGGCGCTGAGTTTCGATTATCCCGATAAACAAGTGCTACTTGATATCCATTCAGTCACGGAATGTAATGGTACAGCTCAAGGCCTCGAAGGTCAGCTTATCGCTTGGGTCACTAAAGCCGACTTAGTTAATTACGACTTCCCCGACGCTAATAAGCCTATTCTAGAAAAAATTCTCGCCCAGTAATCGAGCCATTTAGCTTATTATTTCAATGCGCTCAGTCCCCGAATTGCAATTCGGGGATGAACTTTTTCAATGCCTTAACTCCGCAAACCATGCAATCCTGTGATCGTTAAGCTTATAGATATTAGCAATGCGTGATCTAGCTTGCAGCAAACCAATGATCCGCTTTAATCGCATCGAGAATAATGTTTGAATCAAGCTTCATTCTTTCTCTTCGATTTTAAGGGCGCATCATGCACAATAACGTTAAGGTATTCATAGCCACTACTGCCTTATTTTTTAGTTGTCAGGTACTAGCCAATGGTGGCTGTGGATTTGAAGAACAACAACAGGGCTTAATTGCGACCTGCAGCGAGGAGAAACAAGAAGTGATTTTAACTGGCATAGTCGAAGCACAACATTTAGTCACAGATCTTAATGAGTTTGCCGAAGGGTATAAAAGCTACCAGGTCGACACTGCGGCAATCACTCCGCTTAAAAGCGTCACCGAACCAACTGAAATTATTGTGATCATTGGTACTTGGTGTCCAGATTGTCACCGTGAAACACCGCGCTTTATCCGTATCATGGAAGAAGTCGCCAATCCCAATATCAAAGTGACCTATATTGGTGTCGACCGGACGAAGACAGATCCCGAAGGCTTAGCTGCCAAATACGACTTTACCCGTATTCCAACCTTTATTGTGCTGCAGCAAGGTAAAGAAGTTGGCCGTATCGTAGAGCGCCCAACCGTTTCCTTAGAAAAAGATCTTGCCGATTTATTGAAATAATCGACGCAGTACAAACAACAAAGGCCGCATAGCGGCCTTTGGTTTTTATCCATTCAGAGAAAGATTAGCTCGCTTCGTCAATAATTCGCTGAGCTAACATCACTAAAACGCCTTCACGTAACGCGCCGCCAGATAAGGCTAAATGCTCGATCCCCAGCAACTCAAACAAAGCCAACAAAATAGCGACACCCGCTGCAAAAGTCGGTGCCCGCTCGCTACAAAGCCCAGCAATCCCCGTTAAGCTAATATCTTCTTGGGCGAGAATTTCAGCCTTCAACTGAGTGAGTACATCGAGCGTTATCGTCTCAGATAAGCCACGGTGAAGCAGTACTTCAACCACAGATTGCACAGCGCCAGAGGCGCCAACAACACAATGCCAGCCTAGATCGCGTAGCGTTTGTCTATGCTCAGCTAATGCGGTTAGCACTTGCTGCTTGGCATCATCGAAATCTAACTGTTGCAGCGGCAAGCTACTAAAAAATTGGCGATTATAAGTCACGCTACCGAAAGGCAAACTGGTTTTGAACAACACTTGATGCCCATCACCGATAATAAACTCAGTACTCGCCCCGCCGATATCTATCACTAAACGGCGCCCTTGACCACAGGTGGTTGCCACCATGCCTTGATAGATAAGCTCAGCTTCACGCATGCCTGAGATGATTTCAATTGGATGACCAAGGAGTGGCAATGCACGCCGATTAAACTCATCGGCATTGCTGATACTGCGAAGGGTTGCGGTAGCAATCACAGCGACATGATTTGCTTCAATCCTATGTTGCACCAACATTTGGGCAAACATACTCAAACAGTCGAGGCCGCGCTGCATCACGTCATGGCTTAAGTTGCCATCGTCGCCTATACCTTCGGCGAGCCTCACCTTGCGTTTATATTTCGCAATAATATGCGGCTGACCACCACGCGTTTTGGCGATCAGCATATTAAAACTGTTTGAGCCTAATGTTATAGCGGCATAAGCGGGTGTTGGCATTTACGAATGTCTACGTGTCCTATCATGACGAGGAGGGCGAGCACCACTGCGTTGCGCACCTGGACGACTTGTCCCAGAACGATCACGCAGGTTTCGAGTGCCGCTCGGGTGTTTACGGTGGATCTTCGCTGGCGTTGGAATATCGGCCAATAAAGCTTCACTGTCGTAATTACTCACTGGAATCGAATGATTAATATAGCTTTCGATTGCTGGCAAGTTCAACGCGTACTCTTCACAGGCAAAGCTTATCGACATGCCCTTATTACCCGCACGACCCGTACGACCGATTCGGTGCACATAGTCTTCACAATCATCAGGTAAATCATAGTTATACACGTGTGAAACGTCAGAAATATGTAAACCGCGAGCCGCAACATCGGTAGCAACCAATATATCTAATTGGCCACTGGTAAACTGCTCAAGAATACGAATACGTTTTTTCTGTGGCACATCACCCGTTAACAAACCCACGCGATGTCCATCACCTTCAAGCCAAGACCAAAGCGTTTCACAGCTGTGCTTAGTGTTAGAGAAAACGATGGCCTTTTCTGGCCAATCTTCTTCAATCAAGGTCAACAGCAAACGCATCTTCTCTTCTTGCGAAGGATAGAAGATTTCTTCTTTGATGTTTTTAGAGGTTTTTTCTTCAGGAGCGATTTCGACTTTAACTGGCTCGTTCATATGATCGTAAGCCAGCTCTTGCACTTTCATCGACAAGGTTGCCGAAAATAGCATATTAAGACGTTGATTTGCCTCAGGCATACGTCTAAACAAGAAGCGGATATCTTTGATAAAACCTAGATCGAACATACGATCGGCTTCATCTAATACTACAGCCTGAATCGAATTCAGACCGATAATGCCTTGGCGAACGTAGTCGATAATTCGACCCGTAGTACCAATCAAGATATCAACACCTTGATCTAATACTTTACGCTGCACATCGTAACTTTCGCCGCCATAAACAATACCCACCTTTAAGTGAGTGTGTTTAGCGAGTAAAATCGCATCTTTAGCAATCTGAATCGCCAGTTCGCGAGTCGGAGCCATAATGATGGCGCGGGGCTGATTAATCAGTCGACCTTCAGGTACGGGAGTCGATAATAAGTGATTAAAAGTGGCGACCAAAAAGGCCATTGTCTTGCCAGTGCCCGTTTGTGCTTGACCAGCGATATCTTTTGATTGAAGTAATACAGGCAGTGATAACGCCTGGATCGGCGTACAAAATTCGAAGCCATTCTCGGCAAGGGCCTGTTTAACCTCAGGATGTAGAGGTAGGTCGGCAAACCTTTGGGTAGATAGATGTGTTTCGCTCATAGCGCAAGCTTACCTGTTGAGGTTGCAATAAGATACTCGATCGTTTGAAATAGCCACATTGTAAAAAGGTAACTTGAAAAGCTATTTTTCAGCCCCAATATACATGGTAAGCCATTAACAAACCAGCAATGGCACCCAAACTGGAGAACATCATGAGCGATAAAATTATATACCTGAGTGACGACAGCTTCGAAAACGACGTATTAAAGTCTGATTTGCCAGTATTGGTAGACTTCTGGGCCGAGTGGTGTGGTCCTTGTAAAATGATCGCTCCAATTTTAGACGATGTGTCTGAAGAATATGCAGGCCGCGTGACTATCGCTAAATTAAACGTTGACCAAAACAATGTTTCTCCAGCGAAATATGGTGTTCGTGGCATCCCAACTTTACTGTTATTCAAGAACGGCGAATTAGCCGCAACTAAAGTTGGCGCACTATCAAAAACGCAATTAAAAGAGTTTATCGACGCGCAAATCTAATTTGATGTGGTAATGAGTGACCTCCGGCACAAGCTATAAATTAATTGTGCCGGAATTTCCCTAAATTTCTGGACGCCCCGCTTTGTTAGTGCTACTTTAATAACCAGATTCTTTCTAATAACCTCTTCTCGCTCGTCAATCACTATCCTGAATTACATCCTTACTGATTGATCGCGGTAAGCTTTGTCGCGTAACACAAGACCCCCAAAATGAACTTAACTGAATTAAAAGACACGCCGATTTCTGACCTAGTCTCGCTAGCTGAAAATATGAAGCTCGAAAATATGGCCCGCGCTCGCAAGCAGGACATTATTTTCTCAATCCTTAAAGCCCACGCAAAAAGTGGAGAAGACATTTTCGGTGGTGGGGTATTAGAAATACTCCAAGACGGTTTCGGCTTCTTACGCAGCTCAGACGGTTCTTATTTAGCTGGTCCAGATGACATCTATGTCTCACCAAGCCAAATTCGCCGCTTCAACATGCGAACGGGTGATACCATTTTTGGTAAAATTCGCCCACCGAAAGAAGGCGAGCGTTATTTTGCCCTATTGAAAGTCAACGAAGTTAACTTCGATAAACCTGAAAACTCCCGTAATAAAATCCTCTTTGAAAACTTAACCCCACTCCACGCAGAAGAACGTATGCGTATGGAGCGCGGCAACGGCTCAACTGAAGATATTACCGCACGTATTCTGGATTTATGTTCACCGATTGGTAAAGGTCAACGTGGTTTGATCGTTGCACCACCAAAAGCCGGTAAAACGCTATTACTTCAAGGTATTGCTCAGAGCATCAGCTACAACAATCCAGAAGTGGTGTTGATGGTATTGCTGATCGACGAACGTCCAGAAGAAGTCACTGAGATGCAGCGCCTCGTTAAAGGTGAAGTTATCGCATCAACCTTCGATGAGCCAGCCAGCCGCCACGTTCAAGTTGCCGAAATGGTGATTGAAAAAGCCAAACGCTTGGTTGAACACAAGAAAGACGTGGTTATCCTACTCGATTCTATTACTCGTCTAGCCCGTGCCTATAACACTGTTATCCCGTCATCGGGTAAAGTGTTAACCGGTGGTGTGGATGCGAACGCCCTGCACCGTCCAAAACGCTTCTTCGGGGCAGCACGTAACATCGAACACGGCGGCAGCTTGACCATTATCGCCACTGCATTGGTTGATACCGGTTCTAAGATGGACGAAGTGATCTACGAAGAATTTAAAGGTACAGGTAACCAAGAGCTGCATCTGTCACGTAAAGCGGCAGAAAAGCGTGTGTTCCCAGCCATTGACTTCAACCGCAGCGGTACGCGTCGTGAAGAAAAACTTACTACTCAAGAAGAACTGCAAAAAATGTGGATCCTGCGTAAGATTTTAAATCCTATGGATGAAGTCAGCGCAATGGAATTCTTAATCGATAAATTGGCTATGACCAAGACTAACGAAGAATTCTTTACCGCCATGAAACGCACTAAGTCTTAATCTCAGCGAGTCGCTAAAAAAAGCCGCATGATGCGGCTTTTTTGTTTTTTGAATCCTAAGATTTTTGCACAGCCAGTATTTTACCTAAGCTTTTACTCAAAGCCTGTGTACGCTGCCGCAACATTTCCCGCAGCAATAAGACGACAGGCGTGACATGCTCGCGCCCTGGACACACTAAATACAAATCGACGGGTTCACCTTGATACTCAGGAAACAAACGCACTAATCGCCCTGAGATTAAGTCATCGGCCAGATCTAGACTCGACTTAAATACCAATCCTTTACCCGCCACAGCCCAACGACGAGCTATTTCCGCATCGTTAGCACTACGGTTGCCCGTGACACGCACTTTATATTCTTGGCCGTCGCGCCTAAATTGCCATTGGTCGTGAGTTCGCTCATCTAACATATAAAACAAACAATTATGCTCTATCAGCTGTTCTAATGAATCTGGTACACCAAACTCGGCCAAATATTCTGGCGAGGCGCACAGGACACGATCAACACTGCAGATAGGGAAAGCAACTTGGTTAGAATCCTGCGGTTTGCCATAACGCACAGCGACATCAATTTTATCGTGATAAAAGCTGCTGATATTGTCGCCAAGGTGCAAGCGCACTTGTAGCTGCGGGAAATCGAGCAAGAACTCATCGAGCCAAGGCACAAACAGATTACGACCAAAGTCTGATGAAACCGACAAGCTCAAGGTGCCGGATATCTTACCTTTGTCACTGGCGATGGCCTGCTCGCCAAGCGCTAAATCGCTTAAAGCACGACGACAATGAATAAGATAACGCTCACCTTGTACTGTCAAACGTAAGCTGCGGGTTGTACGGATAAATAAGCTAGTATCGAGCTGTTTTTCAAGCCGTTTTATTGCGGCACTGGCAGAAGCGGCGGAGATATCCATCTCGGCCGCAGCGGCAGAAATATTGCCACAATCGGCGACCCGCACGAACAAAGCTAAATCATTAATCAACATGATTATCAAAAATCCTTTGAAAAAATTACAAACTTTACCCTGTTTATCTCTTGGCTAATATTCCACACAATGGCCACAGGATACAAGTACGCTTAAACAAATCGGCTCCAGCCAGTACACCCAGAGGAATAAATATGAAAGCCATTGGTTACCAAACTGCAGGTGCAATCACAGCACCCAATGCATTAGAAGACATCACGTTAGCCGAACCGACGGCGACAGGGTTTGACCTCTTGGTGGAAGTCAAAGCCATTTCCGTCAATCCGGTCGACACTAAAATCCGTGCATCTAGCTCGGCGACAGCGGGCGAATATAAGATCATCGGCTGGGATGCGGTCGGTGTCGTCAAAGCAGTTGGCGAAAATGTCAGTCTTTTCAAAGTCGGTGATGAAGTGTGGTACGCGGGCGATATTAGTCGCAGCGGAAGTTATGCAGAATATCAATTGGTTGATGAGCGAATTGTCGGCCATAAACCTAAGAGTTTAACTTATGCCCAAGCGGCGGCATTACCCTTAACCGGCATTACAGCATGGGAGATTCTATTCGACCGCTTAGGTTTGTCCCAAGATGGTTCGGCAACTGACGCCCGTATTTTAATTATCGGCGCGGCAGGTGGCGTTGGCTCTATCATCACTCAACTGGCGGTAAAACTCACAGGGGCAGAGGTGATAGGCACTGCCTCTCGCCCAGAATCCGCCGCTTGGGTGCAACAGCTCGGCGCCGATGCGGTCATAGACCACACTAAATCACTCTCGGGCGAACTTGCCAATATTGGCATTACTGATGTGACCCATGTGATTAGCTTGACCCAAACCGACCAACATTTTGATGAAATAGTACAAGTGCTTAAGCCGCAAGGAAAACTAGCGCTTATCGATGATCCTAAAGGCCCATTAGATGTGATGAAACTCAAGCGTAAGAGTCTGTCATTGCATTGGGAGCTGATGTTTACCCGCAGCCTGTATCAAACCGAAGATATGGTAGCCCAGCATCACTTACTCAATCGCTTAAGTGCCCTTATCGATACAGGCGAATTGCAGAGTACGTTCGGTGAGCACTACGGCACCATTAATGCCCAAAACTTAATCAAGGCCCATACTCAGATTGAGTCAGGTAAAGCTATAGGTAAAATTGTTTTGGAAGGTTTTAGTCAATGAAAATAACGGTATTTGCCCAAATCATAGCGAATCAAGGCCAAAGCGACGCGCTATTTAAGATACTCAAGCAACTCGTGACGGACACGCATACCGAAGCTGGCTGCATCGAATACAAGCTGCATCACTCATTGGATGATGAAAATATCTTTTGGATGTACGAAATTTGGCAATCCCAAGCGGCATTGGATGAGCATATGGCGAGTGCGCATTTCCAAGCATTTGTCGCCCAAACGGCAGACTTAATCAGTCGAGCTGACATCCATAAAAGCTACGCCTGTTAATCAATAAAAAAGCGCCAAACGAGTTGGCGCTTTTCATTTTTCATAATGAATTAAATCAAAGTCATGGCCATCTTGCGGCGTAAATAGGCGATTTGCTGCATGTGTGGCAAATCCTTAGGGCAGTTATCTTGGCAACCCAGTAAGGTCATGCAGCCAAACACCCCATCCTGATTACCAATTACATGATAAAAATCTTCGGCAGTACGAGCGTCACGGCTATCCATCTCAAAACGGGCAATTTTCATCATACCGACGGCGCCGACAAAGGTTTCACGCATTTGCTTAGTCGCGCAAGCTGAAACACACACGCCGCACTCAACGCAGCGCTCAAGCTCATACAGGCGCGCAGCTTCGTCTGGGTCCATTGGATCTTCGAGGCGATGCACGCTGATATCGTTAGATTTTGGATGCAACCACAGCTTTAAGCGTTCGGCCAATTCCCGCATAAACTTACCGGTATTGACTGATAGGTCGCCAATCAACTCAAAGCCTGGCAGCGGCATTAGAGTGATTTCGCCCTTAGGATATTTGGCGGTTAAGGTACGACACGCTAACGTCGGGAAACCGTTAATCACCATAGCGCAACTGCCGCAAATACCGGCGCGGCAGACAAAGTCAAACTGCAATGAAGTGTCTTGTTCTTCCCTGAGTTTATTGAGGGCGATAAAGACCGTCATCCCCGGCGTTTCGGTAAGCTGATATCGCACCATTTTCGGCTTATCGTTTGGCTCCTGCGGATCATAACGAAAGATATTAAAGGTGAGCGTTCGACCTTGGCTCATTATGATTTTTCTCCTAACGCATTGGCGGACGGGCTTTTTAAAGTATCACTTAAACGTTCATTATTAGGTTGTAAGCTTTCGGGTAATTCAAAGGGCATAAGTGCCCGCTGGCGTTGATAACGGTCAGCATCGTCACCTAGCTCAGCTAAAATATTGGCAATCTGCTGCTCACGTTTTTCGGTGTCGGGATGCACTATGGCGTTGTTGATGCCATAGCCACGATAGCCCGGCGGGAGTTCCATCTTCATTACATCGAGCGCTTCGTAATTCAGCACAGGTTCGAGCGCATCGGCATCAGGCCAACTGGCCAAGGTGCGATTTAGCCAATCGCGGTCATTACGCTGCGGAAAATCCTCACGAGCATGGGCACCACGGCTCTCTGTTCGTGCCGCTGCGCCGCAGGCCACAGTCAGCGCCACTTTTAGCATACGCTTGACCCGCAGGGCTTCGACCAGCTCAGGATTGGCGTGACGCTTTTTACACTTAAGTCCGAGTTTACGCGAACGTTCCAGCAACACTTTAAGCTCGGCAACAGCCTTATCAAGCTCGGGGCCATTACGGAAAATCCCCACATAATCCATCATGATGCGCTGCATTTCACGTTTGAGGGCAAAGGCGCTCTCGTGGCCATCACCTTCGATCAGCAAATCTATTTCACTCTGCACTTGCTGCATAAAGCGTTCAGCAAGCTGAGTGTCTATCTCTAGGCTATTGTTCTCACAAAAATCGGCGACATATTTACCAATAATCATGCCGCCAACCACGGTCTCGGCCAGCGAATTACCGCCTAAACGGTTAAAACCATGCATGTCCCAACACGCCGCTTCGCCGACGCTAAACAAGCCTTTGAGCTGCGGGCTTTCACCCGTGGCATTGGTTCGAATGCCGCCCATGGAATAATGCTGCGTTGGCCGTACTGGGATCCAATCCTTAGCGGGATCGATACCGAGGAAGTTCTCACAAATTTCCTGCACTTCCCTTAGGTTAGTTTCGATGTGCTTGCGACCAAGAAGGGTAATATCCAGCCACAAATGCGGTCCATAGGGGCTATCAACGCCCTTCCCTTTACGTATGTGTTCTGTCATGCGGCGCGATACCACATCCCGCGATGCCAACTCTTTTTTATCGGGCTCATAGTCTGGCATAAAACGGTAACCGTCTTTATCGCGCAATAAGCCGCCATCACCACGGCACCCTTCCGTAGTTAAAATGCCCACGGGCACGATAGCAGTTGGATGGAATTGTACCGCTTCCATATTGCCAAGCCTTGCCACGCCCGTTTCTAACGCGAGTGCTTGACCAATGCCTTCGCAGATGATCGCATTGGTCGACACTTCATAAATGCGGCCATATCCGCCAGTGGCAATGGTGGTGGACTTAGCCACATAGGCCCTGAGTTCACCGGTTATCAAACAGCGGGCGATCACCCCATGGCAGCGCTTACCATCGTGAATAAGTGCCAAAGCTTCGATACGTTCATGGACGGGAATATCCATAGAAATCGCTTTGTTATCCATAGCATATAACAGCGAATGACCCGTACCATCGGCCGTGTAGCAAGTGCGCCATTTTTTTGTGCCGCCAAAGTCACGGGCGTTAATCAGTCCATGGGCTTCCTGCGCCTCATGCAGTGTCACTTTTTGCGCGTTCACAATCACGTCTCTTGGGCCTGCACTTACCCTTGACCAAGGCACGCCCCACGTCGCCAATTCACGCACCGCCTTAGGTGCACAGTGAGCAAACATCCGCGCCACATCTTGATCGCAGCCCCAGTCGGAACCTTTTACCGTATCTTGAAAATGCACATCCTCATCATCGCCCATGCCTTTTACGGCATTGCCTAAGCTCGCCTGCATACCGCCTTGGGCGGCAGCTGAGTGGGAGCGTTTCGCAGGAATGAGTGAGAGGACTAAGGTATCGAGTCCACGCTCTTTCGAGGCGATGGCGACCCTTAAGCCAGCGAGTCCGGCGCCTACCACTAATGAATCGGTATAAATCAGTTTCACGCCTGCTCCTTAATCGGGTCTATTATTCTTGTGCAGTTTGCTGTGTTCGACATTCTATTCATTAATAAGCTTATTCATTGATCTACTTATTCATTAATTTCCGGCGGAGTTAACTCGCATGGGGTAAAAACGCCAGCAGCGAAGCTATGCCGACGGTGACAAATAGCACGCTCACTATAGTTTTGATCTTACGTAATCGGTTGCGACTATTGAGATCCCGCGCCGCGCCCCATTTCAAGGCAACACGGTAAATACCAATCGCCGCATGTAACTCCACAGTAAGCAGCAACGGCAGGTAAACCATCCACACACCTTGGTTCCAAATACGGTCAGCGCTTCCTTGGGGACCTATGGTTTCGGGGGCTGAGCCTATGAGCCACAGATGCACAGGCAGCAAGAGTAAAATCACCACACCGCTAATAGCTTGCCAGCGCCACAGACGCGTATCACTGTGGTTGATCACCTGCATTTGTTGCCGCAATGCCCTTTGCTGACGCAAACTCATAGGTAACTTTTGCAGCGCAACTAATACATGTACTAACGCTAAAGCCGCAATACCCATTGCAATAGCCGTCACTACCCAGGGATAACCGTGGCCATCGTCGGAAAGAAAACTCAACTCCATAGTGCGCGCCACCCAATTCATGGCATCGCTACCCAGTAAAATCGATGAGACTAAGACTAAGTGGGTCCACAGAAAAACCGCGAGGATGACGCCAGACAAGCTCTGACTTAAATCCAGCCAAGCACTCCATTTTTTAATAGTTAGTTTGATCGCCATCCTCTCGCCTCACGCCGTTGACCGTATCGAGCCAATCTCATTAAGTCTTACTGCAAATTAATATCGCTCACATATCCACATGAAAACGTGAGCCAGATCAATTGAGTGCTGAATAATTAACCTAATGCTTAAATAATAGCAGTGAAACAAAATCCTGCTGCCAGCTCAAAGCCTACTCAGGCACAAAGGGCTGCACAGGAATACCCAGCTCACTGCCGATAAATAGATATGAAACTAGGCTCGCAGTACCAAGGCATAGCAAGTAAATAATCAGCACCTTGGCGAATTTTCGCAGGCCTGAGCGTTTGGTGGTTATGCCCCACTTTACCGCGACGCGATACAGGCCAATCATGGCGTGCACAACCACAGCAGGCAGCAACAGCACATACAGCAACCAAGCATTATCGTGATACACCCGCTCAGCCGATAAATGCGGGCCAATTTCAGGATTCAAAATCATAGTGAAGAGGTGAACTGGGACGAGGAAAAATAAGATAAAGCCGGTGATCAGTTGCCAAAACCACGCATGGGTATCCTTGTGGTTGATGCTACCCATGTGCAAGCGCAGGGCGCGCCATTGCCCGAGCTGCGCAGGAAAACGCCGCAGTGCCACCGCCGCATGCACTATCACCACCAATAACATAAACACCGAAAACACTTTAGTAACTATAGGGAAACCATGTCCTGTGCTGCTGAACATGCCACCTTCAAGCAACTGCACTACATGGTAAAAAGCCTCTTTACCCAGCAAAATGCTCGACTCAAAATGCATATGCAGCAATAAAAAGCCGCCGAGCATAATCCCTGTCGCGCTCTGTAGCCTGTCAGCCTTTGCTGACCAAGGATGACCTTGCGATGTACTCACCCTATTGTGAACTCGAGTTATGCTTGTCATCTTGGATTCACCTATGTCGTTTGTCGTTGGCACCTCTTGGCAAACTACACCATAGCAGTAACGCAGATCCGGCTTCAGCATCACAGATTTAAAGCGTGAGCCAACTCACCTGATTGAGTGCAACTCTTAGAACAAGATCACAAAAAACGCACCAAACCAAACAAAGGTAAAACCAATTAACCAATATATTTCATGGTGTTATACAAAAAATTAAAACTGACAATTCGCTTTCCAGCACCAATCGATGCGTGTTCGCTAACACTTTGTCTACGCAGACAAAAACGCTACACCGCGATAGTCAGTCGCAGAACCTTAAGCCATGGTTTACAATAGCGCGATATTTTGAACCCTTAGCGTTTGCACACTCAGCCACAGGATGCCCCCATGCCTTGGATCCAACTCCGAATCAACACCAATAGCGACGACGCTGAAACCATCAGCGACTTGCTCATGGAAGAAGGCTCAGTCTCTATCACCTTTGAAGACGGTAAAGACACCCCTATTTTTGAACCTAAACTGGGCGAAACCCCACTGTGGCGCGATACCGTTGTCGTTGCCCTATTCGATGCAGAAACCGATCTGACACCGACCATCGCCATGTTGAAAACCTTGCCTTTCCTCGGCGAGAACTTCAGCCATAAGGTCGAGCAAATTGAAGATAAAGACTGGGTGCGCGAATGGATGGATAACTTCCACCCAATCCAATTCGGCACGCGTTTGTGGATCTGCCCAAGCTGGCGCGAGATCCCCGATCCAACTGCAGTCAATGTGATCCTCGATCCAGGTCTTGCCTTCGGCACAGGTACTCACCCTACGACTGCTCTGTGTTTAGAGTGGTTAGACAGCTTAGATTTAAGCAATGAAGAAGTGATCGACTTTGGCTGTGGCTCTGGCATCTTAGCCGTAGCGGCACTGAAACTGGGCGCGAAAAACGTCACAGGTATCGATATCGACTATCAAGCCATCGACGCCTCACGTGCCAACGCCGAGCGCAATGATGTCGCCGACAAGCTAGCCTTGTACTTGCCAGAGGACCAACCCGCCGATCTCAAAGCCGACGTTCTGGTCGCCAATATTCTTGCCGGCCCACTGCGTGAATTAGCGCCTTTGATCGCAGAACGCGTAAAAACCGGTGGCAAACTTGCCCTTTCCGGTCTCCTCAAAGAACAAGCCCAAGAAATCTCTGACTTTTATAGCCAATGGTTCGATATGGACGCAGCGGCTCACAAAGAAGATTGGAGCCGCTTGACAGGCAAGCGTAAATAGCGCTAAAGGGTGGCGCAACATGCGCCACCGCTGGCTTCTAACTATTCAGCCTCTGACTTCTCGTCGATTAAAAGTCAAGAAAAAAAATTACATCTAGGTCATTTATTGACCTTTTCACGGCCAACAAAAAGGGCTACTATAGCGCCCCTTTGAAGAGCTAAGGTGAAACATAAAATGCAGATTGGACCCTATCAACTGAACAATCAGCTGATCGTGGCACCAATGGCAGGTGTCACCGATCAAGCTTTCCGTAATCTTTGTCTTCGTTATGGCGCAGCCCTAGCGGTTTCCGAGATGCTTTCATCCAATCCTGAGGTTTGGGATACAGATAAAAGCCGCCAGCGCATGACGCATTCTGGCGAGGAAGGCATCCGCTCAGTGCAAATTGCAGGAGCCGATCCTGATTTAATGGCGCAAGCCGCGTTGTTCAATGTTGAACAAGGCGCTCACATCATTGATATCAATATGGGTTGCCCCGCGAAAAAAGTGAATAAAAAGCTGGCTGGCTCAGCGCTGATGCAAAACCCGCCGCTGGTAAAAGAAATTTTACAAGCCGTGGTCGCCGCAGTGAATGTGCCCGTCACGTTAAAGATTCGCACCGGCTGGGAGCCAGAACACAAGAATGGTGTTCAAATCGCCCAGATTGCCCAAGATTGTGGCATCGCCTCGCTCGCCGTTCACGGTCGCACGAGACAATGTATGTACAGAGGCGACGCTGAGTACGACACGATCAAAGCAATCAAACAGAATGTCTCGATTCCTGTCGTCGCTAATGGGGATATCGACAGTCCGGAGAAAGCCCGCTTTGTGCTGGAATACACCGGTGCCGATGCCTTGATGATAGGACGGGGTGCTCAAGGACGGCCTTGGATTTTCAGAGAAATCCAGCACTACTTGGAAACGGGTAATAAGCTAGCGCCCATTGAGGTTGCCGAACAGCGTCAAGTGATGCTGGAACACCTCACCAAACTTTATGATTTGTATGGTGAATACAAGGGTATCCGCTTCGCCAGAAAACATATGGGATGGTACCTAGACCAAGAAGCTCAGCGCCAATTTAGGGCTGACTTTAATCGGCTGGAAACCGCTGCAGAACAGTATTCCCTCGTGGAATGTTATTTTGATGAATTAGTACAGAATTAATAAAGAGCAGAATAGAATGTTTGATCAGACAACTAACACAGAAGTTCACCAGCTTACCGTTGGCAAAATCGAAACCGCAAACGGCACTATCAAGCCCCAGTTATTACGTGACGCAGTAAAGCGTGCCGTAACTAACTTCTTCGCACAGTTGGACGGTCAGGAAGCACAAGAAGTTTATGAAATGGTGCTAAGCGAAGTTGAAGCGCCTCTGCTTGACATCATCATGCAACACACTCGTGGCAACCAAACCCGCGCAGCAAACATGCTAGGTATCAACCGTGGTACTCTGCGTAAAAAATTGAAAAAATACGGCATGAACTAATCCGTAAGGATTAAGCTGTTGTATTGAGAAAAGAAAAGGCCTGAAGAGATTCAGGCTTTTTTGCTTTCTGATACACGGTTTTCTAATGTACACCTTTCTAATGCCCGCCCTTCTTATGCATATAGTTACACAGCCAAGAGAATGCTTGGTTCACGCCAACTAAGACATAATTCACCAACACTATAAGCTTGGCTGCGTTTGATGACCAAAACCAATAGACAATCCATACAGAGCTATAGCATAACCTTGACACGAGCTATCGGGTTTTAAGTTATAATGCATTTAAAAATCAGCCTGTTAATTCTAAAACTTTTTAGCCGTAGGTTTTACATTGTCATTGACTCACTCTGAACAAGATATCAAGCACAGTTGGTTTGGCCATTTCTTTATTGGCAAAGCTGATGCGGTAAAACTCAGCGCCAGTGGTATTAGCATTAATCGCACTAAAGGCGGCTTTTTTGCTCACTCTCGCCGCGCTAACAAAGTAGCCGCTGACGAATGCTTTACCTTGCAGCAACTGGACTCTCCGCCAGTTTTTACCTTAAGTCCGCTCGGATATTTACTCAGTTTCACAGTATCTGGCAAAGCCTATCAACTGCCGTTTCTTAGCTATTTTGCACAGCATCAATTTGGCAATGAAATCGCACTGCTTTGGGCGAATGCCAACGGGCCGCGCATTGCTGAGTTAGTGGCGAAAGTCGATAAAATACTGGCACACACTTATTTACGTGAATCACGTTTAGCAATGATACAAGCCAGAGTCGCGCGCGAATATCAGCGTTGGTTCCCTTGGTGTGAAAACCTGCCATTAGCGACACATTTACGCTCTGTGTTAGCGAGGCTTGAGCAAATCCACCACTGGACTCGCGCCGATGTAAAGCAGCTGCGCGAAGATTACGTTCAGTCTCAGCTCGTTAAATTTGCCGACTATTTTGAGCGTGTAGAATCTAACCCCTTAACCGAAAAACAGCGCCGAGCTTGTATTATCGATGATAACAATAACTTGCTATTGGCAGGTGCAGGCACGGGCAAGACCAGTGTGATGGTCGGGCGAACGGGATATTTACTTAAGAGTGGTCAAGCAAAACCCGATGAAATACTGCTGTTAGCCTATGGCCGTCAAGCGGCTGACGAGATGGATGAGCGGATGAAAAACAAGCTTGGCACTGAGGATATCAAGGCGAGTACTTTCCACAGTTTAGGCTTAAAAATTATCGCCGATGTTGAGCGCGCTAAACCCAGTTTGTCCCCTTGGGCAGAAGATGACAAAGCCAAAGCGCTGTGGGTGCACAATACCCTTGAGACTTTGATTGAAGATGTGGCTTACCGTAAGCAGCTTTTCGAGTACTTCAGCCGTTTCTATTATGTTGAAAAAAGCCCGTTCGAGTTCGAGGTGGAAGGTGAGTATTTTCAATACTTGAATGACAACGATATTCGCAGTCTTAAAGGTGAGCGAGTCAAAAGCTTTGGTGAGCTTTACATTGCCAACTGGCTATTTAGCAACGGCATCGAATATGTTTATGAAGCTAAGTATGAGCATGATGTGCGCAGTATTGATTTTCGTCAGTATCAACCCGATTTCTATCTGCCTGAATATCAAGTTTATCTTGAATACTATGGTATTGATGAACACCACAATACCGCCCCTTATATCGATAACCAAAAGTACTTGGAATCGATGGCATGGAAACGCCAGCTACATCAACAACATGGTACTAAGTGTATTGAGCTATTTTATTACCAACATAAAAACGGGTCGTTAATCGGTAAGCTTGAGCAAGCTTTACAGATCTTTAAAGTGCAATACGCGCCCTTACCCGATGAAGCCATACTCGCCACCCTGCATGAACTAGGCCGCGTAACCGAATTGGCAAAAATGTTTAGTCAGCTGATTGGCCTATATAAAGCAACTTGCCTTGATGAACATGGTCTTGAGGGAGTATTTGCCCGCGCCGCCGATACTCAGCAGACGCGTAAGGCATTCGAACTGCTTGAGCCCATACTCACGCGCTATGAGCAACATTTAGCAATAAATGGCGACATTGATTTTGAGGACATGATTGGCAAAGCGCTGACGTATCTACAACGCGGGCAATTTATTAGCCCGTGGCGTTTTATTATGGTGGATGAGTTCCAAGATATTTCAGAACCACGTGCCCGCTTAGTGCGTGCTTTGAGGGATTCCTGTGCGCCCCATTCTAAAGCGCAGGCGTCTTTATTTTGTGTCGGGGATGACTGGCAGGCGATTTATCGCTTTAGCGGCGCAGATGTGAGTTTAACCACGCAATTTACTCACTATTTTGGCCCAACCACCCAAAGCGACTTAGATCTGACTTTTAGGTTTAACAGCAGTATTGGGCAAGTCGCTACCCAGTTTGTCACCCAAAATCCCACACAATTGAGCAAGGATATTCGCTCCCTCAAGCAGGTCGCCTCCCCCGCGGTTTCAATATTACGCCGCGGAGAAAATGAACCACCCAATAAAGATGAGCCAAGCCAGAATGCACTGGAACAAGCATTAACGGCAATAAGTGCAAGGATAAACGCCGGAAATGACAAACTTAGCAGCTTACCAAGCGTCTATTTGCTGGCACGTTTTTGGTTTCAGTTACCCGATAACAGCCAAGTTAACCAACTCAAGGCTAAGTACCCCAACGTGAAGATTGAGTGCCAATCATTTCACGCTTCGAAAGGGAAAGAAGCCGATTATGTGGTGATCATGGGGATGAAGACGGGAATGCATGGCTTTCCGTCGATGAAAATTACGCCGCCGATACTGGATGCTTTTTTACCTAAAACTGAAGCATTTGAATTTGCAGAAGAACGCCGACTATTTTATGTCGCATTAACGCGGGCAAAACACCGTGTCTATGTGATTGCTGATATGACAGATGTGAGCCCTTTCGTCACTGAACTGCTTACAAAAGACTACCCAATTGAACAAGATGAGTTCAACACCTCTTTAGTACAAAGGTTATTTGAAGAAGTAAAATGCGTGCGTTGTAGCACGGGAACGCTTAAGCCTAGAACAGGGAATTTTAAATCGTTTTATTCTTGCTCACATTTTCCCTTGTGCGATCACAAGGAGCAAGGCTGCGAACTCTGCGCTAGCCCAATGACGCGTAACCGTTTTGCAGGCTTTAAGGTGTGCCTAAATGAGGCTTGTGGACATATATCACCGCTTTGTAACCTCTGCGGCGGCGATATGCTGTTGAAAGATGGTCGATTCGGCCCCTTTTGGGCCTGTCGCAATTACCGCGGGCAAAACCTACCCAGTTGTACGAATACACTAAACAAGGCCAAGTTGTCGCTTCCGAATTAAGTGATAAAAAATGAAACGCTTTGGCGTGATCGTCACTCAGTATCTCAACGTTTCGAGAGCCAATTTGCCAGCTACAAATAAGTCAGGCGACCTACTCCTTAAGAGATATTTCGCTCGGTTAACTGTGACACCATCAGCAAATCCTGAGTATTTTAGTCGGGTTTAGTTGCTACGCATTAAAGCTGCAAATAATATGAATGTAAATTTATTGCTGCTTTGGAGCTATTCATGTCTGCTACTTCTATCCCGCAAGATGCACAACCCTCAGTTCATGGTGTGGGTTATCAACCTCGCCATGATTCACAACTTGGTCAAGGTTCAGAGCTCAGTGAGAGCGCTCAAGATAGCCACTGGCTAGCACGAAAAGTCGGTGAGTTAGTTGCCGAAGATTTTCGCCGCGCCCATGTGTTCAGCCAATTTGGTATCGATTTCTGTTGTGGCGGCGGTAAACCGCTGTCGATCGCCTGCGAGCGTGCAGAAATAGATCCCGCAAAAGTGGTTGCTGCGCTGAATGCGGTAACACTGACTGGCAGCAAAGAAGATGAATTGAATCAATTACCCTTAGATCTACTTATTGAATATATAGAATCAACGCACCATCAATACGTGCGCGAAAAAGCACCGTTATTGGTCGAATACTCCGAGAAGATGGTCCGCGCCCACAGTGAGCACTATGCCGAAATAGTTCCCTTTGCGGGTTGGGTACGTGCTTTAGTAGAAGACCTGATGCCGCATTTAATGAAAGAAGAGAAAATACTGTTTCCGGCGATACGCGGTTTGAGTCAAGCAGAGCACATTGAAACTTGCTTTGGCCATATTGGTAATCCCATCAATGCGATGCAGCACGAACATGAAGAAGTCGGTTTGATCTTGCAAAAATTACACGAGCTCACGAACGACTTCACACCACCGGAACATGCTTGCACTACGTGGCGTGTGTGTTATGCCACGCTAGCGGAATTTGAGGCTGATTTACATCAGCATATTCACTTAGAAAACAATATTCTATTTCCTAAGGCATTAGGTCTCGCTCAATAATCGATTAAATGTTGCTGCTGTGATGCCCCTGAATTACGGTCATCCGCAGAATCTTGAGGCCGGACCTAAGTCTGGCCTTTCAATTGTTGACGTGCTACAACAAGTCATGTGTCGCTGACGGATAAGCTGCCATGACATTTCAATCATTTGCACTCGATGAAATTGCCGACTTACACGAATCGGCCCAAGTAGAGTTTAAACTCGCAGGTGGACGCGACGGCCAAGGTCAATTACCCGAAGATATTTGGGCGACTTATAGCTCCTTTGCCAACACTTTAGGTGGCGAGATCATCCTAGGGGTGCGCGAAGAACGTGGCCATTTCAGCATTCAAGGTATTCCCAATCCGCTTCCTGTTTTACAAGAGTTTTGGGAGATACTCGATAATCCTAGCCGTACTAGCCATAATATTTTGGCGATTTCAGATGTGCAGATCATTGAAATTATGAATAAAAAGCTGATTCGTATCCGCGTACCGCTGGCGCCTGAGCAGCTCAAACCTATCTATGTCGGCGGCGATCCTTACACTGGGAGTTATTTTAGGGTGGGAGATGCCGACATGCATGCGAGCCGTCGGCAGGTCAATCTACTGTTACGCCGCGCCCATCTTTGCATGAAGCAGCTCAAGGCGCGTTAATCCGACATGTTATTACGTCAAAATCCAGCTAACAAATAACCGCCCATGGCCGCAATAGCTGCGCCCGTGACACGCATTAGGTTACGTTGTCCTGTCATCCGCTGCATTCCAAGGCCTATCATTACGCCGCCTAAATGGATTACCGCAGTGCCAAATAAAAATCCTAGAGCATACAAAACCGGGCTTGCCAATGCTGGCATTTCGGCGCCGTGGGCATGTCCGTGGAAAATCGCAAATACGCCCACAAAGGCCATGGCAAATAGCAATGGGATTTGACGATCAAAAGCGATGGCAAGACCGAGTAACAATACCGAGAGGGCAATGCCCATTTCAACGAAGGGAACGGCAATGGCGTATAAGCCTAAAATCCCGCCAACCAACATAAAGGTGACAAATGCTAAGGGGACAGTCCAAATTGCGCGGCCACCGAGCTGGGTGCTCAACATGCCCACACTCAACATAGCCAGCAAGTGATCAAAGCCTAATACGGGGTGATTAAAACCCGACATGAAACCGCCACCCGAATGGATCTCATGGGCCGATACCGGCGCTATCCAACATAAAGTGAGCAGTAATAACAACCCGATACGCGCCATAACACAGCCTTAGTCAGTGACTTCAGTAATATTAGGCTTCACTCTAGTGCAAATTTTGGGAACAAACCTTGATCTCAATCACTCTGGATTAGCAAAGAGGCAGATTCAATGCTGCCCACAGAGTTAGTTTGCGTCGATAGCCAGCACTTTGATTAACGCATCGAGAGCATTAATTTCTAAATGGGGTAACAAGGCCGCAATAGGTAAGGAATCGACTCGGCCAAAACTCGGATTCAACCACACAGACTGGCACCCAGCCAACCGCGCACCACGAACGTCGGCATTCATACTGTCGCCAACATGCAGTAAATGCTGCGGTGAAATATTTAATCGCGAGCAGGCCAATTCGAACATGTCTTTTGCGGGTTTCATATGCACGCCATTGCCTGGATGCAACACAAACTCGAAGGCATCGCCTAAACCAATTCGCTCGGCATCCACATTGCCATTGGTGATGCCTATTAATCTAAAATGCTGCGATAGGCGTTTGAGTAACAAGAGCACTTCGTCAGATACTTGAAAATGACTGCGATGAAAATAAAAACACGCCAATCCTTGCTCGGCGCCGCGTTCGGCTTCGACGGCCGAATACCCTAGCTGTATTAGCCCTTGGCGAAGCGTTGCCAAACGGGCTGCGCTGGTATCATGGGCGAGCTCGCGATTTTGCTGCAGCAGTTGCAGCTTTAGCCTGCGCCAATCATGGGTTTGCCACGCCTGCGACAATGGATAAGTCTGCAACAGAAACGTCGCTAGCTCGGCTTCGGCATTTAAAATATGCGGTAAATTGTCGTACAGGGTATCGTCGAGATCGAAACTGATCGCTTGAATATTTTGAGGTCTAAGATAGCAACGCATTATTTATCCTGTGTTTTTTTCGCTCTAGGATGGGCGTTATCATACACCTTAGCTAAGTGTTGGAAATCCAAACTGGTATAAATTTGCGTGGTCGCTAGGTTCGCATGGCCCAATAATTCTTGCACCGCCCGCAGATCGGCGCTCGCTTCTAACATGTGAGTGGCAAAGGAGTGGCGCAGTTTATGTGGATGCACGCGCACCGATAATGCCTGCTCTTGCCCCCATTTCGCCATCCGCGCCTGAATACTACGATGGGAGAGTCGCTTGCCTTTTTCGGTTACAAATAAGGCGTTATCTTCACAGGGGATCTGCTTTCGGCAATTGAGCCAATTCAGCAAAGCAGCAATCGCTAAACGACCGACGGGGACGATACGTTCCTTATTGCCTTTACCTAAGACTCGCACTTCTTTCAAATCGTATTGCACACTGGATAAATTAAGCGCGGCGAGTTCCGCTAAACGTAAACCACTGGAATAAAACAATTCCATCATGGCTTTATCCCGCAGACTCAGCGGATCTGTACCTTCAATGTCGAGCAAGTGACTGATGGCATCGACATCGATATTCTTCGGCAGCGGTTTGGCTTGTTTGGGAGCACTTAAGCCTTTGGCAGGATTAAGCTCGATCACACCTTCGCGCAGCAAAAATTCACCCCATTGTTTTACCGCAGATAAGCACAGTGAAAGCGATCGCGGGCTTAAGCCTTTGCGGTGCAATTTAGACAATACTTGCTGCCAATGCTCGCGACTTACATTGAGTAGATGCACGCCGTCAGGCAAGAGATCACTACCGCGATTAAGCTCGTAAAGGTAATTACGTACTGTATGGGCCGACAACTGCCGCTCGGTACTCAGATAGCGTTCAAAGGTGTGTAACCATTGAGTATTAAGCGCCGACACTTCGGCTGTTTGCGTACTCATATCGGTTTCCTCATGGGTTTTGCTAAGCCTTGAGTGAGCACAATCGCTCGATAGCCGTTACAGCTTAGCGAGCATGTGCGCCAGCAAACGCCGCAGTTGTTCCAGCAGCATGTTATCCATATCGGGATGAAAATGGGTGGCATCTTGGCTGGCAATAGCAAAAATGACTGGGTTGTCTTCCGACAATTTCGTCAGTGCCACTGACCCCACTTCGCTGCCAAATAGGCGTTTAGCCTCTTGCTGCGTGAGTCGGCCAAAATAGTGACCTTTATGCAGCCTTTGATCCCATATTGCCTTCATATCGGTATCGAGAACGCTGATCAAACGCACATGGCTGAAATTAAACTGTAATTTCAAACTGTCGGCCAACACTTCTTTAAGTGACACTAGATCGGCACAATTTAATAGCTGAAAGGATAACTCAGTATTGAATTGGTAAATCTTCTCGTTACGCGCCGCCATGGTTAACAGACTGGTGATTTCTTCTTCCAACTGGCTCACTCGCTGGCGCAGCATTTCTTGGCGACGTTCCACCAAAGAGATGGCGCCGCGTTCCATGTGAGGCAAGCGCATCGCCAGCAGCAGCTCGGGATAGCGATTAAAAAAGTCGGGATTATCCAGCAGATATTCGCGAATAATCAACTCATCGAAAGGCACATCCGTCTGCGGCATCAAGGGCTCTGTCATAACTGAATTTGTCCATCGTAAACGTGCTGCGCAGGGCCCGTCATCCACAAAGGTTTACCCTCGCCTTCCCAGTTGATGGTTAAGGTGCCGCCGGGTAAATCCACCCGCACTTGCTGGCCGAGCTTTCCTTGCACTTGACCTACAACTACAGCTGCACATGCGCCTGTGCCACAGGCCAAGGTTTCGGCCGCGCCGCGCTCATACACCCGCAGCTTAATGTGGCCTGAGTCTACCACTTGCATAAATCCCACATTCACACCACGTGGAAAACGCTCATGCTTAGTGAGCATGGCACCAATTTCAGCAACGGAGGCGCTCGCCACATCTTCAACGTCGAGCACGCAATGGGGATTACCCATAGAAGCCGCGCCACACAAAAAGGTTTGCATAGGTGTTTGCAGTAAATAGGTTTTTTCAGGTTTTTTGGCTTTGAAGGGGATCTGACTCGGTTCGAGGATCGGCACGCCCATATTCACGGTAACAGTACCGTCTCGCTCTAAGCGCAGAGTCATCTTGCCAGACGAAGTACTGACACGGATTTTACTCTTATTTGTCAGGCCTTTATTACGCACAAAACGGGCGAAACAGCGGGCGCCATTGCCGCATTGTTCGACTTCAGTGCCATCGGCATTGAAGATGCGATAATGAAAATCTAAATCGGGATCATAGGGCGGCTCAACTAAGAGTAGTTGGTCGAAACCTATGCCAAAGTTACGGTCGGCTAAACGGCGGATCTGCTCAGGCGAAAAGAACACGTTCTGCGTGACCCCATCGACCACCATAAAATCGTTGCCCAGTCCGTGCATCTTAGTGAATTGGATCAAGATACTTATCCTTTAAGCCGAGGCGCCGCTCATAAAGTATGAAACCAAGCGCCTGAATCAATATAATTTTTCTAGTTTACGGCAGGAGTTGCTCACCTTGCCAGAGCTGAGACAATTTTTCTCGCTCACGCACTAAGAAAGCCTGCTCACCATCCACCATCACTTCAGCCGCACGAGGACGCGTGTTGTAGTTAGAGGCCATGGCAAAACCATAGGCACCACTCGAACGCACCGCCAGTAAATCACCCGCGGCTAACGCGAGCTGGCGATTTTTACCTAAAAAGTCACCGGTTTCGCACACTGGGCCAACAATATCAAACTCATAGGCTTCTGAGTCCCTTGGCACGACTGGGATAATATTTTGCCATGCACTGTAGAGTGCGGGACGAATCAAGTCATTCATCGCGCCATCGACAATCGCAAAACGCTTGTCGCTGTTTTCTTTAAGATACAGCACCTGAGTAACAAAAATCCCCGCATTGGCGGCAATCGCACGGCCCGGCTCGAAGATCAGCTTAAGTTGACGGTCGCCCAAACGCGCTAATATGGCAGCGGCATACACATCAGGATGTGGCGGCGTTTCGGCATCATAGGTCACCCCTAAACCACCACCCACATCGAAATGCTCAATAACGATACCCTGCTCGGCCAAACGGTCGATTAACGCAAGCATACGATCCATCGCATCAAGGAATGGCTTGATTTCAGTCAGTTGTGAGCCGATATGGCAATCGACACCTTTCACTTTTAAATGTGGCAACGCATGGGCACGGGCGAAAACGATTTCAGCCTCATCCATAGCAATACCGAATTTGTTTTCTTTAAGGCCAGTCGAAATATAGGGATGGGTTCCCGCATCCACATCGGGATTAATCCGCAGGGACACAGGCGCGACTTTACCTAAACGACCTGCGACCAGATTTAACAGCTCAAGCTCAGCGCTCGATTCAACGTTAAAGCAATAAATGCCCAGATTAAGTGCCTGTTCCATTTCAGCCGCAGTTTTACCCACGCCAGAGAACACCACTTTAGCGGGATCGCCGCCCGCTTCCATCACTCTTGCTAACTCACCGCCCGACACGATATCAAAACCACTGCCTAAACGTGCCAGCACATTCAGTACAGCCAAGTTCGCATTGGCTTTAACCGCGTAACAAATCAAATGTGGATGATCTGCCACGGCATTATTAAAAGCATGCCAATGGCGCTCTAGCGTGGCGCGGGAATAGATATACAGCGGTGTGCCATAGGTTTGAGCTAAATCGGCAACCTGGCAGCCTTCGGCGTGCAGGGCATTTTGTTGGTAGAGAAAGTGATCCAATGTCTGATTCCTTACTGCGCTTTATCGCTGCTATAGTGATGGTCGTTGTAGTTATAGCGATTGTTATTGTTGTGTTTTTTGTGCTTCGATGGCTCTAATTTCGGTTTTAATCTCTTCCACTTCAGGCACAGTTTTAGCTTCATCAACCTTTTTAGGTTGATTCACCTCTGTGGCGGGCGATCGATAGAGGGGGCCCTTCTGGCCGCATGCCGTAATGAATAGGCTACCAAGCAATAACAATAAAAACAGTCTCATTTTTCTCAACATCTGTGCATCTGGTGACTAATGGCCTTATAATCGCACCCATCTTGACGAAAGCAAAGGACAGAAATGCATGGCCATTACAGATACAGAATTTCACCAGCTCGCCGATGACATGTTCCAAGCCATAGAAAATGCGATTGAAACTGCGATTGATGAGCAAGATGCCGATGTTGATATCGATGCCAGTGGCAACGTATTGCAATTAGAATTTGTTGATGGCTCTAAGATAGTGATCAACAAGCAAGAACCTTTGCATGAGATTTGGGTAGCCACACGTTTTGGTGGATATCATTTTGGTTTTGTTGAAGGTAAATGGATGGACGGACGTAATGGCGGCGAGTTTATGCCATTCGTGCAAGAGTCTATCGAGCGCCAAGGCGGAATTAAGCTTAGCTTTTAATCTAAGCCAGTCGTAGCGCAAGCCATAATAGTGCAAAACAATAATGGGAGCCTTGGCTCCCATTATTTATGTTCAAAACCCAGCTTAAAACTCAGTGTCTTGGTCACTCATATCTATGCCGAACGGCGCCACAGTTAACTCCCCCGCCACTCGTACTAGATGGAAAAACTGCGGAATATTGAATCGCGCCCGTGAAGCATAATGCTCATCGAACACATAGTGATGACTGACTTTATTCACTAACTCGGCCATGTTTGACCCCGCCTGTACATAGTGACTCAGCTGATTTTCCTCATCGAGAATAAATACATCCAAGTTATCGACTCGTTGGCGTAGAAAATATTGAATCGCCCCTTTCGCCGCATAGTTCTGCACCACTTTAGGCATGCTCGAAAAGGGATCGTCACCCAATTCAGGCCGCGGCAGCAATACAAGATGACTGCGGGATAACTGCTGATAAAAAGACTTAGCATCGCTCAAATCCTGATAGGCCATGCCTAAGGGATTAAAAAAGATCCCATAGCGGGTATGACTTATTTGCAGCGGTTGCACTAAGGTGCTGGATTGCTGCACTTTTTGGCACAAACGCATGGTTTGCTTAAGCAAATTTTTCACCGCTAACTTGAGCTGTGGCCGCAATTTTTGCGAGCAACTGATCACATCCATGTCAACGGGTAAGCTGGCCCGCCTGAGTCCTGGCGTCACAAAGGCTAAGGCTTGTAATACCGCGGTATCGCCTTCGAAACGATGGCACTGCCATTCGCCCCAACTATTCAAACAAATGGCATCTAAGGCGCCAAGCATATTGGCTTTTTTACGCCCGAGTGAGAACACGTTAGCATTCATCACATCGACCATCATTTCCTGTCCGCCCCATTCAATGGTGGGATCGCAGTCCAGATTAAGCACAAAAATCAGCTTACGAAAATGCCACGGCTGGCATAAGTCCCGTTTCGACACGCGCCAATCGTGGTCGATAAAATTCAGTAACCGCTTAGACGCTTCGGTAAGCCGTTTCGACTTGGCCTTACTCTGACCGTATTCGTGCCATTGTGTTTCAGGTGTCGAAATTCCGTTTAGACATGCCCAGATCATCAAGGCGGACGGGGTTTTGCCCTTACATATCGCCGACTCACCTAACAAATTTTGTGGCAGCGGCTCCTGTCGATAAAGATAATATTGCCGCTCGCGCGAGCTTGACACAATAGTCACGTCGGACTCGGCGACCGAGGCACTCCACAGCAGATTCAGCTTAGCGATTTGGTCTTCATCTTGGCTAAAATAGGTGTGTAATTTACGGGTGAGCATGCCCAGCTCTTCAATCCGCAAGCCTTCATTGAGCTCATGGGTCGATGCGAAGCGCAGCAAGGTTTGATAGCTCGCCAACAAGAGCTCATTCAGCTGCTCGTTAAACCAATTGAGCTGACCACTGTGCCAATGTTCACAATCATCTAAGGTGCTGATCAAACTGTCGGGCCATTGCCAATCCTGCACCAATTTTTGCAGCTTAGGATAACGCCAATCTTTGCCCTCTTGCGTGCGGCTCAAGTGCACGCCACATTTTAGATAAAAGCAGCGCCGCGCAATCTCAAGCCGACGGGTATCATTCTGCTTGAACAAATAGGTTTCGATAATCTCGTAGATAGAGTAATAAGCATCGTTCGACGTCGAAAAATCACCGGCTAAGGTTTTCTGCCAGAGGCGATCACAAAGCACCGTTGAATTGGGATAATCGCTGGCATAGGCCTCGAGTAGCAATACTTTAATCAACGCCTTATGGGGCTTTTCTAAACCTTTATAAAGCTGCCATAAGGAAGCACCAAAGTACTCACTCGCAGGTAATTCATGCACATCGCCTAAAAACAAGAGTGCAGGATTGAGTTTAGCGTCAGGCCACCATGCAATGGCTTTACCCGCCAGACGAATTTGACTGCGATAAAACTCTTCCAGTAACAACCAGTGCTGGGTGCTGCCACTGTGCTCATGGGCCATAGTTGACAGACAACCACGCAGAGTTTGATCACCACAAAACTGTTGTGGGTGGACTAAGTAAAAGTTCACCTCAAACTGATACTCGGCAAACCAAGCCGTCAATCTATCGGTTTTAATCCTGATCAGCGCTAACTCTTCAGGGCTTAAATCGGCTCTATGCACTAACCAAACATCGACATCACTCTTGGTATTTTGGCCAAAACTGCCAGTACTGCCCATGGCATATACGCCATCAAAGGCATTGATGTCCGCTTCTTGGATAATAAAAGGCAGCGAGAAAACATCGCAGGCTTGGGATTCAATTTCGCTAAGCTGATACTCATTAATTCCGCAGGGCGTATTAGCGGCATGATAGCCGGGATACTGAACGCTGTTCTGGTGGATTAAAAAGGGGATCAAATGGAATAAGTGTTTTTGCAGCGGCGATAGCAAAGCCAAGGCGCGCGCAATGCGGACCTTATTAAGTCGTTCAGCTATATCAGGAAACTGTATTTGCCGATCCATTCAAAAACACAACACTTAGACACTTATGAGAAGTGTGCTCATGTTAACACTTTTGCAAACACGAGCAACTATATGTGAAGCGCATCACACTTTCACGCTATGTAGAACATCGCCGACTTCAAAGAATCGATACGGCTTCCTTACATAAACGATTTGCCAATGTTAGCATTGGCGCAACTAAGATCTTTGATGGAAACTAGGCATGTCTGAGAACCGCATACGTATCGCAACCCGCAAGAGTCCGCTGGCCATGTGGCAAGCTGAATTTGTTAAAGCCGAATTAGAACGCATTCACCCAGGTATTGTGGTGGAATTGCTGCCAATGAGCACTAAGGGCGACGTTATCTTAGATACGCCGCTAGCCAAAGTGGGCGGTAAAGGTTTGTTCGTCAAAGAGCTTGAAGTCGCTATGTTAGACGATCTTGCCGATATCGCCGTGCACTCAATGAAAGACGTGCCAGTCGACTTCCCTGAAGGCTTAGGTCTTGAAGTGATTTGCGAGCGCGAAGATCCCCGCGATGCCTTTGTATCGAATTTATATAAATCGATCAGCGAATTACCACTAGGCGCAACTGTGGGCACCTCGAGCCTACGTCGTCAATGTCAGATACGAGCATCACGTCCCGACCTCATCATCAAAGATTTACGCGGTAACGTGGGTACGCGTTTAGCTAAGCTCGATAACGGCGAATACGATGCCATTATTCTTGCCGCTGCTGGCTTAATCCGTCTGAAATTGTCTGAGCGTATTGCCAGCTTTATTTCTGCCGAAGAATCCTTACCCGCCAACGGCCAAGGCGCTGTGGGTATCGAATGTCGCATCAACGACGAACGTGTTAAAGCGCTACTGGCGCCATTAGAGCATTTAGAAACTCGCTACCGTGTTCTTGCCGAGCGCGCGATGAACACTCGCCTTGAAGGTGGATGCCAAGTGCCGATTGGCGCATTTGCTGAAATCGATGGTGACGAGATGACGCTACGCGGCCTAGTCGGTAACCCCGATGGCAGCGAAATCATCGAAGGCGTGATCACAGGTCCAAAAACCGAAGCCACGCAATTAGGTGTTGCCCTTGCTGAAGAGTTACTCAGCAAAGGTGCCAAAAGCATTCTCGACGCCGTTTACGCTAAAGCCTAAGTCAATGAAAGTCTTACTGACGCGCCCCGAGGGGCGCAATCAGTCCATGGTCGATGCCTTGAATGAACGAGGCATTGCTCACTGGGTCACACCTCTGCTGTATGTCGAAGCAACGCCCGCTATCGCAACGAATACCCCGCATCCTTTAGCACACGCCGATATGGTTATCTGCATCAGCGCCAATGCTGTGACTTTTGCGGATAACGCCTTAACTACTACAAATCCACCCCATAAAGCTTGGCCTCCAGCTCAGTACTTCGCGGTAGGGCATGCGACTTGGGACGCATTAGACCAACTTGGCATTTCGGCCCTCGAAGCCCCTGATGATTGCCAGCAAACCGAAGGGCTGCTCACTCTCGCGCCGCTGCAAGAGATTAAAGGTAAGCAGATTACTATTATACGTGGTGTCGGTGGCCGCGAAGCCTTAGCCGAACAACTGGCTGCGCGCGGTGCACATTTGCGCTATTGGGAAGTGTATCAACGAGCTTGCCCGCCACTCGATGGTCAACAGTTAGCTCTGCAATGGCAAGCCTTCGGGATAGACACGATTGTGGTGACCAGCGGTGAAGTACTGGATAACCTGATTAATTTAGTGCCAAAAGAGTTATTTGCATGGCTGCGCTCATGTCATATCATAGTCCCCAGTAACCGAGTAGAAGCTCAAGCTCACGCCTTTGGTATAACCCAAGTCACCAATGCCAATGCCGCCAACAGCAAAGCCGTGCTAAACGCCCTTAAACTCTGAGCGCTATTTAGCCCGATTTTACTCGAATTTCGGCAGTAGCATGTTTTCAAGGACTGTTAAATGGATAACAACAAGCACGACGCAAAGAGCCCAGAATCAGAGGCTACCGCTATTATTGTGTCACCGGAAACAACCGATGACATGTCCGCAACATCAGCGTCATCCACCGAATCCCAAACAGCCAAAGCCAGCCCTTCAACCGCGCCGAGCCAAACGCCAGCATCCAATAGAAGCTCGTGGGCGATTCGCTTTGGGGTTTTATTAGCGCTGGGTTTAACCGCTTGTGCCCTTGGCGGCGGTTTTATGCTGTACCAACAGATGCAACAGCAACTGCTGGCGCAGGATGCGAAAAATATCGCCCTGCAGGACCAATTACAGCAAGCGCTGTTGCAGCCAAATCAACGTATTGGCCAGCTTGAACAGCAACAACTGAATGATGCTAAGACTTATCAAGAATTAACAAAATTGGCAGAAGACCAAAATCAACTGCAGGACAGGGTCAATAAACTGGCCCAGCGCAGCCCAACGCATTGGATGGCCTCTGAAGCCGAATATCTCGTGAATATGGCGGGCCGTAAACTTTGGTTAGAGAAAGATCCCCGCACCGCCACCGATCTATTAAAGTCGGCGGATGAAACCATCGCCGCCATGAACAATCCGGCGTTACTGCCTATTCGTAAGGCATTAGCAAAAGACATCGCCGCCACGGCCAGCATTAAAACCACAGATATTGATGGCAATGTATTGGCGCTCGATGCCTTAATTGAACAACTCGATAAACTGTCACTGAATCGCACCGACGCAGAAACCGATGCGCCAGAAGATACAACGATTACTGGGGATTTGAATGATTGGCAGAGCAATCTGGGTAAAACGTGGAAAGCGTTAACCCAAGACTTTATTACCATACGCCACAAAACCGCCGATGCGCCCGCTTTACTCGCACCAGAACAGCAATGGTATCTGGTGGAAAACATTCGCCATAAACTGCTGCAATCGCAACTTGCGTTATATCGCTATGACAGAGCGGCTTATCACCAATCATTGATGATGGCGCGCAAGTGGATCCAAACCTATTTTGATACGCAAGATCACAAGACAGCTGAGGCCATCGCCGAAATAGATAAATTAGCAACCTTAGAACTTGATCCTATTACCCTGAAATCTTTTGCAGCTAAACCTCTGTTATTACAGCTGACTAGTTATGGCGAGCTGACCTCCTCAGAGGATGCGCCACTATGATCAAAATATTAATTTTCTTAGGGATTGTGCTAATAGGGCTCTGTATCAGCCCTTGGTTGGTTGGTAATACAGGTTATGTCTATATCGCTGCGGGTGACTACCAGATTGAGACCAGCTTAGTCTTTGGGATCATTGCGTTAATTGTATTTTATGCCGTATTCCAAGTACTCGAATGGCTAGTGATTAGCGCCATCAACCTGATGCTGCGCAGTCGTTTTATTCCCCATCACTGGCGCCGTCGCTCGGCTAAAAAACATACCTTAATGGGTGCACTGGCTCTGGCTGAAGAAGATTGGCCAGCAGCGGAACGCGCCATGATAAAGGGCGCTGACAACGGCGAGCTCCCTGCACTTAATTTACTTGCTGCGGCCCGTGCCGCTCAGTATCAACAAAAAATAGCCGAGCGAGATCAATATCTTGATCGCGCTGCAGCGCAACCTCTTGCCGCGAATGCCGTCGCAACCACTCGCACTCGATACCTTTTAAAGCAAGGGGAATTAGCCCTAGCCCGCACCGAGCTGGATAAATTAGCACCGACGAGCAAGAGTAAAGCGCCAGTACTCAAACTCGCCCTTGAGTTATACCGAACCCAAGAGGATTGGGATGCACTCAAGCTGTTAATACCTATTTTGAAGAAGCGTCAGATCCTCGATGATGCTCAGCTGAATGAGCTCAATATCGCAACAAATTGCGCGTTACTCAAAGCCGCAGCCATCAAAGGTGAAGAAGCCTTAGAGCAATGCTGGCAGTGGTTATCCCGCAGTGAACGCAATCAGTCTGATTTTCTGGCGATTTATGCCATGGGTTTATGCCGCTTTAATCGCAAAGACCAAGCGCTGAAACTAATCGCGAAAAAGTTACGAACCTCTCCCGAGCCAGCACTTTTACATGCAATTCCTGAAATCGCGACAGCCCAAGACACAGAGATCCGTAAACAGTTACTCAAGCATGAAGTCACCCATGAGAATAATGCGGACTACCAGATGTGCTTAGCTAAGCTTTATCAGCAAACGCGGGATATGAAAGAAGCCAGAAGCTGCTTGCAGAATGTTTGCCGACTCGAACCAACAAAAGCCTCATGGCTGGCGCTCGCACGGATTCAAGAACAGTTAGGCGAACAAGGTCACGCCAATCAAAGCTATCGCCAAGCAGTTAACTTATAGCTCTACGACATCAATAAAGATAACGCCGTGATTTGCACTGTTGTGAGTCACGGCGTTTACCACTCACGAAGGTTCTTGCTTCATTCGAACTCAAAAACGAGACTCACTAGGTCGGTTTGTGTCGTTTTCATAAAAAATTAACCTTCCAATCCTAATTAATTTGTTATAAATATACTTAACTACAAAGTTGAAAAATACTAAATGCAGCCCTTTTTATAAATATATCTACTACATCTAGTTACACATCTGAATCCTGTCTTTTTTATATCCAACATCTCGCAAACCCCAGTCGGAACAAGCAATACAGACGTGTCAAAAAATTGACTTGTGACACTTTGTTAGCTAAAATTCGACCACTTGTATCACAATCCAACACATATGTTGGATTTGTGCGTCTGTGGAATTAACACACTTTGGCTGTTGGGAGCTAATTATGGGATCGGTAATTACATCAAAGAAAGGTTTGCTTAAGTTAGTAAAAGGGCAAATCAATGTCGAAGTTGATGGTTCAAATCAACCCGCTAAGGATGGCGAACAACTCCCAAAAGGTGCTGTGCTCCATATTGACGAAAACGCGACCTATGAGATCACCTTCGACGATGGCACTAAGCTATCGAACGAAGTTGCCCCCAACGAACCCGCAGTAGCCACCAACGCCACTGACGCGGCCGCCTTAGATGAAATCCAAGCATTACAAGATCTTATTGCATCCGGTGAAGACCCAACTCAGAATCTTCCAGAAACCGCAGCAGGGAACACTCCAGGCCGTGACGGTAACTCTGGCTATGTCACTCTCGCTCGCAGTGGTAGCGAAGTCTTAGCCACATCAGGATATTCAACTACAGGTCAAGCACTAACAGGCACTACGGCCAATGATCCACAACTGACCATTGCTGCAGATTCCCCATCGGCACTAGCCAATGACAGCAATACAACCGATGAAGATTCCGTTGCCACAGGTAACGTACTCGATAATGACAATGATGTAGACTCAAGCTTAAGTGTTGTGAGTTTCGAAGTCGGCGGTACCACTTACGCAGCAGGTACCGAAGTCACACTCGAAGGCGGCACTTTAGTGTTAAACGCCGATGGCTCATATACCTTTACACCTAATGAAAACTGGAATGGCCAAGTTCCTGTTATTACTTACACCACTAACACGGGTGCAAGCGCAACTCTTACCATTAATATCTCGCCTGTAGATGATCCATCTGTTCTGGTCAACGATTCAAATACAGTCGATGAAGATACAGCTGCTACAGGCAACGTACTTGATAATGACAGTGATGTGGACTCAACCTTAAGTGTTGTGAGTTTCGAAGTCGGCGGTACCACTTATACAGCAGGAACTGAAGTCACGCTCGAAGGCGGCACTTTAGTGTTAAACGCCGATGGCTCATATACCTTTACGCCCAATGAAAACTGGAATGGCCAAGTTCCTGTTATTACTTACACCACCAACACTGGCTCTTCAGCAACATTAACCATCAATGTCACACCAGTCGCCGATGGGGGGCCTAGTGTCACTATCAATACAGATACAAACAATGATGGTTTTATCAGTAACGAAGAGCTAGCTGGCAATACTGAGGTCAATGTCACTATTGGCTTAGATGGCACAGGTGCAAATGTTGGCGATACGCTGACTGTTAATGGTGTTGACTACACACTGACTCAGGAAGATATCAACAATGGCTTTGTGAATCTCAACCTTCCTGCTCCCGGTGAAGGCGAAACGATTACAGTTGTGGCGACTATCACAGACAGTGCCGGTAACACATCTCCAGAAGGCAGTGATTCAGCACTACTTGATACGACTGCGCCAACAATTACTGTTGATGCACCTGATGATACCCAAGATACTACACCAACGATCACAGGTTCGACTGATGCACCGCCAGGTAGCACTATTACGATTGTTGTCACCGACAGCACAGGTGCAGAGCAAACTCTCACCACCACAGTAAACCCTGATGGCACCTATTCCGTAGATGTCACTAATCCACTCGCTGAAGGCGGCTATACCGCTGTAGCAACAGTGACAGATCCAGCAGGCAATACAGGTGAAGCCACAGATAATGGTAATGTTGATAACACAGCACCAAATATTACCGTTGATGTTCCCGATGTAACCAATGACACGACCCCGACAATCACGGGCACTACAGATGCCCCTCCAGGTAGCACCATAACAATTGTTGTCACCGACAGCACTGGTACTGAGCAGACGCTAACCACCACGGTTAACCCTGACGGTACTTATACTGTGGATGTTACCAATCCTGTCGCCGAAGGCCCTATCACAGCAACAGCGACAGTTACAGATTCAGCAGGTAATACCGGCACAGCCACCGATGACGGTAGCGTGGATATCACAGCACCTAACATCACTGTAGATGCACCCGATAATACACAAGATACCACCCCTACTATTACTGGTTCGTCAGATGCAACGCCAGGTAGCACAATTACGATTGTTGTCACAGATAGCACAGGTGCAGAACAGACATTAACAACGACGGTTAATGAAGATGGCACCTACGCAGTGGACGTCACAACCCCTCTGGCTGAAGGTGATTATACCGCTGTAGCAACAGTAACAGATCCTGCTGGCAATACAGGTAAAGCCACTGATAATGGCAATGTAGACACCCAGATTGACCAAGATGGCGACGGCAACACCGTGGCGATCACCAGCATTACCGATGACACCGGCGCCTCGGGCAGCGACTTCATCACCAATGACAACACCTTAGTCTTCAACGGTACCGTCGATTTGGACGATGACAGCACCTTGGCCGTCACCATCAATGGCGTGGTCTACACCACCGCCAACGGCTTGGTGATT
>NZ_JAUOES010000028.1:0-64555 GCF_031932065.1 Shewanella scandinavica
CTCCTTAAGTAACTGTATGGTTCAACATCAGTTTGGCGCATTGACGCCGTATTAGGGAGCGTCCATCTCATCATCCATTTTAAATCAACAACATAATGCACTTTGGGTTTGTCTACAATCTGTACTGACTAAAATTGCTTTAACGAGATTCATAAAAATAAGATCGGACAGACATAACTTTTTTCATTCAAAATTTTACCAATAACACCTGAGCCTAAGGAATACACCATCCCCTCGGAGTTGCCGCAGGGCGAATAGACAAATTGCGTGAGTTCGGTCATAGATGACCGACTAGCTTTCGCAGGTGCAGGGGCGAATAAAAATCGATGATTTTCGCGTTTATGAGCGAGAGGCAAGGATTGCCGAACTGGGGTGCTTTACATGGATGTAAAGCGCATCCTTCGGAAGCGATAGCAAATTTGTCAATGAGCACAAGGGGCTTTCAACTCCGTTGGGGGCGTCTTGGAGCATCCAAGGCCGAAGGCCAGCGGCCGCTTTGAGCGCGAGATAGGGATATCGAGCTGGCAGTTTAACATGGACGTTTTTGATAGGACGAGCAGTTCTCCTTGGTCGACTCTTGATTAAAAATCAGGGGGTGAAGCCCCACGACTTTGACTTTGATTCTGCGTTTAGCTAAAGCTAAAAACGCTTGGCCTAGCATTTGCTTATCCACCACGGCGCATTGGCAAACAGATGACAAAGCGATGACGCCATTATGGATAAGCCAAAATAATAGGGAGCACCCGATCTGCCATGAAATCCACCATAAGAGCCATGAAAATCACCTTAGATGACCTTAAAGGGCCAGAGATAGCGGCATTGCTGCAAGAACACCTCGACGATATGCGGGCAACTTCACCGCCTGAAAGCGTTCACGCATTAGATCTTGATGGCCTGCGTCAACCCAATATTCGCTTTTGGACCCTGTGGGATGGCAACAATTTAGCGGGCTGCGGTGCACTAAAATGGTTAGATGCCGAGCACGCCGAGATCAAATCCATGCGCACTGCCGCGCCCTATAAACAGCAAGGCATAGCGTCTAAAATATTGCAGCACTTGATTAACGATGCCAAAAGCGCTGGCGTCAAACGTCTGAGTCTAGAGACAGGTTCGATGGACTTCTTCAACCCAGCTCGCCTGCTCTACTGCAAATTTGGTTTTGAAAGCTGCGGCCCCTTTGCCGATTATCGACGCGACCCCAATAGCGTGTTTATGACGAAGAAAATTTAAAAAACATGCGCCTTAGTCTTTGAAATTCATCTCTAAGGCGCTGTGCTGCAGTTAAGTATTCGCTCGCTTAACCACAGCTGCAGTTCTGTGCCCGTTCCACCAATGGATAATAAACCCAAGCAACAGCCCCCAAAATGCGCTGCCGATGCCCAGCACACTAAAACCCGATGCAGTGACCAAAAAAGTGATCACAGCGACTTCGCGATCTTCGGTTTTAGCTAATGCGGCAGTCAGGCTATTGGCGATAGTGCCAAGCAGCGCTAATCCGGCGATGGCCAGTACTAATTCCTTCGGGAAAGCGGAAAACAGACCAACCACAGTGGCGCCAAGTAACCCAGTGATAAAGTAAAACACCCCGCCCCATACCGCCGCCCAGTAGCGGGTCGCCGGATTCGGGTCTGCTTCTTTACCCATGCAAATAGCCGCTGTAATAGCGGATAAGTTAAAGGCAAAACCGCCAAAGGGCGCGAGAATGACCCCGATTAGCCCTGTACTGGTGATCAAAGGTGAGATGGGCGGCCTGTAACCATTACCATGCAGCGCAGCGACGCCCGGCATATTTTGCGAGGCCATAGTGACCACAAACAGCGGTAGCGCCACGCCAATCACACTCGCCAGCGAAAACTCAGGCGTGGTCCACAGCGGCATAGCCAGTTGCAACTCTAAGGCATCTAGCTTGAGCAAATCGAATTGAAAACTCATGCCTATGCCCACCAGCAAGGTCAGCAAGATGATGTAGCGCGGCGCAAAAGGTTTAACGACGACAAACACCAACAGCATGATTAATATGAGGCTCAGCTGGGTTTGCATCGCCTGAAATAGCCCTAGGCCAAATTGCAGCAGGATCCCCGCCAACATGGCTGAAGCGACTGACCGCGGCATGATACGGATCAGTTTATCCATCCAGCCTGCCACCCCGCAAAGGGTGATTAAAATCGAACTCACCAGAAACGCGCCTATGGCTTGGTTGACGCTCAATCCCGCTAGGTTGGTCACCATTAGCGCTGCGCCCGGTGTCGACCAAGCCGTTAGAATAGGATTCTTGTAGTAAAGCGATAATCCTATGCTGGTCACGCCCATGCCCACACCTAAAGCCCACAGCCATGAACTAATTTGGGCTGATGTCGCCCCCACAGCTTCCGCCGCTTGAAAGATAATCACAGCCGAGCTGCTATAACCCACCAATACCGCAATAAAACCCGCTGATATTTTTGACAAACTCCATGCATCTCGCCACATACTCACTCCCTTCCTCTGCAATTAATGTCGCCACCACGCTGTGCGCTATAACTTATAAAATGAACAAGATTACCTGCGTGCGCTATAACGTACGAGATGGACAAGATAGCACCTGTGCGTTATAACGTACAAACTAAATTTTTATAAAAATGATGGGGCCATTGTGCAGACGATAAACAGCTATCTCGCCACCACACTCAAAGCACTTCGTAACCAAAAAGGATGGAGTTTAGATAAAGCCGCCCAAGAAACGGGCGTCAGCAAGGCCATGATAGGACAAATCGAGCGCGGTGAATCAAGCCCAACCATTGCGACGCTGTGGAAAATTGCCAGTGGATTCAATATCTCGCTTTCGACCTTTCTCGAACCCACGCCCCAGAGCCAAGGCGCTGTATTCCGTAAGCCCGACGAGTTACGCCAACAACCCGCCACCGACGGCATGTTAGTTGCCTCACTGTTTCCCTTTGAAGATCGCTTTGGTTTTGAGATGTTTGAACTCACCCTGCTGCCAAGCTATGAGCGGCTTTCTGAGCCCCATGAAGCCGGCGTCACTGAACATGTCATTGTATTAAGCGGCACGATGGAAGTGTTAGTCGATGGACAGTGGCAAACGCTCAAGCAAGGTGAAGCAGTGCGATTTGCGGCCGACAAACCCCATGGCTATCGCAATCTCAACGACCAAGCCGTGGTCTTCCACGACATCATTCACTATCAACGAGGCAGTGAATCTAGCTTGTAGCAGCTTATCTAACGCCAGTAATGCAGAGTTCGAGTACCAACAACGCCAAAGAGCAAACCATTACTACCGATAATTTGCAACGCTTGCACTCGCCAATTCATTAGAATAAACTTATTGAAAATTTTCTAATGGTAGGAGCAATGCTATGTTTCAATCTTTACTGGCTAAGTTATCCGGCAGTCAATCGGGCGAAAAGTGTTGGCAATTGATTGAGCAAGGCGCACGGGTGATTGATGTGCGTTCACCAGAGGAATTTGCCTCCGGTCATTTGCCCCAAGCCATTAATGTGCCATTGCCAACGCTCGACCAATGGTTGCATCAAGTCGACAATAAACAGCATCCCTTCGTGCTCTACTGTGGCGCGGGTATTCGAGCGCAAAAAGGCTGCGATATCCTCAAGGCCAATGGTTTTGGCTGCGTGGTGAATGGTGGTTCGCTTAAAGATTTAGTCTGCTGCCAACCAAGCTAATTTAAACCTTGGTTGTTCGGCAACAATCTGCATGTAATGATAGTTTAGATATCTGCGAGGTGATGTATGCATAAAACGAATCATGCCAAAGCGTTACAGCTTGAAGCCGCACAGGTTAACCCTGCTGAAAAGCCGCATGAAACTGAACGCCCTGCACGCTTTAGCATCAGTCGTAACCGCGACCAAGCCAGCACTAAGGTGCGTTATGTTGAGACTAGCGCCCTTGCTAAAGGCTGCAGCCTTTGCGAATAAACAGCTAAGCCTGCGACTTTCGAGTCCTGCCGCTCAAACCTAACCACTTAAGCCAAGCGTGCTTAGCTGAAATGCACATACAAAAATGCCAGCCCATTAACGGCTGGCATTATTTATTCAGCTAAATCAAATGACTCAACTAAAGCAACAGAACGATTAAGCCTTCAGCTGATCGATACTGTGTTTCGCTTCGCTCATGCCTTTGTCGTGTGCTTCAGGCCCCATATTCAGCGCTTCGGCGTAAACCACTTCAACACTAGTGATACCAATAAAGCCTAAAACCGTTTTCAAGTAAGGTACAACGTGATCCGTTGGGCCATCTTTGTGAGCGCCGCCACGGGTCGTCACTAATACAGCGCGTTTACCTTCCACTAATCCTTTTGGACCTGTTTCAGTGTAAGTAAAAGTCACACCAGCGCGGGCAATGAAATCAATCCAGTTTTTAAGTTGAGTCGGAATAGTGAAGTTATACATAGGCGCTGCGATAACAATAGTGTCGTTCGCTTTTAATTCAGCAACTAAGGTATCTGATAATGCGAGCATTTCTTGCTGACGTGCCGATAATTCTGCACCACCACGTAAACCAGAAGCGATTTCACCGTCTACCATAGGCAGCACGTCTTTACCGCCTAAATCACGTACTGTGATAGCGGCGCCTTGGGTTTCCCAGTGGCTAGCTAAGTGGTCAATTAACACGGCAGATTGTGAATAACCGCCAAGAATGCTTGATTTTAAAATTAAGACTTTAGACATAATCTGCTCCGAAAATAGGTAAATGACTCAGAGTCAGATGGAATATCTCAACTCTATTACGCTAGTGTATTCGCCCATAAAAAAGAAATAAAGTGGATAAAATTTGAGATTCACTTCGATTTTTTAGAAAGGTTATAGGTTGTTGCGACGCGCTATAAATTAACTCGCTTTCGGCGCACTGACATACAGGCCTTCGAATACAGCGCAAAGCTTAGCATCACAATACAATTGCACAGCTAACTTCACTTTCACTCTGCGACCTCTTTGCAACGGACTGAGATCCACAGTTGGCCATTGCACTGTTACCACAGGATCACAAGTCACTGGGGCGAGATAACGAATATGGGCATCGGCGAGCACAATGTCACCCGCAACGCCAGCTAACTGCTGGTTCAGCCACACAGCGCCCCAGCCAGTTAAGGTCATCAAGGTATAAATGCTGCCGGCAAACATGGTCTGATGCAGATTAATATTGGGCGCTATCGGCGCAGTGACTCGAAATTCACCTTCACAGTAATCGAGTGGCGCAATCTGCATAAATTCACTAACAGGAATAGTACTGTGCCACGTCTGGCGTAACTGAGTGAGTAATTGAGTAAGTAGTAATTCATCCATGTGCATTTACCTCGATACAACCCTCTTCACAGCTAACACCGAATAAGTTCAACACTCTATCCCCTAGAAAAACCACGCGATGACTAATGTAATAGCTAACGTAATAGCTAGCACAATAGCTAACGCAATCACTCGCGCGATAAGAAGCTACACCTGCAGATTAAAAGTCACAGGGCCATCATTGACTAAGGACACTTGCATATCAGCGCCGAATTGTCCGGTTTCTGTGGTCACGCCCTTAGCGCGGCAAAATGCGACAAACTCTTCATAGAGTGCCAAGGCTTGATCTGGCGTACCTGCGCCCGAAAAACTCGGTCTCAGACCGCGGCCCGTATCGGCAGCCAAGGTAAATTGCGACACCACTAATAAAGAGCCACCGACTTGCTCTAGGTTGAGATTCATCTTGCCATTTTCATCGGAAAACACGCGATAACTCATCACTTTAGTTGCCAGTTTTTCCATTTTCTCGCGGGTATCCTGCTGCTCGACGCCCAGCAGAACCAACAGGCCCTTATCGATTGCACCTATGGTTTGATTATCGACAACCACACTGGCGCGGCTCACTCTTTGAATTAACGCAATCACAACTTTTCCTTTTTAGATTAAGGCTTAACGGGAACCATTTGCTGCATGAGCGGGATAGGACGAATATATTGATCGATGCCATCTGGCAGGGATTGCGCGACTTGTGCCAAACCGCCATTGGTCCACAGCATAAAACGACGTAACTCTTCGATTTCAACACGGTCAGCAAAGGTGACTGTGCCTTGTATTTGGATCACAGCGCCTTGGTCCAGCAACACGAACTTGGCAAAATTAAGCTTTTGATTCAAAGTGCCAATCACCACAGGCAGCTCTTGGCTAGCCTGTAATTGCGGATGCACGGCATAGAAACGATTCAATAAAATACGGTCAATGCCCGCAGAATTAATACTCGGCTCAAGCAAAAACTGGTTATCGCCAAACTGCACCGCAACTTTCGTCGGCGCAACTTTGGTGGCCAAGTAGTTAGCGTTAATCAACGCTTGATACAAGCGCTCTGCGGCAGCTTCATTGGTCAGTCCACCCAGTTCAACGACTTTGGGCGCGACGGGTGCCACGACCTCCTGAGCCACCACTGGGTCAATCGCGCTGGTTTGCGAGGGCGCCGTGGCGGCACAGGCAGTTAATCCGAGTAAACTGGCACTGATGAGCAATGTTTTCATTGTATTTCCCTTTGATGTATCCACGACCACATAGCATGGATTTCTGCTGTGACCGCCAAAAACAACGACTCGCTATTAAGCATATGTCCACCGTCGGCAACAGATTGAATCGTAATAGCATGCTCTAACCCAGCCAAAAAATCGCGCAATAGCGCCGCTGGGCAAATCGCATCCTGCATTCCTTGCAATAACACACTACGCGCCTTCACCCTAGGCGTCACGCGCTGCAACACACTCATGGCATTGAAGTAATCATGCCGAGCAAAGTGCAATTCGATATCCGCTAACGCTAATACTGGGTCGGGTAACAGTCTTGGCAACACCAATCTCGCCCCCGCGAGCTTTAGCTCCCACTGAACCCAACGCCGCGCAAAATGGTGCCGCAGGTTTTCATCGGCCGATGTCAAACCTTGATGGTACAAATCCAGCAGTTCAGTCAGCGATGGCGCAACAGGCGCATTACCACTGAAGAGTCGATAAGCCGCTGGTTGCAATTTTGCCGCGCCGTCAGCGCCATAGAGCCAATCTATGCCTTCTTTAGACGGAATAAATAACGCCCACAGCACTTGCGCTATCACCCGTTCGGGAAATAATCCGCTGTAAATTAAGCCTAATGTGGCCCCAAAGGAGCCGCCCGCTAAACACCAGCGCTCAATACCTAACGCAAGGCGAATCGCCTCCATATCGCAGATCAAACCATTAAGATGATTATGGGCTAAATCGCCAAAGGGCAAGGATTGTCCAGAACCTCGTTGATCTAACAGCAAAATCCAATATTGTTCGCCATTAAATAAGGCTAAATCACCGATATAACAACCCGCTCCCGGACCACCGTGCAAATACAACAGCGGGATACCTTGAGGATTACCGTATTGCGCCAGATGTAATTGCTGACCATTGCCAACGCTAAACCAGTCGCGGCGGATAAAAGGGGGAAAGGATTCGGGCACTGATTCAGGCATTAGGTGTCATCGCCATTACTTAACCGTTTAGGGATGTCATTCCGATTTCGCCACGGCCTTGAGTGCATCTACTTCTGCCGAAGTTAAGGTTACAGGCTGATTATCTTGGCAGTCTTGTAAAGGCTTACCATCTAGATCCGTTTCATCCTCATCGGAGCTCGACTCATAATCTAAATACTCTGGCATAGCCGCGGTAATTTCCGCGCCGAGTAATACTATCATCCACGATAAATACACCCAGACAAAGATAATAGGGATCACGGCTAAAGCCCCATAAATAGCTTCATAGCTCGGAAACTGAGTCACATACAAGGCAAAGGCTTTTTTACCTAACTCAAACAAGATTGCGGCGACAATCGCCCCTAATAATGCATGTAGAAACTTCACCTTTTGATTAGGCACTACCATATACAACAGCAAGAATGCCGCAACTGAAAACAGCATGGGCAAGCGCTCAAGAAACACGGGCACCACACCCGACAACTGACCGTCAAAAACCTTCAATGACACTACGTAGGAAGTCGCCACCAAACTGGCCCCCACCAAAACAGGGCCCAAAGTGATGACCATCCAATACATAGAAAATGCGACCACCACAGAACGCTTCTCTTTAGTACGCCAAATGTTATTGAGGGATTTGTCGATGGCGGAAATCAGCAAAATAGCGACCACCACTAAAGCGGCAATCCCGACAGCTGTGCCCTTAGAGGCATTGGCGACAAACTCATTGATATACACTTGCACAGTATCGCCGGCGGCGGGTAAAAAGTTCTGATAAACAAAGCCTTCTATCTGCCCACGTATGCCTTTAAACACAGGAAAAGCGGACAACATAGACATAGTCACGGCCACCATAGGCACAAGTGACAATAGCGTGACATAGGCCAAATGTCCGGCGCGGATATTGATCTGATCTTCCACTAAACGCCGCTGCAAATGCAGCAGGAAGTGCCAGATCCCGAGGAATAAGACGCGAATTTGTGCCAGTTCTATCTTCTTAGTCACGGGTTTCTCTTGATTCTGTTGGTATAGACTCGTTATCTTCGTACAATAAACACTTAATTTACAAGTCTAAGGAGTGAATTGATGTCTCAACAAGGATCTGCGGGTAACGTTATTTCCGCTATTGCTAGTCTATTTTTCCCTGGGTTAGGCCAACTATTACAAGGCCGCATTATGGCAGCACTGTTATTTTTCATTATCACAGTGGTGGGTTATGCACTCTGGTGGCTAATTGTGCCCGCGGTAATAGGTGCTATCTTTCATCTGTGGAGCATTATCGATGCGGCCCGATTTAAGGCCGATTAATTTCAATTCACTCAGTGACGGAATACCCAATGAAAAGACTGATAACTTCAGGCCTGATTGCCGCAAGCCTCCTGCTCAGTGGTTGCCAAAGTGCCTATTACGGCGCGATGGAAAAGGTCGGTTACCATAAACGCGATATTATGGTCGACAGAGTTAAAGACGCGAAAGAATCCCAAGAGGACGCCCAAAAAGAGTTCAGCTCGGCCCTCGAAGAGATGCAAGCCCTGCTCAACCACGATGGCGGCAACCTAGAAAAAGCCTATAACAAGGCTAAGGATGAATACGAATCGGCCCAAAGCGCCGCAGATAACGTCAGCAACCGCATCAAGAAAGTTGAAGATGTGGCCGAAGCGTTATTCGATGAGTGGCAAGATGAAATTGGCGAGATCAGCAAAACCAGCCTGCGCCGTAACAGTGAAGCTAAGCTCAAAGAAACCCGCCGCGCCTACGAACAATTGATCAAAAGCATGCACCGCGCCGAATCAAAAATGCCGCCCATCCTCACCGCCATGAAAGACAACATGCTGTATCTCAAGCATAACTTGAACGCCCAAGCCATTGGTGCGATCAAAGGCGAATTTGCAAGTCTGCAAACCGATATTTCGGGCCTGATTAAAGAGATGAACAAATCGATTAATGAGTCGAACAAATTTATCGAGTCACTCGAAAAATCCAAAAGTTGAACCAAAGCTGCTACTTAACTCCTAAGCCCTAGCATACTAAATTGCTGGGGCTTTTTATGCTTTGTGTGACCTCGCTCGCTGTCCCTGCAAGCCATACTTTATTTGTGCAAGCCCAAAACACTTGGCTTTGTGAGCTATGGCGCGCTTTAGTGGATTGATAGCACCAATCTTAGACCTGCCGCACAATTTCATTTAGTACTCAAAAACTTATTATCAGCTCATCACTCAGACACTGTACTCGTTACTCATTTGCTGTATTCATCACTATGACTTTTATCGAATCACTTACTCTGATGTTGGCACTCATGTATCTCGCCTCACTGAGCTATTGGAGCGGCCAGAAATGGGGTGCTGTCGTAACACTGTTACTCAGTGTCAGCGCCGTCGCGATCAGCCTTTACTGGCCTTTAGCACTCGGACTGATTATTGCGCTACCTTTAGCGTTAGTAGGACATAAATTTGCACCTGACTCCTTCAAAGGTGAGATTAAGAACAATACTCTGCGGGAAGGCACTCAACATGTCTTAGCGCTATCGCTTTTACTGGTTGCCGTGCAATACACCATCAATACCGTATTGCTTAAGCAAGGAATTACACCTTGGCTAATGCGCCCCGATGTGGTCGATGCTTTCCTGCCGATTGCCGGCGGCATTGAACTGAAGGCCATTGTCAGTCTAAATTTGTGGGATCAAACCCATCCTGCAGCCGCGGTGATGTTAGCGGCGGTATTGCTCACAGGATTACTTTGTAAGCGGGCATTTTGTGGTTGGGCTTGCCCATTAGGTTTGGCAGGGGAATATTTGTATGCTGTTAGAAAACGCTTTATTAAATCAGAACTAACACCACCCGCTTGGCTCGATTGGCCACTGCGAATGCTCAAGTATTTATTGCTGCTTGGCCTTTGCTACATAGTGATTGGCATGCCAAGTGAGTCGATTCCTTATTATCTCGAAGGTAATTATCACAAGATTGCCGACTTAAAAATGGCACTGTTCTTTCTGACGCCGAGCCTGATTACCCTGTTTGTGTTTGCGCTGATCCTTGCCTTAGCCGCATGGCGCCGTCAGGGATTCTGCCGTTACTTGTGCCCTTATGGTGCCATGCTCGGGATCTTAAGCTTTGCGAGCCCATTAAAAATCCGCCGTGATACTCAGCATTGCCTTATCGAGGCAAAAGGGATGAAATGCGATAAGTGCACCCGCGCCTGCCCGGCAAACATCATAGTGCACACTAAGACTACGGTGCGCAGCGATGAATGCCAGGCCTGTATGCGCTGCGTCGCCGCTTGTCCAAAATCAGCCGCCCTTGGTCTAGGGCTTAAATCTGGCCACAGACTCGGCCATAAGGGATTACTCGCATTAGTGCTTATCGCATTATTTATCCTACCGCTTGGCGCTTACTTAGCTGGCTTCTGGCACAGCCAAACACCCGACAATATCCGCATGGAACTGTTCCAAGTAATAGATAGAGTTGGGCATTAGCTGAGTATAGGTTTGCTTTTGAACTAGTCTAAGTTGGTGTGTTATTATGCACCTCCTTAAACAGTCATTGAAAAAATTTATCGTATGAAACAGAGTAAATTTCGCAGCGTGTTGTTTCTATATATTTCCATGCTATTCATATTAAATTGTTCTCGCATTGCGAATTACATTGTGTATCACGATTATTATAAAGAAACATTCGATTTACTCACGGTGATATTTACATCATTTCGCTTTGATATCATGACTACTGCTTATGTCATGATCATACCTACATTGCTAATATTAGTACCAGGAAGTGGCCGCATTACTTGTTTCATAAAAAATATGGGTTTAAAGCTTGGTTTAATAATGCTATTGCTATCTACACTCGCACTTATTGGAGATTTTATTTATTTTGGTGTAGTAAATAGACACACATTTAGCGATCTACCATTGTTAATGACTGAAACATCTTTTGTATTACCATTTTTAATGAAAGATCATTTCGCGTTAACGATATTTAGCGTTGCTACTATAGCCATAATAATTATTTTGCTGGTGAAAAAATACCGACTATTTTTCTACCACAATAAAAACCATAAGACTCTAGCATCACAAATTGGCGTTTTTGTTATTGCGATCCCCATCTTGATATTATTTCTACGAGGATTAAATTTGCATGGAAAGCCACTTGGCATTATCGATGCATATAAAAACCAAAGTGAGCAGCAAGCTAATTTAATTTTAAATGGTATTTATACAGGTGGCAAAGGAACTACTCAAAACTTCAAGCGTACTGATTATAAATTCTTTAATTCCGAAGAGCTTAAACAACAGCTAAATAAGACAGAAGATGAAGCATATAAATATCCATACGTAAGCCAATTCTCAGAGAATACACCCAATGGCCGAAATTTAGTTATCATTTTGGTAGAAGCGTTAAGCTATGCTTATATAGATGGATTATCGGGTTCAGACTATAAAGTCACACCATTTTTAGATGAACTGTCAAAAAAAGCTGAGGTTTATGATAATTTCTATGCTGTTGCTCAACGCAGTAACTTAGGTGTTCAAGCGAGCTTGTTTGGCATACCTCCCCTTGAGAGTGTTGGTTATATCGGAGGAGGACTGGAATTATCACGCCTTACAAAAATAGGTAATATTGCTCAAGCTCATGGCTACCAAACCCAAATGCTGCAAAGCTCAAAACGTGACTCGATTCGTTTAGATTCGATAGCCAACTATGCTGGTTTTCAGCAATATCTTGGACGTAGTGATATCCCAATAACACGAACTGACTACCCCGATCCTGATGGCGCACAGTTTGGTTGGGATTATGAGATGTTGATGAAAACACTCGAATTAGCAAACGAAAAAACTAAGCCATTTATTAGTTTTTCGTTTACAGGTACCACCCATATGCCATATGTAGAAACACCGAAGCATTTACAGGTTTATCCATATGGACAAGATACATTCACCGATTTTTTGAATACTGTTAGATATACAGATGAATCTCTTAAAGCATTTTTTGCGGAAGCATCAAAACAGGACTGGTACGAAAATACAACCTTTATGATTTTGGCAGATCACACTTTGTTCAAAACGAAAACGCCGGGCTTAGAAAGCGCATTCCATATTCCGTTATGGATTTATCGTCCTGGGCAAAATATTCCCCCTAAACGACATAAAATACTCGCAAGCCAATTAGATATTTTACCTACCGCTTTTGATTTGCTCGGATTTAATGACGAGTTTGCATCAGTTGGTCGCTCTCTTTATAGGGAACGAAAACCCTATAGTATTGTAGTAAAAGGCGACTTGCTTGGCGCATTTACCAACTCAGGTAGTTTTTTAATCGCTGGAGATAAAATCATATCTGAGAATGAAAGTGTAGACTTTATTGAGAATCAGGCACCTAAGTATGCAGAACAGCTAAAGCTTGAATTTCAACTCTCACAGCAAGCAGTTTTGAACAATACTTGGGTTAAATAGCATCAAAGCACTGCCAATCTAACGAAGCACACTGCAGATAATGGTTTATATCACTATCTGCAGTTTTTAATGTATACACCAGAATATTGATTACAGTTAGTAAATCACTCAATCTTATCGCTGATACTATTCCTATGCGAATATCAGATAAATGGTTTTATAGCTAACCCTATACAGCCAGACCGACAGCAACTGATCCGTTCACTTTTTGACGAATATATTAAAATTTATTCCTTCCACGATGACAGGCTAAGCCGTCGCTTTAGTAAGAACTTTATCTGCTACCCAGGAAGTTACTGACAGGGAAAAATGCCTGCTGTTCACTCGACAATGAATTTGCACAAGACCTAAGCGGAACCATACTAAATGTTAGATATCTCCTTACAAGATCTTGCCGCAATTGCGTATGGTGAATCGATAAGGAGTAATACAAGATCTCAAGATTCAGCAGTTTGAATTAATCGCCGGCATACCCATGACCAAATCAGCCCCAACAAAAAGCCCCGCATAGTTTCCTATGCAGGGCTTTTTAAACCGATTGACTCACCTTAAGGGTGTGCCACCTGAATCAACAGGCTGGCATTAACCGCGGTTAAAGCGCTTACGATCGTTTTCAGTCAAGTGTCTCTTACGAACACGAATGCTCTTAGGTGTTACTTCAACCAATTCGTCATCATCGATGAACTCAAGCGCTTGCTCAAGTGTCATTGTGATTGGCGTAGTCAGCACTTGCGCTTCGTCAGTACCTGAAGCACGCATGTTGGTCAGCTGCTTACCTTTCAGACAGTTAACTGTCAGATCGTTTGAGCGAGCATGGATACCAACAACTTGGCCTTCGTACACTTCAGCAGCGTGGCCGATAAAGAGACGACCGCGGTCTTGTAGACCGAACAGTGCGAATGTCAGAGCCTTACCTGTCGCGTTAGAAATCAATACGCCGTTAGCGCGTTGACCGATATCGCCACCTTTGTGTGGACCGTAATGGTCGAACGAGTGGTAAATTAGACCTGTACCAGAAGTCGCTGTTAAGAATTCAGTTTGGAAACCAATTAAACCGCGGCTTGGGATAATAAAGTCGATACGTACACGACCTTTACCATCAAGCTGCATGTCTTTCATTTCAGCTTTACGGGTACCTAACTTCTCGATCACTGTGCCTTGATCTTCTTCTTCAACGTCAACAGTTAACGTTTCGAATGGCTCACACAATTCACCGTCGATGGTTTTCAGAATAACTTCTGGACGTGATACAGCTAACTCATAACCTTCACGACGCATGTTTTCAATCAAGATTGATAAATGCAATTCACCACGGCCTGATACGCGGAAGCGATCTGGACTTTCAGTTTCTTCAACACGCAGTGCCACATTGTGGACCAATTCTTGTTGTAAACGCTCAAGAATGTTACGTGAAGTCACATACTTACCTTCTTTACCCGCAAAAGGTGAAGTGTTGACTTGGAACGTCATGGTCAGAGTTGGTTCATCAACTGATAATGGAGGTAACGCTTCTACAGCACCAGCAGCACAGACAGTGTCAGAAATTTTCAACTCACCTAAACCAGTGATAGCAACGATATCGCCTGCGTTGGCAACTTCAACTTCAGTACGCTCTAGACCCATGTAACCTAATACTTGGCCCATTTTACCGTTACGGGTTTTGCCATCAGCACCAACAATAGTGACTTGTTGGTTAGTTTTGATGCTACCACGCTTGATACGGCCGATACCGATAACACCCACGTATGAGTTGTAATCCAGCTGCGAAATTTGCATCTGGAAACTACCTTCTGAGTCAGCATCAGGGAATGATACTTTTTCAACGATAGTTTGGAACAGCGGCGTCATGTCTTCACTTGCAACATCTGGATCTAAAGTTGCAAAACCGTTTAACGCTGAAGCGTAAACGATTGGGAAATCTAACTGCTCGTCAGTTGCGCCTAAGTTATCGAACAGATCGAATACTTGGTCGATAACCCAATCAGGGCGCGCGCCTGGGCGGTCAATTTTGTTGATAACAACGATTGGCTTTAAGCCTTGAGCAAACGCTTTCTTCGTTACGAAGCGAGTTTGTGGCATTGGACCGTCAACGGCATCAACTAGCAATAATACTGAGTCAACCATAGACAGAACACGCTCAACCTCACCACCGAAATCGGCGTGGCCAGGGGTATCAACGATGTTGATACGGTAGTCGTTCCACTTGATGGCAGTATTTTTTGCCAGAATCGTGATCCCACGTTCCTTTTCAAGATCGTTGGAGTCCATCACCCGCTCAGTAGCTTCTCCTCGGGTTGCAAGGGTGCCTGACTGTGACAGCAACTTGTCTACCAGGGTCGTTTTGCCATGGTCAACGTGTGCAATAATGGCGATGTTACGTAAATTCTCTAGCACGGATAAACCTCTTACCATCAAACAAAAATAGGGATATTTCAGTAATTCGTTATAGTGTCCTAACTCGACCCACCATAATAAAAAGCGTGCCATTCTACTCCAGAGCGGCCTTGGCGCACAGGATTATTTTTGAACACTTATAAAACAATCCGCCGATCCTTGACTAATTCCTGCCAATATTCCATTGAGTGAAATCCGCTAATGTCACAGTTAAAGCACTGTTCAATTGCCATATTCGTAGGAAAAATCCGAGTTAAACAGCTGAATTTACTATTTTTCATAATCTAGACGCAAAGTATTTCTGCTGATTTAAACATCAATCAAATTGATGTTCACGTGACAAAATCATCTCGACGTGAAACAGCAATAATTTCTAGCGCAGATTTAACTGGGCGTTGATATTGGCATTTATGACCGCGAAAACTGAATGCCTTTAAGACTCACTTCATTGTCACGCAATACCTTTATTACGCATCACTTATTTCACTTGGCCTGTGAACAGCAAAGACATTTTGCACATGAGAACGAACTCTTTCCTAATAATATGATAATAAACCACTATTGAATTGAGAATGCATGGCATAGTTGAACAGACTAGAGTGGTTTTATGACAACTATGCGGCGGTGAAATCGCCCAGAGAAAATAGTCCAGAATAGTGCTGAAATAGTTACTAGATTCAGTGCCGCTATCCTTATGTAGTCCTCCCTGTGAGCCAAGGCGCGATTGCCATCTCACTGCCACATAAGCGATGCATACTAGTGCTTTGAACCTTATGCTTTGAACCTTATGCTTTGAAACTTAGCTTTGCATGAATCAATTCAGTGCGCACCAAAATGGAGTAATGCACCAAAATGCCACAGACAAAAGCACCATTATGGTGCACACGCGAATCCAATTAAGTGCAACAAAGATTTTAAACCATGTTAATCAGTAAGTTAAATTATTGGCATGGATATCGCTTTATAGCTCGTAAGTTTGGCTCAAGATAAATCACTTGAGTTAAAAGATTATAGAAGGGGCATCCCTTTACCCTACCGGAGGCTTGAGAATGTCAGTTGAATCAGTTTTAAAGCAACTTGAAGAATTAGAAGTTAAGTTCGTTGATTTACGTTTTACCGACACTAAAGGTAAAGAGCAGCACGTATCTATTCCTTCTCATCAGGTAGATGCTGATTTCTTCGAAGACGGCAAAATGTTTGACGGTTCTTCTATCGCAGGTTGGAAGGGCATTAACGAATCAGACATGGTACTGATGCCAGATCCAACGACATTCGTACTGGATCCTTTCACCGAAGAAACCACAGCGCTGATCCGTTGTGACATTCTTGAACCCGGTACTATGACGGGTTACGACCGTGACCCACGCTCAATTGCAAAAAAAGCAGAAGCTTACCTGATCTCTACTGGTATCGCTGATACTGTATTGATTGGACCAGAACCAGAATTCTTCCTATTTGACGATGTCCGTTTCGGTACTGACATGTCAGGTTGTTTCGTTAAGATCGATGCTAAAGAAGCGGCTTGGAACTCAGGCACTAGCTACGAAGGCGGCAACACAGGTCACCGTCCATTCACTAAAGGCGGTTACTTCCCAGTTGCACCGGTTGACTCATCACAAGACCTACGTAGCGCTATGTGTTTAGTGCTTGAAGAAATGGGTCAAGTGGTTGAAGCGCATCACCACGAAGTGGCGACTGCGGGTCAAAACGAAATCGCAACTCGCTTCAACACGCTAACTAAGAAAGCGGATGAAATCCAAATTCTGAAGTACGTAGTGCACAACATGGCACACGCTTACGGTAAGACGGCGACTTTCATGCCTAAACCCATCGTTGGCGACAACGGTAGCGGCATGCACGTTCACCAATCTCTGGCGAAAGACGGTGTTAACTTGTTCGCTGGCGACAAATACGCGGGTTTAAGTGAAACGGCGCTGTACTACATAGGTGGTATCATCAAGCACGCTCGTGCGCTGAACGCTTTCACTAACCCAAGCACTAACTCTTACAAGCGTTTAGTGCCACACTTTGAAGCACCTGTTATGTTGGCCTACTCTGCCCGTAACCGCTCTGCATCAATCCGTATTCCAGTGGTACCAAGCCCTAAAGGCCGTCGTATCGAAGCGCGTTTCCCAGATCCACATGCCAACCCATACTTAGGTTTCGCAGCGCTGCTGATGGCCGGTCTTGACGGTATCCAAAACAAGATCCACCCAGGTGAAGCGATGGACAAAGATCTGTACGATCTGCCTCCAGAAGAAGCGGCTGAAATCCCACAAGTGGCAACGTCATTAGAAAACGCCCTTGAAAACCTGCAAGCTGACCATGAGTTCCTGACAAAAGGCGGCGTGTTCAGTGAAGATTTCATCCAATCTTATATCGTACTGAAAACAGCAGAAGCTGAGCGCGTAGCACGTACAACTCACCCACTTGAGTTTGAAATGTACTACAGCCTGTAATGGCTAGCGCTATACAACTGGCTCGCTTTATGTAATTGATACAGAAAATATAAAAGCCTCGATAGCAACGCTATCGGGGCTTTTTGTATTTTGAAGGTATATACAACTTTTATTCTGATTCAATCATCGCGTTGTTCTCTACATAGGCATCATCGCCAACCACTCTTTTATCATTCAGAGAAGGCACGCCAGACAACAGCAACAATAGAGATAGATGGTTAAAAACTGATCTAAATTAAACGAGGGGGCGGCATAAAACCACCTATATAGTCGGAAGTTAACTACCGCGCCATTATTGTTAAGTGTCCACGCTTTATTCAACTAGGCTGGGATTGTCAGGGGCAAAATCTGACAGTTGGGCAGGTTCGCCTGACTCAAATGACGCAAATGGTACGCCATCTAACACGCGCTCATTTTTAAATACACGGATTTCAGAATCAGGTAACTGCGTCATCAGCAATGACAAGATAATATGCATCTTATCCAATGGGCAATGAAGACGAATACTTGCACGTAAGCCCATTGTTCGTACATCCGATTGGCAGGCAATAAATGGACGATTCCGCGTTACCTTAATCAAATGACGATGCCCATTTTTTATAGGACTCTCGTAAGTAGTCTCTATATTTTTAAAACCAGTAAAGAAAAATGCCCCCAGAGCCATTCCGCCTGCACCAATCAGCGCTGCGGGACCTAAAAAGGCCACCCCGACAATACAAACCACCACTCCAAACCAAGCCAGCCCCCGCACTACCGCGTAGGCAGCATCCGGAATCGCGTCATGATAGGTAGTAACTAAACCCTCGGTGGTGAGCCGATAGTGGTACTGTTTGTCTGCAAACCAGAGGTAACGAGCAGATAGGCACATTATTAGGGCCATGATGATTAACCCCATACCCAAGCTAGTATCGCCAGATAGCAAATAGCTCCCTATAAGTGCTAAACAGCCACACGGGATCAGGAAGGTTAACCAAAATAGACCATAGACAGTCGCTACCCGAATATCCCACTCATAGAGGGTCGGCGCCTCGCGCACCCGCTGCTGACGTAGCTTATTGAGCCGGTCTTGCCCCTCTTGGGGTAATTGCAGGTACTCACTGCGCGGCAGGTCTTCATACCGACTGTCGTCCAACGGTTGTGTCTCTTGCTTTGTCTGCTCTGTCGACGCCGACTGCTGCGCAGCTCTCTTATTCATATAGCTATTCCTTTGCTGTACCCACGGACTGCACGGTCATCGTTAACCTACCCACACGGCTCATACTTAATGTCTTCTCGCCCTTGCCGCTAAAGGTTTGTTAGCCTATATCCAAATAATGATCGTAATTGGCGCCACCCTAGCACAAACAGGCCTGTCAGCATCTTGGTAGCAAAGCTGTCACTGATGGACACCGAATCTCGCGCCAATAACAGGCGCGAGAAAAAACGTTAACTGGGCTGGGTATTGTCAGGGGCAAAATCTGATAGTTGGGCAGGTTTGCCTGACTCAAATGACGCAAATGGTACGCCATCTAACACGCGCTCATTTTTAAATACACGGATTTCAGAATCAGGTAACTGCGTCATCAGTAATGACAAGATAGTGTGCATCTTATCCAATGGGCAATGAAGACGAATACTTGCACGTAAGCCCATTGTTCGTACATCCGATTGGCAGGCAATAAATGGACGATTCCGCGTTACCTTAATCAAATGACGATGCCCATTTTTTACAGGACTCTCGTAAGTAGTCTCTACATTTTTAAAACCAGTAAAGAAAAATGCCCCCAGAGCCATTCCACCTGCACCAACCAGCGCTGCAGGGCCTAAAAAAGCCACCCCGACAATACAAACCACCACCCCAAACCAAGCCAGCCCCCGCACTACCGCGTAGGCAGCATCCGGAATAGCATCATGATAGGTGGTAACTAACCCCTCGGTGGTGAGCCGATAATGGTACTGTTTGTCGGCCAACCAGAGGTAGCGGATAAATGGCGCAAAAATCAATGCCATGAAAAAAAAACCATACCATTGGTCAGACTCATACCAGTGCGCCACCAAGCCAATCAGCACCATTATCCCGCAGGGAATAATGACAACGAGCCACCCTATGCCATACACGGTCGCTACCTTAATATCCCACTCATAGAGGGTGGGCGCCTCACGCACCCGCTGCTGACGTAGCTTATTGAGCCGGTCTTGCTCCTCTTGGGGTAATTGCAGGAACTCACTGCGCGGCAGGTCTTCATACCGACTGTCGTCCAACGGTTGTGTCTCTTGCTCTGTCGACGCCGACTGCTGCGGCGCTGCTTTATTGTTCATCCTGTTACCTCTCGGTAGACTCTACTTGTAGCGTGGGCATCGCCAAGCGTAAATCCAGTCATCCATTTTAAATCAGCAACATAATATGCTCTCGGCCTACCCTCAAGCGAATATTTACTGAAACAGTTTTAAGGAAAGTAATAAAAGTAGCTAGATGGCCAGCGAGGGAAGTGGAGACTGATTTTAAAGAGTATGTTCAAAACTTATCTGAGTTCTGCAAGAGCACGGCATACAAACCTCAATATTTAATACTTATCCAAAACAAGAGTCGCCGTTAACAACTAGGTTATTGAGCTTAGTTGTATCTCGTTTCTGTTGATGAATAATTGACAGATATAATCATATAGTTAGAATGCCAAGCTGTTGAAACAGAACAGGTTGGCGTCAAATGAAACCTGATCTGGTTCCACATCACTAACGCTCTCAGTTGATCAAGTGAGTAGATCATACCGAAGCAATGCAGTTTTTCACATATAAACAATGGAGTGGTTATGCGTTGGTTGACTTGGTTGGTCGTGTGCTGTTCTCTCACGGGATGTGCAACGATAACGTCGAGGATGGGAGAAGATTCAACTTGGGGTCATTCTTTCTCAAGTGTGCAAACGGCTGTTGATAATGGCGAGGAGTGTATGATTATCTCCGCGTTGGCGGCCCCGCCCTTGCTGCTCTTTACCATCCCACTGACACTCGTTGATATGAGCAGTGCGTTGATCATCGATACTGTTATGCTACCTGCAGATTTAGCGATCACGCCCAGCGATCCCAAGCTCCACACCCCGCGACCTATGGTCTGCCGCTATGACTACAAGATTTAAGCATGATCGCACCCAATAAATAACCTCAAGTTGCCTGTGTGACGGTGAGTTAACGCCGACATACGGGAACGACCATGTCGCGGTTTGCCTCCCTGAGTGTTGTGTCTTGTTAGTTATGCCTTGTTAGTTGCAGTTACGTAGTACAACCTAGCCTAGTAAGCCATTTTAAATCATTTAAGTTAGCGATTTGCTTTTATCACATCAAGTAACAGCTTGATATCGGCCATATCGTTGTAGATATGCGGCGAAATCCGGATCCCCATGCTGCGAGCATCGACGCTAATATTCGCGTTTGCTAATGCCGTCATGATTTTATGTTGTTGCCCACCAAACTGTAGAATCAGTGTACCGCTGCGCTTCTCAACATCACGTGGCGATACAAACTCATGCTCAAGCTCCTGCGCCACAGCATCAATCAACTGCTGATTACATTTACGCAGCAAGGAGACACCTAAACCCGCCAGATAATGAATACTGTGAGCGGCAATGGCATAGGGGGCGATTGAAGGCGTTCCACCCCAGAAGCGCATTGCGGAGTGCTGATAACGAAAGTCGTGGATATCAAATTCGAACGGATTCTCATGGCTAAACCACCCCACATCCTTAGGTTGGCAACGATCCAAAATGGCAGGGTTAATCCAAAGATAGGCTGCACCAGGGCCGCCGCAGAGCCATTTCACACTCGACCCGATTAAAAAGTCAGGTTGTAGGCGCGCGAGATCTAGCGGAATAATCCCCGCCGATTGCGCCACATCCACTAAGCTCAAACAGCCTCGCTCACGGGCTATGGTAAAAATATTGGCTAATGGCGCTTGCTGCCCAGTATTCGAGTAAGCATGACTAACAAACACCAGATCCACATCACGACTGATATGCGCGTCCCACACATTAGGGTCAGTGATATCGAGCCCTTTAGGAATAAAACGTACTTCGCAACTGGCAGGCAGTGCTTTTTTAAGGGCGAAACCCATGCTGGGGAAATCAATCTCACTCATTAACACAACGGCGTGTTCGCGATTTAATCGCTCGAGTGACATGACGATTTTAGTCAGCGCACTGGAGAGATTAACCTGAGGGCAAAAGTCCTTTTGGTGGCCGTTAAACAGTTTAGATAAGGCGAAAGTAAAATCATCAATCACACTCAGCCACTGACCCCAAGGTTCGCGCCCCGACTCCTGCCAAGGCGCAAAAAAGGCTTCTTTGAAGACCTGTTCGGTCGATTTTAACGGTCGACCGACGGAATGATTCAATAGATATCCTGGACCCGCGAGGTAAAAGTCCTTTTTATAGTCTGCAAACATAGTGTTATCTCAAACTCTCTTTCAGTTTCTTAATCTCATCATAACGCGTCCGGATGTCGCTGCGCTGAGCGGCGGCACGCCTATCTCTGAGTCGCTCCAATGAACCGAGTAGCACATGCAGTGGCGGACCACTGGCGGTGACCTTAGCTAAATGCTGCTGCTCCATCGTTGTCGAAGGCTCGGCAATATATTTAGTCACTAACTCATTATGGTGCTGAATCGCAGTCTCGCCATGTAATTCGCAGACTTCAATAAAGAGTCGCAAGTTTTCTTGATACCAATCTTGGGTTGAGCAGTCTTTTGCCTGCAGAAAGTCATCCATCAAATTCGGCCGACGCATGCACTCGCGCAATATCTGTTGATCCTCAGGCATCATGTATAAAAACTTGTCCACCAGCATTTGCGAGTAGGAAGCCTCATTGGCGAAACAAAGACCTAGCGTTAAATCGATGACATTAATCCCCGCAAAATCCCCTGCATTGGCGCCGCGATAAATAACCAAGCCCACCCGATAAGGTTTGTAGTAAGGGCGAACACAGTAAAAGAAACGATCCGTATCTAATCGATTGAATAATTGAGTGTTCGACTCAATCACATCCTGCAATGCCTGTTTGGCGACCCGCAGTAAATCGTGGCTGATAGGATGGGAAATGCCCAAAGGCTGGATTTTCAATAACGCATCGGCAGCGCGTTTATAGGCCAAAATGCCTTTAGTGTTGTAATCCACAAACAGCTTTTCAGCGCTCAGATCGGTAAAGCGTTTATAAATGCCATTGTGGGCACGATTATGGGTAGTTAAATGCGCAGTGGCAAAGCGCGGCGTGACACCTATTGAAGCGCCAATGTGCATGGCTAGCGCGGAGGCTTCGGCTAATGGTGAGGTGGTTTCCCGTGAGGGCTCAGTAATTTCATGGCGTCGACAAGCTGCCATGTATAGCCCCACGTTACCGAGTAAATCAAAGGCACTGTCGAACCCTTCGTCGGTATTCCCCTCATCGAGCAAGGCCTTAATCAATCCTCGGCCTTCGCTCTCTAGCGCCAACTTAGCTTCTGCGCCAATATCGAGCACATTGGCCCGGTCCGTTTGTTGATAATAAAGCTGTTCTAGCTCTGAGTTGAGTTCCACAAAGCGACTGCGGATCCAATCATCGAAGGCTTCGGTATTAAAGGTGGCAGGTTTCACGGGCTTATCCTTGAGTATTGTTATCGTTCTTGTAAACGGAGCGAGCGCTAAGTCTTAGCCCTTTCCGTAAAACTCGTTAACCAGAATGCAACTTATCGCCATGCGTTTCTAGCGCTAGCTCAAATTTATGAAAATTCTAATGCCACTTTTTATTTACACCTTGCTCCAGCGCAAGTTATCAAAATCAATCGCCTCGCAAAATAACGCCAAATACAGATAGTCCTAATACAAATAGCGCGGCAGGTTCCGCAGGAGTAAATCAAAATGATTTTAATGGAATTTATTGTCGTACTCGGCTGCTTGCTGCTGGGTACCCGCTACGGCGGTATGGGACTCGGCCTCATCAGCGGCATAGGTTTGTTTTTACTGATATTTGTCTTCGGTTTAGCGCCGGGACAACCGCCAGTACAAGTTATGCTAACGATTCTTGCGGTGATCGGCTGTGCGGCCGTATTACAAACCGCGGGCGGTTTGGATGTGATGATGCAGTTTGCCGAGCGCCTACTGCGCCGCCATCCACAATACATCACCATTCTGGCGCCGCTGACCACTTGGACACTCACCTTTTTGTGCGGTACAGGCCATGTGGTTTACACTATGTTCCCAATTATTTCCGATATCGCGCTGAAGAAAAATATTCGCCCAGAACGCCCAATGGCTGTGGCATCCGTCGCCTCGCAAATGGCAATTTGTGCTTCGCCCGTGTCGGTAGCGGTTGTGTCTATGGTGTCGATTCTCGCATCGCAACAAGGTGTAGGCCGCGCCTACAATCTGCTCGAAATTTTAATGGTGTCAGTACCTGCATCGCTTTGCGGCGTCATGGCCGCAGCGCTTTGGAGTCTACGTCGCGGTAAAGATTTAGATAAAGACGAAGAGTTCCAAGAACGGATTCAAGATCCTGTCCAAAGAGCTTTTATCTATGACAAGAGCGAAACCCTGCTAAACCAACGTTTTCCTAAGGAAGCTTACTGGGCAACGGGGATTTTCTTTGCGGCTATCGCCGCTGTGGTGCTGCTAGGTTCCTTTAGTGAACTGCGCCCTGCCTTTGAAGTTAAAGGGAAAACGACCTTATTATCGATGAACTTAGTCATCCAGATGATGATGTTAATTGCGGGGGCATTTATCCTTATGACCTGTAAAGTCAAACCGACAAACATTTCTAATGGACCCGTCTTTAAAGCGGGCATGGTGGCGATTTTCTCAGTATTTGGGGTGGCGTGGATGAGTGATACTTTCTTCATCAGCCATATGGATGTGCTTAAAGAAAACCTGTCCCACGTGGTGCAAAGCCAGCCTTGGACCTATGCCTTAGTGCTGTTCCTTATCTCTAAGCTTGTTAATAGCCAAGCGGCCGCGCTGACTGCCATTGCGCCTATGGGCCTCGCCTTAGGGGTCGATCCAAAACTCTTGATCGCTTTCCTCCCTGCAAGCTACGGGTATTTTGTGCTACCTACTTATCCAAGCGATCTGGCCTGTATCGGCTTTGACCGTTCAGGCACAACTAAAATAGGTAAGTTCATTATTAACCACAGCTTTATCATTCCAGGTTTTATCGGCGTGGGTACCGCATCGACCGTCGGTTATCTGCTGGCGACAGCCTTGCTCTAGTCTGTATTTCACAAATAATAAAGGCCGCGATGCGGCCTTTATGTTGAATAGGATTAAACGCTAGGTTTAAGCGCGATACATGGCCAAAAACATCTTGATATTGGCGTCGATAATCGCTTGCTGGTGCTCATCATTATTTTTCATATGGAACAGCTTAGGCCAGAATGCAAACGCCTTAAACATGCCCCAAAACTGAGTCGATGCCATTGCAATATCGTCGATATTCAGCGCCTTGTGTTCTACCGCTCCCGCAAGCCAAGCTTCGAGTCCACCTTCTTGCTTCGCAAGCTTCTCCATCGCTTCAGTCGCTTGGACAGGCGAGCGAATAAACTCTGCCATCACCACCCGCGCCACATCAAGAAACTCAGGCTGCTGATACAAAGCCCAGCATCGATGCGCAATTTGCTGCAACTGATCTTCAAGACTCTGCGCCGGATTGTAAACTAAGGTCGCCGCTTCTTTCGTCCGCGCCCACAACTCTGTGGTTGTGGTATCAAACAGCACTTCCTTGCTCGGAAAATGGTTATACACAGTACGTTTAGAGACATTAGCCCGCTGGGCGATCCTGTCCATACTGGCACCCACAAAGCCATTGACCATAAACTCTTCCCGCGAGGCACGCAGAATCGCCACACGTTTCTGCTGAGAGTTTGTCAATTTAATGGGTTTGTCTGCCATGTTTTCCTACGCCATAAAAATCATTTGTCGACATTTTACACTATCCAGTTTACTTTTACACCGCCGCATGTAAACTACACTGTGTAGTTTACTTTTTTTTGATATTGTAAATGCGATTTAAGATTGTCTTGACCTTACTACGACTCGGGAGCTTTATCATGGCCACTCAAACAAAAACTGACGCAAATACTAAGACTTCGGCCCATGTTAAGGGTGACACATTCAGCAATGAAGCTCCCAATACCCACAGTGGTGAAGGTAATTTACTTTCTATTTTATGGCGTTACATGACCGAAAGCATTCCTGATAAGAGTCCAAACCAAGCACTGCCAATCCAAAAAATGCAGCTAAACCCCACTGCGGATGCAACACCTATGCTGTATAAAATCAGCCATTCAACAGTGCTGTTACAACTCAACGGTCAATATTGGTTAACCGATCCTGTGTTTTCGAAACGCGCCTCGCCAAGCCAAATGTTTGGGCCAAAACGATTCCACGAGTTGCCGATCGAACTCGATAATATTCCAGCGCTCGCAGGGATTATTTTGTCCCACGATCATTATGATCATTTAGATAAATACAGCATTTTAGCCCTCGCCGAGCGCACGCAAAAATTTATCGTGCCACTGGGCGTAGATAAACATTTGCTCGCGTGGGGCGTGCCTGCCAGCAAGATAGTCGCGCTCGATTGGTGGCAAGAAACCCAACATGCGGGTCTGAGTTTTACCGCGACGCCGGCACAGCACTTTTCGGGCCGTGGTATCACGGACAAAAACCAAACCCTGTGGGCATCTTGGGTTATTCAGTCCCCTGAACTAAAACTGTTTTTCAGCGGTGATTCCGGTTACTTCGACGGCTTTAAAAAGATTGGCGACAGACTTGGGCCTTTCGATTTAACCTTAATAGAAACAGGTGCCTACGATGAGATGTGGGCAAATATCCACATGCAACCAGAGCAATCACTGCGGGCGCATTTAGATCTGCGGGGACGACACTTAATTCCGATACATAACAGCAGCTTCGATCTCGCGCTACATAGTTGGTACGAGCCATTGGAACGCATAGCCGTAGCCGCCAAGGCCTATGACGTGCCGCTGCTTACGCCGGAATTTGGTCAAGGGATCAACCTGAGTGAATTAGCCCATAGCCCAGCTTTGAATCACGCTTGGTGGAAAGCCTATTTACCCAAAGACAGAACCGAGTTTGAAATCATTCCGGCGCGTATGAGTTCAGATAAGTTTTAAGCTGAACTCTTATCAGCTCGTGTATCTAAACCTTTATCAGTACGCTTAAAAACGTTGAATCAGTGGCTCTCCAACAAAAGAGAGCCACTGCGGTTTACCATTCGACAGATTCCCATTTGTCGGCGCTCAAAAGCTCACAACTTAAGTATTAAGCTTCTTCCTGCTAACGCTAAACCCTAGACGACAGCTTAGTTACAGGCATAAAATCGCTTGCCTTGTCATTTTTAATATCCAACTGAATTAACGGTATTAATGCTTCAGACTGGCCATATGCGGATGAATAAAATCGCGGGAACAAGAAGTAGATTGGTGATTTGAATCTTTAGAAACGCCATGATCAATTAACATTCACCTTATATGGTCGCATTCATGTCTGTGCTCACTTGGCTAAAAAAACATCTTCATAGCGCCTTTCATGGCAACAGCCCACTAGAGCGACAAGCTGACTTAGCCGCCATTTTTCATCCAGCGCAAATGCCCGACATCGACTTGCCGACAAACCAAGCCTATCCGCTAGTGACGCCAATATTGCAGGCCGATATTTATGCCTATCAAGTTCACGGCTTACTGACCTTAGAAGGCAAGCAAACCTTAGATACGTTGATTGGCAATGCAGGTTTTGCGGTATTGCCCGAACATGCCGCCAGCTTTAATGGTCTGATAATCCATACTACCCAAGCGACCAGCTTGCAGCTCCACCAATATGCCGATTTTGCGGGGATCTGCGTCAGTTTAATCACCAACGACAAAGCACTATTAGAACAACTGATTGCGTTCAAATCGACTTTACCTCACCCTTGGGACAGCTTTCCCGATGTCGATCCCGATACACTCGGCAGTCTTCAAGGGAATATCGATTTTTGGTGCAACTATTTTTGGCGCCCCTATTGGCTGTCACTTTCAGCATCTGAGCGCTTGCAGTACCCCGTAAATTGGCAGGAATTCAGTGATTTTCATTAGAGCTTGAGAAAAGCACTAAGGCTTAATGCAGGATAAAAAATGAAGTTAACATATGTTGGATTAGCACTCGCGTTACTGCTACTTGGCGGTTATCTGATCCCTGAGTCACCGGTGATCCCGGTAAAAGGCGCCAGCAGTAAAGATTGGAACAGCCAAACCTTTTGGTATGAACCTTGGGGCCCATCGGGCGTACATAAGGGGATAGATATTTTCGCCGCCAAAAACACCGCCGTGATTGCGCCAACGCCTATGCTGATCTTCTATCGAGGCGACTTCTTTAAAGGAGGCAATGTGGTCGTTGGTCTAGGTCCTAAATGGCAAATTCATTACTTCGCCCATTTAGCGCAAATTGAATCAACAACGGGATTAATTGCCCACCAAGGTGAAACGCTGGGTACTGTCGGCGATACGGGTAACGCTCAAGGTAAACCGCCACATTTGCATTATTCCATTTTGAGCTTATTGCCTAAACCTTGGCTGATAGATACTTCAACCCAAGGATATAAAAAGGCCTTTTATCAAAACCCCATCACCTACTTAGAAACACACTAAGACTTAGGTGATGAGTCACAGTGCGGCTTCGCGACAATATCAACTACAAATGAGGGTTCAGCAACTCGCCATGTCGGCAAACTCACTGAATGCCAGCATGGCCGACACATTATACGAAGAAATGAACGGAGACTTATGATTCAGCAGACTCGCTATCAAGAGTCACAGAGTTAACTGCCGCAGCATCCACTGCATGCGACTCGGTATCGGCCTCTGCAGCTAATGATTCCCTATCCGCCTTCGCAATGTATTTAGGTTTATTGCTCGATTGCAGTTTGGCATTGGCCTTTTTCGCCTTGCTCTTCAAGGTTTGGTTTATCTTCTTTTTGCGGTTCATCAAGGCACCAATGCAGATACGGAATAAAGGGGCGCGATTATAGCCTTCCACCTGCACGCCAGACAATCGAAAGCACTAAGTCAGATCGCCTCCGGCCATCAAACCCACGCCCAACGCTAACCAAATTAACAAGCCTAGTTAACAAACCGCGTTTTCAAGCCAAGTCATCAAGTTTGCGACCAAACCATCAGATAGAGAAAGCCATGCTAAACGCTAAATAAGGCACTATCTTACCGACACGAACTCGCACTAGGTAACCCTCGGGGTTAAATCTCGATACCGAGTCCTGTGTCGCAATTTTGAATACTGCCGCCAAATTGCGCAATTTCCGCGAATACACAACTAGACAAGCCGTAATTCCTGCCCTAAAATCGCGTCAGAATAAAAATCACTATCATTTGCAATGTTGTTTAACGGAAGAATCTAATGCCAAGGAATTCGGTGTAGCAAATCCACCCCTTAGCAGGAAGTTATATGACGTTCAAAACCTCGTTTGTTGCTCTCGCCGTCTTTGCGGCACTCACCCAATCCGCTGTGGCACAAGAAACATCCGATGCGGGAACGAATAAAAACAAAGATATTGAAAGAATAACTGTCACCGCGAGTCGGATGGATAAATCCCCCAGCTCAATTCCCAATACCGTCACTATCATCGACCGCGCCCAATTAGAAGAACAGTTCCGTACCACTAAAGATTTGTCGACCATTATCGGTAACTTGGCTCCGAGCTTTTCGCCAAGCCGCCAGAAGATGAGTAACACAGGCGAAACCCTGCGTGGTCGTCCGCCGCTGATCATGATCGACGGCGTACCGCAATCAAACCCACTTCGCAGTGGGGGTCGCTCGGGTCAAACCATAGATCCAGCCATGATTGAGCGTATCGAAATCATTCACGGTGCCAATGCAATGCACGGTCTTGGTGCCCAAGGCGGCATCATCAATTACATCACTAAAAAACCGACGGGTGACAGCGAACAGGTTGCCAGTTTCGATGTGACAGTTCCTGATTCGATGAAATCCAATGGCTTAAGCTTTGGTGCCAGCTATGCGTTTTCTGGCGAGTCAGAATTTATCGACATGATAGGTTCGGTTAGCTACCGCAATAATGGCGTCTATTATGATGCCAACCATAATGTCGTTGGTGTGGATACGACTCAAGGCGAGTCGATGGACAGCCAAAGCACCGACTTCTTCATTAAGCTTGGCCACAACTTCGACGAGTCGCGCCTTGAGTTAATGGTTAACCATTACACCGCAGACAACAATGGCGATTGGATGCCCGTTGCTGGCGACAAACCCAATGGCGTGCCCACGGGCGCAGTTAAAGAAACCCAGCCATGGGAAGCGGCTAACAACCAAGTGACCACCACCAGTTTGACTTACACCCACGCCAACATTGGTGGCCAACAACTTAACCTACAACTCTTTAATCAAGATTTTAAAGCGGTTTATGGTGGCGGCTGTTTCGACAGTTTCTACGATCCATCCTTCGAAGGTAGCGACCAAGTGATCCAGTGCGGTGTCGGCAGTAAAGGCGAAAGCTTATACTACGAGCAATCGCGTAATGCTTCAGTTAAATGGGGTTTAAAAAGCTCATTGATTGCTAAAGATATTGCGGGTTCAGGGATTGATGCGGCCTACGGTGTCGACCTTTTCCGCGATACCACAGAGCAAGATTTAGTGAAAACGGGTTTTTCGTGGGTTCCGGAAAGCACCTATGACAACGTCGCGCCATACTTGCAGTTAGATTATGATTTAATTGAAAATCTAACCTTATCGACCGGTGTTCGTTACGAGCATGCCGAGTTGAGTGTCGATGACTACAAAACCCTATGGGGTGCGGGCAACAAGCAAATTGCAGGCGGTTCGGCCACCTTCGATGAAACCTTATTCAACGTCGGTATCTCCTACAAAATCACCCCAGACATTCGCGTTTATACCAGCTATAACCAAGGTTTTGGTATGCCGGATATCGGCCGTATTCTGCGTGATGGTAAAAGCTTCCCCGGCGACAATCCCAGCATAGATGACTCATTGGCGCTCACGCCGATCGTCACAGATAACGTCGAAGTCGGCGCCGATTACCAAGGTAAATACTTAAGCGCTAAGTTTGCGTATTATCGTTCGGCCACTGATTTTGGCTCACGTTTAGCCTTAAATGGCGATGGTTTCTACGATGTGAAGCGGGAAAAAAGCGTGATCGAGGGGATCGAAGCCAATGTTACCGCCTACCTCACCAGCAATGATGATCTCGGTATGAACATCGCCATTCAACAGGGCGAATACGATTCAAATGGTGATAACAAAGTCGATACCGATCTCGATGGCGCGAATATTTCGCCAAACCGTATCAACCTGTTCTGGACCCATAACTTCGATAATGACATGTCGACCCGCGTTCAAGCCAACTACTACATGGACCGCGACTTTAAAAATGCTGCGGGCAACAAGTATGCGGAATTTGATGGCTATACCACAGTCGATGCTTCCTTCTCTATGCCGCTTTACACTGGCACCCTGAGCTTAGGTCTGCAAAATCTGTTTAATAAGGATTATTTCAATTATTACTCACAAACCATGGGTACAAATGATCGTTATTTCAAAGGCATGGGACGTACTGCGACAATAGGCTACACCTTGCCTTTCTAAGTGAAAGGCTCATTTTGAAGCATAAAAAAGCGCAATAAAATTGCGCTTTTTTATTGTGTGGAAGAAAGCAATTTATGCCTTGGTCACGACCCAGAGTGCATGTAATAAACCGGGGAACCAGAACAGTAAACACAACACTATGTTTATCAGCAGATCTTTACCCGCTCCTGCCTTCAAAAATACGGCAACAGGAGGCAATAGAATCGCAATAATGACTAAGAGTAATTTATTTGTATCCATAACAGGGCATCCTTAAAACGGAGATTGTAGGCGAATAAACAGGGTCTAACTTCGCAGGAAGACTCAGAATTTGCAAACATTTTAGCTTACAAGACAGCAAATAACCCAAGTTATTCTCTAAATAAAGGCACTTAATATCGCCATAAATTCAAAAGAGGATACAGCCCGCCTCCTACCAATAAATACAGATTAAGATATCCTATAAACTTCAACCGAAAATGCCGAAAAGCATCTATAGTTAAAGAAAAATATGAAGTAAAAGAATGATATTTGATCCCCAAGCCCTATTACTCATCAAATTTATTTGCCTACTGGCCAGCACCGCAGCCGTAGCATGGGGACTCATTGCTAAACCCTTACAGATTGCCACTCAGGCCAGTATGCGCTTTTCTCTAGCGAACTTGTTCGTCCTCCTTGGCATCATACTCAACAGCCAACGCTCCGAAGCCTCTAGTTACCTTTTTTGGTTCTGCTCCGATATGGCGATTTTATTTGGATTCATCCTATTACGCTGGGGCACTAAGGCACTCTTCAGACTGAGTCCCAGCGTTAAATCTGACCTTATTCTCTTAGCAATCACAGCAGGTGTGATGCTCTCGGTTCCCCCCAACTTCAGCTCCGAACGCACCTTAGCCGTTGCTTTCTCCGCCTGCGCCGCACTGATTTTTACCATGCTGACGCGGGATAACTATCAGGCCATCAAACGCGATACAGGTAACCGAGTCGCCATCGCTATGGTAATGCCTTTAGTCGCCATGGTGGGTATTTTTACCATTCGTATCTTTATCGCCCTGTTGTCTCCCGAAGAAAGCCCGATATTTATCGCCATGCACACCCAAGAAGCGATACCTGTACTGTGGTTTTATGTATTTCTAACCCTATTAATCAATATCGTGATGATAGGAAATGCCATGACGCGACTCGTCAGCAAAATCCGTATGTTAGCGGAGCGGGATCAACTCACAGGCCTGTGGAATCGGCGGGCTATGCATAAGTTTCTCAACAATATCCATCAACGCTGGCTAAAGGATAATGTGCCTTACAGTATGATTTTATTGGATCTTGACCATTTTAAAGAGATTAACGATCAATACGGCCACGATGCGGGTGATCTCGCCCTATTGACGGCGGCGAGACTGTTTGGATCAGTATTACGTGAAAATGATGCCCTATGTCGTCACGGTGGTGAGGAGTTTCTGGTGATTTTGCCCGCGACCGATGCACCCGCTGCCAGAGCCGTTGCCGAGAAATTGCATCAAGTACTTAAGGATAATTCATTTATCTGGCAAGGTGTTACGATAAAAATCCATGCCAGTTTAGGTTACGCCACTATCTATCAAGGATGCCAGCCAGACAAGCTACTCATGCAAGCGGACCAAGCCATGTACCGCGCCAAATCTGAGGGCCGAGATCGTATTTGCCAAGCTTGCTAGGCTTTCGCAAAATCTTGCTAGCCTCACGCAAAAATAACGCGACTCGTATTAATCCCCTTTCGCTGGCCAAGCCAAAGTATCGGGTTCAGACCACTCAATCAGCGCTTCAGTCACACCTTCAGCGGCAAAATGTTCACCTTGAGTCGGCACATCCCTATACGCATAATCACGCCAGCCAGTCGCTTCATCGCCATAGCGAAAATGCAGACAGTAGGCATGCAGATAACAACGATCCGCCACCGCGCCACCGTATAAATCATCACCTAAAATCGGCACACCTAAGCTTGCTAAGGCGACTCTTAATTGATGGGTTTTACCCGAATGGGGTTTCAGTAAATATAAACGTAATCCCTCGCTGACACTCAATGAAAAAAACTGCGTAATCGCCGGATTTTCTTTAGTGCGCAGCAGTTTAAACATGCTACGCCGCGACTTTGCCATGTCACCAATCACCCAGCCTTGCTTCTTCTTCGGCTTGCCTTTCGCGAGGGCGAGGTAATATTTCTGCACTTTATGAGCGGTAAATAGCTCAGTAAATTGCTTGGCAGCGACGGCGCTTTTGGCCAGAATCAACAGACCGGACGTGGGCGTGTCTAATCTATGCACGGCAAAAAGCTTAATCCCCAGATCTTGCTCAGCCTGCGCCACTACGCCCGCTGTTCCGTCCTGACTGTGAAAATGCACTTTGGCTGATTTGGAGATAATAAGGAAGTCAGCCTCATCGGCTATGATTCGATACATGGAGTTCTCGACGCTGTAATGCGGATCATCGACTTAAAACTTAATAGTGACCACTAAGCCGGGATGATTATCCGTGAGATTAATTTTGGCATTGTGCCGTGAGAGAATCGCTTTGACCATAGATAATCCTAAACCTGTACCCTGTAAATGCCGGCTGGGGTCGAGGCGCACTAAGCGTTCGAACACTCTTTCTTTACTGTCGTCGGGAATACCGGGGCCATTATCGCGGATCTGAATTTGCGGGCCTGATTGGATAATTTCAATCCGCGCACCTTGGCCAGAATACTTCATCGCGTTATCGACGAGATTATATAAAGCTTGGAATAATAAGTATTTATCACCAAATACCTTATGGTCAGCCAACAGCGACAAACTCAAGGTTTGCTCATTGGATTCTGCCACGGCATCGGCCATGTCCAACAAATCGGTACACAGTTGCGCTAGGCTTAACTCCTGCAAATCGAGCGTCTGCTGACCTTCTTCGATACGCGTGAGTGACAACATGGCATCAAATGTCGCTAAACAATGGTCGAGCTCCTCGGTCAAAATGGCGCAACCCTCGCTAATCTCATTGCTGGGTTTACTCGCCAGCTCTTCAAGACCAATGCGGATATGTGACAGTGGAGTACGTAAATCATGGGCGATATTATCGGTCGCGCCGCGCACTGCCATCAGGTTATTTTCGAGGATATCCAGCACATTATTAAACTGCAGCGCCAACATATCAAACTCATCCTGACGCCAACTCAAGGGCAAGCGGGTATCATAGTGGCCGCGTTCAATCTGTTCACTCAAGCGGTTGTATTGTACTAATCGACGTAAAATCGCCTTAGAAAACAGATAGCCGAGCGCTAAGGTCAACACTATGGTTAGCATCACGGCTGTCGCTGCGGCGCTGATAAACTTATCAATTAATGTCGCTAAGTTATCGGTACGGGTCGCAATCAACACTGGGCCGTAGCGGGTCATCACCAGCCCGCCGGTAAGAATATGCAGCTTATCTGGGCCACCGGTTAAGATGGGGAAATCTCGCGTTTGCGGCAGCATGGGCATGCCTTCGGGCATAAAGCTCAAGGCACCGACCATATCGTAGCTATTACGCCAAGCGATCAGAGCGGTTTGTGGATCGGCGGCGCGGATTTGAGCGGCAAAACTACGGCGATCAACCGTTAGGGCAAGTTGCTGATAACGTTGGGTCTCTGACTCTAAATATTGAGTCACTTGATACTGTTGCTCGATGATCAGCTGTCGATAGAGGGCAAATAGCAGCGCCCCAATGATCACCGTCACTAAGGTCGAAAAGACGATTGTGATGCGCCAGGCGCTGCTTTGGTAAGGCTTAATGCCTTTGTCGTAAGCGATAACCCGCTCCCCTCACGGTTTCGATAAGCTCGCCATGGCCTAACTCTTCAAATTTACGGCGTAATTTTGCGATATGCACATCGATAACGTTCGTGCGTGGGTCGAAATGATAATCCCACACTGCTTCGAACAACAAGGTGCGGCTAATCACTTGATTCGCATGTTCCATTAGATACTTAAGTAACTGGAACTCTTTTGGCTGCAGCATCAACTCTTGCCCGTCTAAGGTCACATTACGGGTCAGTAACTCCATCTTCAAACCACCGACAACAAGATCTGTGGTGACTGGCACAGATTGACCTCGGTGCATGAGTTTTTCAGCGCGCACTAATAACTCGGAGAAAGCAAACGGCTTAGTCATATAGTCGTCGCCGCCCGCGCGCAGGCCTTTCACTCGCTCATCAACGTGCGCTAAGGCAGATAAAATCAGCACTGGGGTTTGATTGCCCGTTGCCCGTAAGGCGGCCAGTAATTTTAAGCCATCGAGCTGGGGTAACATGCGGTCGAGGATCACGAGATCGTACTGACTACTCGTGGCGAGTGACAGACCTTGGTGGCCATCGCTCGCCGTTTCGATATTGTGGCCCTGCTCAAGAAATCCTTTGACGATGTAATCAATCGTCGTCGCATCATCTTCAACTAAAAGTATTTTCATCTGTATGTTGCGCTCCTCAATCCTAAATACTCGTTTGAGCACTCGATTGACTTAGATGTTTCAATCCCACTTGAGTAAAGGTAACGGGCGTAAATTTTCGACATCAAAAGCCAATTTAAACTTACCCGTATCGTCTAGCAGCTTAAGTTCTAAATAACTGATACCTAAGTCGTGATCTAACTTTGCCTCGGTTAAGAAGGCTTTGTGATCTTTAGTGGCCTTAGCGATTAAGCCTGAAAATGTTTGATCTTTTGCCGCGATCAAACGTGTCGCCTCAACCTCACCGAGATCATCCGCGCTCACTTTACTCGCCTTTTGTTTCAGCAACTTACCATCGCGGGCACGATATTCAAACCGCGTTATAGAATTGGCCAAGGGATTAATCAACTCAAATTGGTAGACTAATTCACCCTCTTGCTCTTCCATATTAAATTCGGCAATCACGCCGGAGAACCCTTTTTCGATCTGCTGCATAACGCTCAGCGGCGGTACATAGTCTCCACCCGCAAACATCGAATACATGCTCTGAGCCGCTGTTGCGACGCCAGATACCAACATGAATCCTAGCAACCATAGTCTCATGGCTCCTCCATATAAATCAGCTAAGTTTGTATCTTATGAGACAATCAGTTAGAAGTCGATGGGACCAATTGTCCCTGGGCGCGATTCCAAGCTAATCCCCCATAATCTACCACTGGATACAGCATCACCTTACATAAGCCTTCACTCAGGTTGGGTCATAAATGGATCAAAAAAACCTTTGAACATCACCTAAGTTATTAGCTTTTAAGCCAAACACTCAATCATCTTGTGGCTAATCTGTTAAGTCTACCTAATACCAGCTGAAACACCGATGGAAACAAGATTAAGCTTTGATCATCTGGGGATTTTGAAGTATGACATTTCCAGTGAAAAACCATAATTTAGCCATTTAAAATCAAGCTGATTGAATTTTAGCGGGTATTTTAGTCTATCTGGGTCATTAAAAAGTACGATTGGCAACTAGGCTGCACTCAACTAAAGTCAGTCTGATAACCAAGCGTCAAGTAATGGCATTTTTTAATCGGAGCGAATATGAAACCAGTCATACGATGGATAAGTTTAAGCTTGTTACTCGTTGCTGCATTAGGCGCCTATGCCTACGGCAGCGCCACAAGCGCCGCTGCATTTATCATCTTAGGCATGCTGTTGGAAGGAACATTTTGGATTGGATTACTGGGTAAAAAACGTCATTAGAGTGCGATATCACATTATTCCAAAATATGAATTTGCTCGGATTTGAGTGCCACTGTGGTTTGCATTCCTTTAGTGAGTGCAAGCTTTTGGGCAAAATGCAGCGAGACTTCGGTGTTAAGTTGTAACTGAGTCCCCGTGACATAGCAGATAAGGCGAACCGACTCACCCATCACCAGCATGGCGTCGATCGTGACATCTAACTTATTAAAACTGCGGCATAAACGCCCTTTGGAAATCGAATTAAACCGAATGCCTTGGTTGGGGATAACCCAACGAACTCGACTTCCCACAGGGCGATCTTTGCCATAGTCACAGGCAATTAACTGTTCACCAAACTTAAGCCAAGTAATGTTCTTAGTGCTGTCTTGAAATACCACTTCACCGTCGAAAATATTCCTTAGCCCCATCTGCCGCGCTACCGCTTCATTGCGTGGCCGCGACAACACTTCAAAAGGTGCGCCCTGCTGTAGCATCTTCCCTTGGCTGATCAAAATCATCGAATCAGCCAGCAACAAAGCTTCATTTAAGTCGTGAGTAACCATAATTACTGGGCAGAGTAACTGCTCTTTGAGGCGCGCCAGTTCGAGATATAAACGCTCGCGGGTTTCCCGATCAACTGCCGAGAAAGGCTCATCGAGTAATAACACTGAAGGTTCGCGGGCAAGTGCACGGGCAAGCGCAACACGCTGACGCTGACCGCCAGATAAATGCGCCGGCAATCTATCAGGTAAACCTTGTAGGTTGACTCGCTCAAGCCAATCTTTAGCGCGCACAATACGCTCAGATTTGGGGATATGATCAAGCCCAGCGACTACATTCTCTAAGGCAGTGAGATTCGGAAATAAGCCAAAATGCTGCGGCATATAACCGATATGGCGTTGCTGCGGGCTTAAGGCGATACGCGCTTTATCATCAAACCAAGGCCGATCGCCAAAATGGATTTGTCCCGTATCGGGATGATTCAACCCAGCGATCATCCGTAGCAAGGTCGTTTTGCCACCGCCAGACGGCCCCACCACAGCGAGCACTTCGCCAGCCTTGCAGCGAAAATCAGCGTTGAGTTTAATGTGTTTATGGTTTTGGATCTGACACCGCAGATCAGCGATGATTTGCGCCACGCTGACCTCCTAAACGCCGTGACAAACTGGTAGTGAGCGCCAAAGCCGTTACCGCAAACAGTAATAACACTAATGACATAGTGCCTGCGGCATTAAAATCGAAGGCTTGCACACTGTCGTAGATAGAAATCGAAATTGTCTTAGTCTCGCCAGCGATATTGCCGCCCATCATCAGCACTACGCCAAACTCGCCGAGCACATGGGAGAAACACAACACCAGCGCGGTTAGCACACCCGGCCACACCATAGGCAATTCAATTTTAAGTAATATTTTAAGTCGGCTCATACCACAACACGCTGCGGCATCGCGGACATCATTCGGCACAGCTTCAAAGGCCCGCTGGATCGGCTGCACCGCGAAAGGGATATTGACGAACACAGAAGCGATAACCAGGCCTGAAAAATGAAACACGAGCTGCTGGCCAGTTAGTTGCTCTATCCATTGTCCGAGCCAACTCTGACTACCGAGCCCCACCAGCAAGTAATAGCCAATCACGGTCGGCGGTAACACTAAGGGCACCATGATCAGCGCTTCGACCCAAGATTTACCGACAAATTGGCGGTAGGCCAAGGCTCGCCCCGCGAGAATTGCAAGGGGGATCAGCACCAAGACTGTGATGCTGCTGAGTTTGACCGATAACCACAGCGCCTGCCAATCCATTGGAATCCTTAACTTACCGGCAAACCAAAACCGTATTGAGTGAATACGGCGCGGGCGGCGTCTGACTGTAGATATTGGTAGAAACGCTCGGCGGTTGAGCTCGCATTAGGCATTAACGCCATACGTTGATTCAGCGGACCGTGGAGATCTGTGGGTAAAGCTAAATAATGACCGAGGGCTTGAAACTGCGGCGCAATTGCCAGTGATAAAGGAATAATTCCGCCTTGAGTCGAGCCGCTGATCGCAAACTGCGCCGCTTGGGAGGCGTTTTCGCCTAAGATCAACTTAGTTTGCAGCTCATCCCATAACCCGAGTTTTTTCAATAACTCACGGGCACGTTCGCCATAGGGAGCATGGTCAGGATTGGCGATCGCAAAGCGCTCTAGCTGGCCCGCTGTCAATAATGCTTTTAGGCCATTGAGTTCGATATCTAGTGCGAGCGGCGAATTTTTAGGGGCGACTAAGGCTAAACGGCCAACAGCATACTGCACGCCCTCGCCTTGGGTAAAACCGACTTTGTTCAGCTCGGCAATATAACGCTCATCGGCACTCAGCAGCATTTCAAACGGCGCACCGTGTTGAATTTGCGCGACAAAATTTCCTGATGAACCATAGGAAACCCGTACTTTGAGACCCGTTTCTGCGGTGAAGTTTTTAACAATGTCATCCAAGGCAAACTTGATATTAGCCGCTGCGGCGATGGCTGGAATCGGCGCATTATCCGCTGCGCGACTGGTCGATGGCACTACCGCCAAACAAAAAAGCAATGCAAAACCAAGGGAGTGGAAGAAACGGGTCAAACTCTGCATTGGGTCACCTCAGTGCCGTGTTTGCGTTAATGTAGAGCTAGCAAGCTGCCTTGCCACTGCGCGTATTTTTGCTGCAACTAGTCTCTGTGTTGCCACAGATTGGCAGCTTGTTCATCGGCATCTTTCGCCTCAACCCAGCTTTTACCTTGCTCGCCCGCTTCTAATTTCCAGAATGGCGCTTTGGTTTTTAAAAAGTCGATTAAGAATTCACAGGCCGCGAAGGCGGCTTTGCGATGGGCGCTGGTTACGCCGATAAATACAATTTGCTCACCTAAGGCCATAGTGCCCACGCGGTGGATAACAGTGACCTTGTTCAGTGGCCAGCGACTGCGCGCCTCGACAACGATTTGTTCTAGCACGGCTTCTGTCATGCCCGGATAGTGCTCTAAGGTTAAGTCAGTCACCGCGGCGCCATCATTAAAATCACGCACTTTACCGACGAAAGTGACTACGGCACCATCGCTATCATCTTGAGCTAACTGCCGATATTCGTCGGCCACACTAAAATCGACTTCTTGCACTCGAACTGCGGGTAATAAGCGCATATTAACCTCCGGTAACGGGTGGGAAAAAGGCGACTTCATCACCATCGTTTACAGGCGTCTCCCATTGACTGATGGTCTGATTTACCGCTACCAGCAATTTGTCTGAGGTTAATACTTTGGCCCATTTATCATCGGTGGCGGCCAGCGTCGCACGTAACGCTTCGGCGGTTTGTGTCTGCTCGCTCGCCTCTAGGCTTAATTTAGCAGTGCCCAATAATTCTCGAACTTGAGCAAAAAACAACACGTTAATCATAGTCTTCTCTCGTTTTTGATCCGCTAAACCTTAAAATGTCCCGACTTGCCGCCGCGTTTTTCTAGCAAACGAACTTGGGAGATCACCATATCTTTTTGCACGGCTTTGCACATATCGTAGATAGTTAATGCTGCCACTGAGGCCGCAGTTAAGGCTTCCATCTCTACGCCTGTTTTGCCGGACAATTTGCACAGGCTAGTGATACGCACGCGGTTATGTTCGGGCTGCGCCTCTAAATCGACTTCAACCTTAGTCAACATCAGTGGATGGCATAAAGGGATAAGATCTGAGGTTTTTTTCGCGGCTTGAATGCCCGCAATACGTGCAGTGGCAAACACATCACCCTTGTGGTGGCTGCCGCTCATGATCATCTCAAGTGTCGTGCTCGCCATCTCGATAAACGCTTCTGCACGAGCTTCGCGCTCGGTAACGGCTTTTTCGGTGACATCGACCATATGGGCGTTGCCATCGGCATTAATATGGGTAAATACATTGCTCATTGGAGCGATCCTTTCGTTTGAGGACAAAACAAAGTGCAAGGGAAATTGGGCTTATACTCGCGCTAAAGCGGCGGCGGTGAAGAACCTAAATACGGGCTAGCCACCAATAGAAGCGAGATGCTGAGTGACACCTGTAATGCCTTGATGCAAGTAATGGGTGGCTTTCTTCTGGGCTAGTTGACCGTGCAAACGCTCAATTAATTCCGCTTGTTGGCTAGAATGCTGCAGCAGATCACGCAAATCGACACCGGATTCGGTGAAGAGGCACAAGTGCAACTTACCCTTCGCCGATACGCGCAAGCGATTACAGCTGGCACAGAAGTTAGTCGCATAGGGCATGATCAAACCAATACGACCTTGATAATCACTGCGGCTAAAGTTTTGCGCTGGACCATCATCGGCGCTCGGCGTATCTAATTGCCAACCATCCGCCAGTAACTGCGCTTTAATGTCAGCGCCCGCTAAATGATGTGCTTCAAAATACTCACGGCCTAAACCCGTTTCCATTAACTCGATGAAACGTAAATCGATTGGCGTGTTTTTAATCCAATGCAAAAAGCGCGGTAAATCTTTATCGTTTAAGCCTTTAAGCAGGACGGCATTGATTTTTACGCGCTCAAAACCCGCCGACAAGGCAGCATCGATCCCCCGCATCACTTCGTCGAATTTATTCTCGCCGGTGATTTGGTAAAACATTTTGGGATCTAAACTATCCACAGACACATTGATACGGCGCAAGCCCGCATCGAACCATTCTTTGGCATGCTTTTCGAGTCTATAGCCATTAGTGGTTGTCGCTATGGTGTGAATGCGCGGGTTATCGGCGACGACACGGATGATGTCGGTAAAGTCTTTACGCAGGGTGGGTTCGCCGCCTGTTATGCGGATTTTTTGGGTGCCGACCTGGCTAAATGCAGAGACTAAGTTTTCTATCTCATTGAGAGATAAAAATTTTGGCTTGCCGTCAGGATGATAACCGTCGGGGAGGCAATAACTGCATTTGAAGTTACAAACGTCAGTGACTGACATCCGCAAATAGTGAAATTTTCGACCAAAGCTGTCTTGTAATTGAGACATGATCACCTTTCCAAGTGTGGGAGGTGAGAGCATTTCTTATCCCACCCCGGTGGCATTATTACCACGGCTACACCTCCATATCTTTCGACTTAGGTAGGCAAGCTCGGAGAACCGTCACCGGTGATTATAGGCCGAAAGTACTCACTAGCTATACCCCTAAACAGGTATTTATTAACCTAGATCACGCTAGCGTGAATAATCTGTGACAGTCCTCACCTAAAGATTTGTACTGAATTAGACTAAACAGCCGCTTAATCCACTGTGACCTTATCTTATTTTCAGGTAAGGTGGTACAAGCAATAAAACGCCCGTTTACAAACTACAACACTCGATAAAAATCGGGGAAACGTGAAGGAAGAGGTGAACTGATGGAACGCGAATCAATGGAATTCGATGTTGTTATCGTCGGCGCAGGTCCAGCAGGCTTGGCCACCGCGTGTCGATTAATGCAAATATCACAGGATTCAGGTAAAGAAATTACCGTCTGTGTGGTCGAAAAAGGCTCAGAAGTGGGCGCGCATATTCTGTCAGGCGCAGTGTTCGAGCCAAAAGTGCTAGACGAACTGTTCAGCGACTGGCGTGAAAAAGACGCCCCAGTGAAAACCGCTGTCACCCACGACGAAATCTACCTGCTCAGCTCCGCCACCGACGGCCGAGTGATGCCTAATGCCTTTGTGCCAAAAACCATGCACAACGACGGCAATTTTATTATCAGTGTCGGTAATCTATCCCGCTGGCTTGCCAATCGCGCCGAAGAACTGGGTGTCGAAATATTCCCCGGCTTTGCCGCCAGTGAATTGCTATTTAACGTCGATAACAGCGTTAAAGGTATTTTGATTGGCGATATGGGAGTAGGCGCCGATGGTGAGCCTAAAGACAGCTTTATGCCCGGCATGGAACTGCACGCTAAATATACTGTTTTCTCCGAGGGTTGCCGCGGCCACTTAGGCAAGCAACTGATCGAAAAATACCATTTAGATAATGGTAAAACACCCCAGCATTACGGCTTAGGTTTCAAAGAAATTTGGAAAGTCCCCGCCGAGCAACACGAGCAAGGCAAAGTGGTGCACACAGGTGGCTGGCCATTAACTGAGGGCGCATCGGGCGGCGGCTTCCTTTATCACATGGAAGACAACCAGATTGCTGTCGGCCTCATTATCGATTTGAACTACAAGAATCCGCATCTGAGTCCATTTGACGAATTCCAGCGCTATAAAACTCATCCTGTGATTGCAAAGTATTTAACCGGTGGCGAACGCCTCAGTTACGGCGCCCGTGCGATTACTAAAGGCGGCTTGAACTCGCTTCCTAAGATGAGCTTCCCTGGCGGCCTGATCATAGGCTGTAACGCTGGGACTCTGAATTTCGCGAAAATCAAAGGCACTCACACTGCGATGAAGAGCGGTATCGTTGCGGCAGAAACCTTAGGCAAAGCCATGATGGCGGGTGTTGAAGGCGGTAAAGATCTCGACTGTTACCAGACTCATATCGAAGAAAGTTGGCTGCATGAAGAACTGCATAAATCGCGCAACTTTGGCCCAGCGATGCATAAATTTGGCACCTATTTAGGCGGCGCATTTAATTACATAGATCAAAACTGGTTTGGTGGAAAGTTCCCGATCACGCTACGTGATGAACACCCAGACTATGCACAAATGGCCTCAGTGAGCGCTTACAGCAAGATTGATTACCCAAAACCCGATGGCAAGCTTAGCTTCGATAAACTGTCCTCAGTGTATCTGTCGAGCACTTATCATGAAGAAGACCAGCCTTGCCATTTACGTCTTAAAGACAGCAGCATTCCACTGGGCATCAACCTGACTCAGTTTAATGAGCCAGCACAACGTTACTGTCCAGCTGGTGTGTATGAAATTGTCGAAGAGGCGGGTCAGCCTAAATTTGTAATCAATGCGCAAAACTGCATTCACTGCAAAACCTGCGATATTAAAGATCCTAGCCAAAACATCACTTGGGTTACGCCAGAAGGCGGTGGTGGTCCTAACTATCCCAACATGTAATTAGTTGCCAACAAATGTTAATAACGGCGCTCAATAGAGCGCCTTTTTTTCATCTTTGACACAAATATCTCACTTTTTTTGCTTGCCCTTAGCTACGACATTAGCCACAATTGCCACACAAAAAAGAGTTCGTTTTCAATCACCATCTCATTTCCATCTATACTCTACATAATTAGATCTACTGCAAGACCAACGGGTTAAGCCAAATAAGTTTTTTATACGCTGTTTTATTCGGCATTCGGCCTAGACTAAGGTTAATTTTTCACATTCCTGTCCGATAATCTTTTACCGTACAAGAGTGCGTTGACCGATAACGCAAAACAGTCCAACACAGGCATATTGATATTTATGATATTTAATAACCTCACCATTAAGCAGAAAATTCTGCTAACAGTGACATTTGCAGTACTGCTGTCGACCATACTCGTCGGCGTATTAAGCCAACGTAGCGCTAAAAATGTCGTACAACAACGGATGTTAGGTTCGGAACTGCCGAGTTTGATGATGCAGATCCGCAATAAGATCGATCTCGACATCTCCACTTTAATGAATGCTGCAGAGCAATTGGCCAGCAGCCGCATGTTACTGCAATGGCTCGAAGATGGCAGACCGCAGGCCCAAGAAACCCAAGTGGTTGCTCAACTGAAAGACATCACGCGTCAATATAAGCTAGCGCAAGCCTCCTACGCCGACAGACAAACTGCCGCCTATTACACTCAGGATGGATTTTTGCGCGTGCTCACCCCCGCGCAGGATGGCTGGTTTTTTGGTTACCGCGACAGTGGCCAAGAACGTATGTTGAACGTATTCACTGAGGCCAACGGCGAAGTCAAACTCTTCATCAACTACCAACAACCCAATGGTCGTGGCTTAGTTGGGCTCGCTAAATCACTCGATGATATGGTGCGCTTACTAAGCTCGTTTAAGATTGAGGAAACGGGATTTGTTTACTTAGTTGATGCTAAAGGTGAAGTGAAACTCCACCCAGATACGGGTCAAATTGGTAAGAGCAACTTAGGTAACTTATATCAAGATGCAAACTCAAGCGCCTTACTCAACCGTGGCGATTTCAATCTTATCGAAACCAAGATCAATGGCGAAAACATGCTGGTTGCCAGTAGCTATATCGCATCTATGGATTGGTATTTAGTGGCACAAGTGCCAGAAGCCGAAGTGTTTGCGCTATTAACCGAAGCCGCTTATCAGATCTTAATCTGGACGCTGATTATTGCTGCGGGTTTTATCGTCCTCGCTATCGCTGTTGCGGGCTCTGTGAGCCGCCCCATAGCCCAAGTTGCCGCTATGTTCCGCGACATAGGCGAAGGTGAAGGTGACTTACGCCAACGCTTACCCGTCAATGGTGAAGATGAAATTGCGCAGCTCGCTAAAGGATTTAACAGCTTTATCAGCAAGATCCAAGATTCGGTCATCGAAGTGGCGCAAACCAGCGAACAGCTCGGTTTCTCCGCTAAGGATGTGTCGAATCAGGCACAGCAAACCTTAGAAGACAGCCACGAGCAGAAAGATCGCACTATGATGGTGGTAACAGCCATTAATGAAATGGGCGCGACGGTTAACGAAATTGCCAGTAATGCCGCCCAAGCTGCGGTTGCTGCAAGAGATGCTGATACTGAAGCCAGCAGCGGCCAAGTTGTGGTAACCCGTGCCCGCGATACCATTAACCAATTGTCGAAGGACGTTGGCCAAGTAGGTGAAGTGATTGAGTCCCTCGCGACTCACACTAAATCCATTGGTGGGATTTTAGATGTGATCCGCGCTATCTCTGAACAGACAAACTTGTTAGCCCTCAACGCGGCAATTGAAGCGGCACGTGCCGGTGAAGCTGGACGCGGTTTTGCTGTCGTCGCCGATGAAGTACGTAACTTAGCATCACGCACCGCAGCATCGACCAATGAAGTGCAAGGCATGATCGACAAGTTGCAATCGGAAGCCAGCCGCGCGGTTAATGCGATGGCCCAGAGTCGTACCCGCTCCCACGAGGGTGTTGTGGCCGTCGATGAAGCCAGCAAATCGTTGATTGGTATTAGCGATCGCATTGGTCTTATCAGCGACATGAACATCCAAGTTGCTGCGGCAACGGAAGAACAATCCACAGTTGTGGAGGACATCAACCGTAACGTCACAGAAATCAACGATATTACTCAGCGTACAGCCAATACTGCACAAGCGGCAGCACAGGCGAGTTTAGCCTTGAATCAACTGTCACACCGCTTAGATACCTTAGTGGCCAAGTTTAAGGTGTAAAACCTTAAACTTACACCATAAAAAACGCCTTAGATGGAAACATCTAAGGCGTTTTTCTTTAATTCAAAGAGGCGATTAATCCATAGCAATAAATTTAATCGTTAATGGATATTTATATACCTTACCCTCACTGGCCTTAATAATCGCCAGCACAGTGCACACCAAATCGAATATGCCGAGTATGGCTAAAAAGATAAAACCTATCCCGACCAAAGCGAGTACGCCGCTGATGATTACATAAATCAGCAGGCTCAATTTAAAGTTCAAACAACTGCGGCCACATTGATCGACAAATGCGGACTCTTCACGCTTCATTAGCCAGATAATCAAAGGACCAAGAATCGAGCCCAGCGGCACTAGGTATCCAACAAAGCTTGAGGCGTATACCAGTAAGCCAAAATCTTTATCACTTTTTGTAACGGGTTCAATCATAAGGTCATCCCTGTTTTATCATTATGAATATAAATACTTATTTACCGCTCGGCCCATATAAACGCATTTGCCAATCTTCTACTGTCTGTAATGCTAAACGGCGTTGTAGGCTATTAACCCAACTCAGCGCTAATCCCTCGCAGGAAGCTAAACGATCATAGGCACTGGCATTAAACGTTGGCGAGAAATAGAGTGACATGGCCTCAGCAACACTGATGTCCGTGCGGCGCTCAACCAACTCAATCTTATCGTTTAACTGAATAATCCCTGGGGTTAAGATTCTATAAAACCAACCACATAATTGGCTCTGCTGCATGGCGAGGGCAAATTCTTTGTGCCCAAATTGCAGATTCAACTTAAAGCAAGGTGAACGTGGCTGAGTAATCTGCACTGTTACGGCGCCAATTTGTAAGATATCACCAATATTAACTTGGGTTTCGTTCAGCCCAACGGTACTGATGTTCTCTCCCATACTGGGCGCATCTTCGAGTTGAGTGATTAAATCCCAACGACGATATTGGCCGTAATGCTCGCGGGGAAAATGATGTAACACGCGATCGAGTCCGCCATGGTGTTTAGGATCGGCCTGTGCGTCCCCGTCTACATGGCTAACATGTACTAGCAGTTGTTGAGCCGCTTGCTTGCCATCAATCCCAGTAGCAACACCGGACATGTCTTGAAGATGGGTTCCTAAGTACAATCCTGATAACTTATTGATCAACAACTTTGACATCTGCAACTCCCAATCCATAACCCATCTCGCATTACCGCCAGAGTGTAAACTGCGATACGCCAGTAACACAATCAACTCGCTCAATAACTCATAAAAGTAGGCGCAATCTTGCCGCCAGTAAGCACGAGGCTAAATCTATGAATGATTTAACACCACTTGATTTCGACCGGCTTCTTTAGCCTGATACAAGGCCAGATCGGCACGCTTGATCAGATCTTCCGCAGGCTCTTGCGCCTGATGCTCAGCAACGCCAATACTAACGGTAATAGAAATGTGTAAGCCATTCACTTTAATTTCCCGCTGAAAAATAAGCTCACGGATCTGTTCAGCCAGTTCTGCCGCTCGGGTTAAATCCATCCCCGGAAGTAAAATCAAGAACTCCTCACCGCCCCAACGACATAAGATATCCTGTTGCTGCAGCGCGCCACGCAGCATATTCGTCATGGTTTTTAATACTAAATCACCAATCCCATGCCCATAGCTGTCGTTCACTTTTTTAAAATGGTCGATGTCCAGCAAGAGTATTGAAATCGGCGATTGTGTCAGCTTAGCTTTATCTAATGCCTGCCTAAAGTACCCATCAAACACCTGACGGTTAGCGGCGCCAGTGAGCTTATCGGTAGACGCCATCACTTCTAATTTGCGTTGATAACGACCTAAGGTCATGTTAGAGATGAATAAAATCCCAAGAGTCACCATTAGGCTTAACGCCAAGTTGCCCCAAAAAGTATTCAGTAACTCGCGTTCCTGTGGCGCATCTTCCTGCTCAACAATCAAATACCACTTAAATTCGGGGACTAGACGGCTATTGAGATAAACGGTTTTGCCATTTCTCTGGTAGCTAAAAGCCGCACTTGGACTCGTTAAAATACGCGTCGATAAATTTTCAAGCCCTAAGCTGGTTTGCAGCGAATCTGCTCCATCATATTCATCGCCATGCAAGGTGACATTGCCCTGCCTATCGGTAAAGAACACTCGGCGGTTATAACGTTTTTGATAAAGTTCGATGAGGGACTTAACCTTTTCAACCGCCAAACCCACTCCGGTAACGCCTATAAATTTGCCTTCAAAATCAAAAACTTTATAGTTCACGAAAACGGTTGTTTTACTGCGGTCCGCCGTATCAGCATCAATATTAACCTCATAATGCTCTGATTCGGGTAAAGATCGCACTCGAAAGTACCAAGCATCATCAGGCTCAACATCTTGGATTTGTTTTAAAATCCCCGTGGAGTGGTAATAATTTCGGCTCTTTTCTGACACAAAAAAACTGGTGACTGTATCGTATTTTTCTTGGATTTCCTTAAGGTAACGTATCAGCTTTTCTGGCTCTTGCTCGTGACTTAATGTCCAATCGCGAACAAAGGTATCCTGCGCCATCAAGGATGAAATAAAGATAGGTCGCAGCAGATCCTGCTGAATTTCAGAGTAAATATTGTCACTTGTGAGTGGTAGGGTATTACTCTCGATTTGTTGACTCAGTGAGTCATGGGCCACCTTGTAACTGATACCACTGGTCACTAAAAAGGCGACCAAAAGCAGAACAGAGAGCAACCAAATAAATTTATTCTTATCATTCCAAGCGTTATTGCCCATTCTCAACTCCAAAGACTACAGAACACCTTGAGTGGCTTATTATTTTAATGTCACGATAACTATTTTAGTTGAATAAATGTTAACGCAATTGCGCCATGGCCGCACAACATTTCAACCTTATGAATGTTCTGCGATGGAATAACTTTATTTTGAGCAAAAAAATGCCTCGTTGGGGAAACGAGGCAAAAAACATACTAACCAATAAATGGGAGAAAAGCACAAGAAAACGTTAAGGGACAAGAGCTATGCGCCACAAGACATACTCTAGCAAGGCCGTATGACAGAAAGATGACTCAAACGGCTCATCCGCAGATTTATCATGCTATTTGCTTCGCCTCTAAATACTGTTTCAGTGCCTCACCCGGAATAGAACTATCGGTTGCCACCGCAAATGCCGCCCAAACAGCGCCTTCAGCCATCGCCTCGGTAATCGACTGACCAGTGCATAGACTATGGATAAGTCCCGCCGCATAGGCATCTCCAGCGCCCGTGGTATCAACAACAGTGGCAGGGATAGCAGCAACATGCTGCACTTGATCGTGCGTGTAAACCTTAGCCCCACTGATGCCATCGGTGACAATAAAATAACCTAATGAATTGCCAGCAATACTCACACCATACTCCCAGAATGCCGCTTCACACCTCCCCTGCATATCGCTCATAGAGGCCAGCAAAATATGACAAGGTCTCTGCCTATCATCCTTGGCTAATTGCGCGACCACTAGGCAATGTTCTAAAGCTGTTTTTGCCCAACTAACAGTGCCTTCAGCGGAAGTATTAAAATATAACGCATCCCATGGCTGCCATTTCGGCGGCACTGATAACTCAAATATGGGTCTTTGTGGCCGAATAATCGTCCGTTCACCGTCTGGCGTCATCACGAGTAACATTTCGCAAGTGTTACCGGCTCGGCGCTGCACTAAGCGGCAATCGAGTCCTTGAGTGCTGGCTTCTGCAATGAGCCAATCTCCCATGTCATCACGGCCAACTTGACTCACCAAGGCGACGCTATGCCCTGCCCAAACTAAACCTAATCCGGTATTTGCCCCGCCGCCACCGAGCCTTTGTCCACCATCTTGATAATGGAAACGCCCACCTGTTTTTAAAGGTTTATCAAGCAGTAAAATCCGATCACAGTTGAGATTGGCAACTAACAGAATATTCGCCATTACGCGGCTCCAAAGGGCAAAGAAGACTCAAGGCCAGAAGATGAAAACAAAGAAATATCAATCTAGAGCAAAATGCTCACTGGTACAATCCAATCATCAAGATAGCAGCACCATCAGGCTATGGCTGACGCCTGTGTAAGCATTTGTCCCGAATAAGATAAGGAGAAAAGTCCATCACCATACGGTAAAACTGACTATTTCAGCTCAACCCTCTGTTTAAAATAGATTTCTATATTGCATGACGCCCAACGGCATAAATGCATACAACAAACTTCCAACCTGCTCAGTTAAATAGCAATAACTGTCGTTAAAATATGTGAAGTTTAGAAGGAATTAAATTTATGAATGGAATCAAACGCTATGCTAATGGAAAGATGGGATACAGCCGAGGAAAAAGCTGAGCAGCTACGCCGTTACCAGCTCTGCCTTGATGAGTTTAATGAGCTGGATTTTCACGATGTATATGTCGCAGAAATTAAAAAAGAATACCAACAACTTGCAGAACTAGTAAAAGTGCAGTCAACGTCAGATCCCGAGCGCTAACTGCACTTACCTATTTAGTTACTTAACCATAAATCTTCAATTACTTTATTGGCGTCAATGGTGATAAAGACGCAAATTGTACTGCCAACGTCCAATCTGTGATGACCATATCTGACGGCTGCCAACTGTCATCAACCCACTCATAAATCAATCCTGGATGTTCCTCAGCATTGACTAACAAACGCCGTCCATCTTGCAATACCAGCGTATAATCGAGCCCCTGTGCATCGACACTTTCAATGTCCCCCAAGACATTATGTTTAATGGCCGAAATGGTTCCCGTTGCCTTAGCGGCATCGCTCCCCTTTGCACCGCTGTAAAACGTTAACGCCTCGTTTGCGACAGTCTTATGAAAGACAAACTCCTCAGTCACACCTACTACGATCGATTGATCAAGTTCGTACCAGGCGGGTATCCATAATGCGTTAATTGTCATCCCGTTATATCCTGCATAATAATTTTACGGACGGGATCATTCTGCCTTAACCCCGACAGAGAAAATACTCTTCAGGGATAAAATAATTTTGATCCTAAAAAGGCTGGCATCACAAAACGCAGTGCTCACTTCCTTTGTAAGATAATCTTAACTCTACAGGTCATATCCAAGATGTTTTAGCGCCAGTGGCTGATATTGGACTCAATTCGTGTTTCTGTTAGTTTGTAAATCAAATCGACACATTAAGCTGACAAAGTGATCCTGAGCCCAGTAATCGCGTATAGAGTCACACACGATAGATTCATGTTCCCATGCTTGCACCGCAGGCCGATAAATACGGAGTTTACTTGCCTATGGATAAGCCCATAACGCAACCCCCTCAAACCCTTAAGCTAATTGGTGAAACTGAGGCAGGAAAGCGTCTAGAGCTTAAGCAGTACTTTAATCAGACATGGGCTCTGTACGAGTCACTGTTTGATTTGATCCAAGAAGATAGCGCCTATTACCTCAAAGCCGAGCCGCTGCGCCATCCGTTGATCTTTTATTTTGGCCATACGGCCACTTTCTATATCAACAAACTCAAACTCGGCAAATTTCTCGACGAACGGGTAAACGACAACTTCGAATCCATGTTTGCCATTGGTGTCGATGAGATGTCTTGGGACGATCTGAACGAGCAACATTACCCATGGCCGAACGTGGCAGAAGTGCGCAGCTATCGCCAACAAGTTAATGCTGTCGTCAATCGCGTGATTGATGAAATGCCTCTAACGCTGCCGATCACTCAAGACAGCCCAGCTTGGATCATTTTGATGGGCATTGAACATGAGCGAATTCACTTAGAAACCTCATCGGTGATCATCCGCCAACTGCCATTGGAACATGTCGCGCCCAACAGCCTCTGGGCTGCGTGCCAAGACTTCACCGCCGCCGAAGCCAACAGTTTACTGGCAGTAAAAGGGCAGAAAGTGACCTTAGGTAAAACTGAACAAGATGAAACCTACGGCTGGGACAACGAATACGGCCATAAAATCTTTAATGTTGTCGACTTTAAGGCCTCTAAATTCTTAGTCTCGAATCAAGAGTACCTCGCATTCGTCGAAGCTGGCGGCTATCGCTCACCCCAATTTTGGAATGAAGAAGGTCAAGCTTGGCTCGCTTATACTCAAGCTCAAATGCCGCGTTTTTGGCGCTTAAAACAAGATAAATGGTGGCAACGTAACTTAGCGGAAGAAATCCCGCTGCCATTAAACTGGCCTGTAGAAGTGAATCAACTCGAAGCTAAGGCCTTCTGTAATTGGAAAACCGAACAAGAGCAAAGCAATATTCGCCTATTAACGGAAGCAGAATGGTACATCTTACGCGAGAATGTACCCGCCGATGCGCCCGATTGGCATGAAGTGCCGGGTAATATTGCTTTGGCTTATTACGCCTCTTCTTGCCCAGTGAATCGCTTCGAACATAATGGCTTTTTCGATATTGTCGGTAATGTTTGGCAATGGACAGAAACCGCAATCGACGGCTTTAACGGTTTTGCCGTGCATCCACTCTATGATGATTTTTCTACCCCCACCTTCGATGGTAAGCATAATCTCATCAAAGGTGGCTCGTGGATCTCCACAGGTAATGAAGCCATTGCTTCGTCACGCTATGCGTTTCGTCGACATTTTTATCAACACGCAGGCTTCCGCTATGTGGAATCCACGCAAAATCCCGCCCAAATGGCCGAGGTCAATGTGTACGAAACTGATGAACTGATTTCCCAATACCTTGAATTCCACTATGGTGCCGAATATTTCGGGGTTGCTAACTTCTGCGTCAATGGCGTGCAGCAAGCACTCAGTGAAATTCAACTTACCCATACCGCCAAAGCCCTCGATATCGGCTGCTCCGTAGGTCGAGCGAGTTTTGAACTGGCAAAAGTGTTTGATCATGTTGATGGTATCGACTTTTCGGCGCGCTTTATTCAACAGGCCTATGCGCTGACTGAACAAGGTGAAAAACGTTACACCATACGTACTGAGGGCGACTTACAGGAATTTAAGAGTGCGAGTCTCGCGAAACTTGGATATGAGCTTGAGGCGAAAAAGGTCAACTTTATGCAAGGTGATGCCTGTAATTTAAAGCCGCTCTACACAGGTTATGACTTAGTATATGCCTCGAACCTTATTGACCGACTGAACGATCCTAAGCACTTTTTAACCAGTATTGCCCAGCGGATTAATCAAGGTGGATACCTTGTGATTGCTTCGCCATACACTTGGCTTGAGGATTATACGCCGAAGGATAAATGGCTCGGTGGCGTTAAAGTCAAAGGAGAGAACTTCACCACCTTAGATGGCCTGACCGAAACCTTGATCGGCCAATTTGAGCTGGTCGCAGTGAAGGAGATTCCCTTCGTCATCCGCGAGACAAAACGTAAATTCCAACATTCCATCTCCGAAATGACAATTTGGCGTAAGCGTTAATGCTCTCTCATGGAATAAACAACTGAAGTCTCAATAAAAATATCCGCCAGAAATCCATTTCTGGCGGATGTGTAACATCCAGCTCAGTCATATTTGCAGCATCAACTAAGGTTGAACACGGCAAATACAGCGCAAATACCTACACCTTAAACTGTGCCGTTGTTAAACCAAGCTGATTCGCTAACCCTAACAAACTGCGCGTACTCGCCGCCACTTGGCTGATCGCCGCGCTATTTTCTTCCGCCGCCACGCTCAAGCCAGCAATCCCCTGTGCAATCGTTGCCGAAACCGTTGTTTGCTCCTCCGCGGCGGTGGCGGTTTGGATCATTAATGCCTTTAAGGTTTCTAAACGTAAAGCGATGTCATCCACTGCGGCTTGCATGCCATCGGCATCTTCTGCGGTTTTAGAGGCTTCAGTTGTACAAGTCACACTATGCAGCGCCAACACGCCAGATTGCTGTTGAATGCCTTTTAACACTTGACCAATATCCTGAGTAGCCAACTGAACCTTAACTGCTAACTGGCGCACCTCATCGGCAACTACGGCAAAGCCACGACCATGTTCACCAGCTCTCGCTGCTTCAATCGCCGCATTAAGTGACAGCAGATTCGTTTGTTCAGCAATCGCATTAATCACAGCCAATACCGAACCGATTTTCTGACTGTCGGCCTCAAGGCTGCCCACCTGTTGATGTATGGTCGCAAAACTGCTCAAGGTCACTTTCAAGCTTTTACGTGTACTGGCTAAATTTTGCGAAAGAATTTCACTCGAATGGGTACAGGCTGACACTTCATCGGAGGATTTAAGCGTATTAGTGCTGATTTCCGCGGCGGCATAACTCATTTCTTCGACCGCGGTTGCTAACATATCGGTTTCTTTCGCCTGCATCTGAATACTGCAATCGGCTTGGGTCATAGCGGCAGAATTTTGTTCAGCGGCGGATTCGAGTTCATGTCCAACGCCCACCAGCTGACTAATGATTTCTTTGAGCTTTGTTTGCATCCGGGCCAACCAGCTCATCAGATGATTATCCGTTTGAACATGGGGCAGATTATGGGTGAGATCCCCAGAGGCGATCATGCTGGTCAAATTGCACATGTCCTCAGGCTCACCGCCGAGTGGCTTCAACACAAATCCTGTGACTAACTTAGCAGCAGCGAATGCCAGCACTAAGGCCGCCACGCAAACAAATAAGCCGATAAATAGCATTCGATAGGCCGGCGCAGCGATTTCGCTCACATCAATTTCAGCCATCAAGCCCCAACGTAAGCCAAGTTCAACAACGGGAGAATAAGCGGATAAAACGGGATTATTTTTATAGTCATTCACTTGCATCACACCCGATTTACCAGCCAGCGCCTCCTTTACCGCCAGCGTATCAACACCATTCTGAGCTACCGTTCCCGCAAACGAAGCCGTAACAGTTCGATTAATGGGATCGAGAAAAGAATCAGAACGCATGCGATTATTGGGGCCAATTAAATAGGTCTCGCCACTTTGTCCCATACCTTCGCGGATCTGCATAACTCGGTTGATGCGGTCAATTGATACTTGAGCCGCCACCACCAATCTTTGCTGATTGAATTGAATCGACTGACCAATAAATGCTGCCGGTTGGCCATTTGAAGGGGCGTATGCGGAGAAGTCTTGCAGTAATACAGTACCAGTAGACCCCAAAGCCTTATTGAATAACTGCGCTAATCCCGAATCATGATAAGGCCCATTGCGAAGATTGGTGCCGAAATCCGACTCCTTCGCGACGGTGTAAAACACAGTGCCATCATCCCGAATGATGAACAGATCATAGAACCCTAAAGACTTATTTAACGACTTTAAGGTCTCATCAAGATCGGAGATAGTATCGAGGCTTTTTTGGCTGGCGATCACCGCACTGACGGCCTGCAAGTTATCTGAAAAGTCCTGAAACATACCGACAATCTGTCGCTGCTTGATCTCGCGAACTGCCACTAAACGAGACTGAGCCTCGGCAAATAACTCATCCCGAGCAATGTAAGTCACTATCGCAGTAGCAAATATGAGGGGTAGTAGGACAATCAATAAACTGATCAGCTGAATTTTACGAGTAAAACCCATGGTGAGACTCCTTGTCGCGCTTCTAATTCCATTCATTCACTTTTTGCAAAATTAAATCTGCCCTAAAACTATAGGAGAAGAATCTCAGCTAAACAAAGCGACGCAGACTATTTTCATCAAAAGTTCACCGAAATGCTGCCAACCAATTATTTTTAAATAGAAAAATGATTAATAACTTTAAATGACAGCCAAGCCATACCGACCATTTCAAACAAAATGATATAGTGGAAAACACGTTATAAACCGAACGTTAGCATCAACTTATATTCAATACGCACATCCACACGACAAACAATGCATTGAAAATTATTAAATATGCATATAAATTCACCTCAAGCCAATTTAAAGAGGATTAATAATGAGTTTACTCGAGCAAGTGTCAGTATCTAAAAAAGCCAATATTTACTTTGATGGTAAAGTTGCCAGTCATAGCGTATTTTTTGCCGATGGTAGTAAGCAAACCTTAGGCGTAGTACAGCCTGGAGAGTATGAGTTCTCGACTTCACAAGGCGAAATTATGGAAGTGATTAGCGGCCGTTTTGAGGTGTTACTACCAGAAACGACCACTTGGCAAGAATTTAGCGAAGGAACTCAGTTTGAGCTTGCTGCAAATGTCAGCTTTAAAATTCGTAATACAGCCATTGCAGAGTACTGTTGCAGCTACCTGTAATCATCTTGATTGAGTAAAAGTTTCAATATCAATTATGAATCTAATGCTCACAGTGACGGTTTATCTCAGCACTGTGGGTATTTTGTTCTACCGAACCATCTCTCCTTGCCACAATCTCACCCTCAGCATGCTTTATCCGTTTGGCTTTTTATCAATCTGGCCGCTTTGTTAAACTGACTCAGGACAGCTTAAACCTCGCGACTTAAAGAAGACTAAATCGGGCGTGTTGATATCGCCGATAAAAACAACACTAGACGACCGGTCTATTTTGATTTATCCTAGACCACATGAAAATTGAAACTCAATCCACTCGCCAGCACATTCTCGACATCGGCTATAAGCTGATCGTACGAAAAGGCTTCTCCAGCGTCGGCTTATCGCTACTGCTGCAGGCCGCCGAAGTGCCTAAAGGCTCGTTTTATCATTACTTCAAATCCAAAGAACAATTTGGTGAAGCGCTCATAACTGATTATTTTGAGAAATATCAGTTAGATTTAGATGCATTATTCAATGACTCGACACTGACAGGCTATCAGCGCTTGATGCTGTACTGGCAACAATGGTTGCACGTACAAGCTGATGGTTGCGTAGATCAAAAATGCCTCGTCGTGAAACTCAGTGCCGAAGTTGCCGATTTATCCGAAGCCATGCGAGTTGCCTTACTTAAAGGTTCCGCCGGCATCATAGACAGATTAACCACTTGTGTTCAAGTTGGCATAAACGACAGTTCAATCGCCGAGCAAGATCCGCAATCGACCGCTGAAATGTTGTATCACATGTGGTTAGGTGCCAGCTTAATGAACAAGTTAGGCCACAGCCCTGCGGCACTCGAACGTGCACTCGTGACGACTAAAGCTATTTTAACGCCTAAAACGGCCCTTTAACTTAATACCAATTCAAAACCAATATTTGCTGATATCAGTCAGCCTAGATTTTTAAAGAATACATTTTCACGCCACAAAATTAGACGACTGGTCTACTAATTTAACGGGCGATTAATTAACGCAGCGCATTTAACACTGCTAATTTAAAGTAGCTCACTTAAAGTAATAAGGGATAAATCATCCATGCTAAATTTTAACTATTACAACCCAACCCGTATCCGTTTTGGTAAAGACACTATCGCCGAAATTGATGCTTTAGTACCGAGCGATGCTAAAGTCATGATCCTATTTGGCGGCAGCAGCGCCAGAAAAACCGGCACGCTAGATGAAGTTAAACAATCATTGGGCAATCGTTTCATCGTCGAGTTCGATGGCATTGAGCCAAACCCAACCTATGAAACCTTAATGAAAGCCGTCGCCCAAGTGCGTGAGCAGAATATCAACTTCCTCCTCGCGGTTGGCGGTGGTTCGGTTATCGATGGCACTAAATTTGTGGCCGCTGCAGCGGTATTTGAAGGCGAACCTTGGGACATTCTCACTAGCTGGGGCGCCAATGTGACTCAAGCTATGCCTTTTGGCTCAGTGTTAACCTTACCTGCGACGGGTTCCGAAATGAACAACGCCAGCGTAGTGACCCGTAAATCACTACAGGCTAAACTGCCATTCCGTAATGATTTGGTTTATCCACAATTCTCAATACTCGATCCGACTAAAACCTTCACCCTGCCAGAGCGCCAAGTGGCCAACGGTGTGGTCGATGCTTTTGTACATATCACAGAGCAATACTTAACTTACCCAGTTAACGCCGCCGTGCAGGACAGATTTGCCGAAGGTCTTTTACAAACCTTGATTGAGCTTGGTCCACAAGTGCTAGTTCAACCCGAAGATTACGACATTCGCGCTAACTTAATGTGGGTTGCCACTATGGCACTCAACGGCACGATTGGCGTCGGTGTTCCCCACGACTGGGCAACCCATATGATTGGCCATGAACTAACTGCACTTTACGATATCGACCATGCGCGCACATTGGCAATCGTACTGCCTGCTCTGTTGAAATGTACAAAAGAGGCTAAGCGCGAAAAGTTACTCCAATACGCAGACCGCGTGTGGCATATCAACACAGGTACAGATGACGAGCGCATCGATGCCGCTATTGCAAAAACCAAGGCTTTCTTCGAAGCCATGGGCATACCGACACATTTATCTGCCTATGATCTCGATGCCAGCCATGTTGATACCGTAGTGAAGCAGCTTGAACTGCACGGCATGGTGGCACTCGGCGAACATGGCAACATTGACCCAGCCATGAGCCGTAACATTTTGACCTTAGCCCTATAACGTCAAATGAACTAAACCCAAAGCTCACACGTATTGATGTGAGCAACTTAGGTAAAGGTATGAAAATGAATATATTAATGGTACTAACTTCACACGATAAACTCGGCGACACAGGTTTAAAAACCGGCTTTTGGCTCGAAGAATTCGCCTCACCTTTTTATGTGTTTAAAGATAAAGGTTTTGACATTACCTTAGCCTCGCCATTGGGCGGTCAACCCCCGCTCGATCCAAAAAGTGATGAGCCAGACTTTCAAACTGAAGCCACTGCGCGCTTTAGCAAAGATCCTGAGGCACAAGCACTGCTAGCAAATACCACTCGCTTAAATGAAATTAACGCAGCTGATTATGATGCGGTTTTCTATCCAGGCGGCCACGGCCCACTGTGGGATCTTGCCGAAGATAAACATTCTATTGCCTTGATTGAACAGTTCTATCAAGCGAATAAACCCCTAGGGCTCGTCTGTCATGCGCCTGCGGCACTGCTGCACCCTAAAACCAGTGATGGTAAGCCATTGGTCAGCGGCAAGCGTGTTACCGGTTTCAGTAATTCTGAAGAAGAAGCCGTGCAACTCACTCATGTCGTACCATTTTTAGTTGAAGACATGCTTCAGAAAAACGGCGGCACTTATGTCAAAGGTGATGATTGGACAAGCTTTGTTGTCGCAGATGGCCATTTGATCACAGGTCAAAACCCAGGATCATCCGAAGCCGTTGCGCAGGCCATCGTTGCGCAATTGAACGCCAGAGGCTAAGCGATAAATGACGTAACACACTCAGCTTGAAGTACATAATGACAAGCGCGAGTGTGCTAAATACGGTAGAAATAGCTCTCGCACCATAATGGTGCGAGAGCTAAAAATGTACTCTCACAGTCGAAAGGGAAGCCAATGATCACCTTGCACCATCTCAATAAATCACGCTCTAAACGTATCATCTGGTTGCTAGAAGAACTCGGTCAACCTTATCAAATTAAGAGTTATCAGCGTGATAGCCAGACTTTTCTCGCGCCACCCGAACTCAAGCAAATTCATCCGTTGGGCAAATCACCCGTTATCGAAATGGACGGTCAAGTGATTGCCGAGTCAGGCGCGATCACTGAGTATCTGATTGAAAAATATGCGGCAGACACCTTAGCGCCAGCAAGAGACAGCGCTGACTACGTCGATTATCTGCAATGGTTACACTTTGCCGAAAGCTCAGCCATGCTACCTTTGTTACTGCGCATGTTCGTGCAAAAGGATGGCTGTAAAACCAACTTCCTTGAAGGTTATGCCGCGATAGAAGTCAGTAAGATAAGCCACTACTTCAATGATATGTTGGCTGGTAAAACCTACTTGGTTGCAGACAAGCTCACAGGTGCGGATATCATGATGTCCTTCGTGGTGGAGCTACTGGCTAATAGTGGCGACCTCGAAAAATTTGAACACATTCAACGCTATGCCACTCAATTATCCCAACATGCCGCTTGGGTTAAAGCGAGTGAGATCGAGAAACAACTCGACGCAAGCGTGTAATTTACCACTCGAGTTCGGGCACATGAGTGTGCCCGAACTTCAGCTCATTCAACCCAGTCCGGTTTCTAGCTCACCCTTTCCTGTCGCGCTTTACGCCTTCCATGTAGCGACGCCGCATAACAAACACCATGATTTTTGATGTAAAAGAGACTAATCTTGATTAACTCTATCTCAAGGCTACAGGGACTTTAGCATGCGTTCACTCACACTCATCGGCTTAGTGCTATTTAGCATGTTAGCGCAAGCGACGGTTTATAAATGGGTCGATAAAGATGGTAAAGTCCATTACTCAGATGAGCCGCAGCCCAATGCCCAAGTCGTTGAGCTAAAAGAGAAGACCTTAAATCAAATTGCCCTTCCCCTACCTAAGACAGACTCAAATAACGCAAACCAAGCAATTGAATCTATTCAATATAAAGTTAATATCACTTCCCCAGCAGAAGAAGAAACCGTCAGAGATAATAATGGCGATTTCGACGTCGTTGCGACTATCACCCCTGAGCTAAAAAGCCAGTATTTAATGGTCCTCAAACTCGATGGCACCCCCGTCGGTCAGCCGCAAATTGGCGGTACCTTCAAACTCAAAAACATCGACCGGGGTGAACATACCTTAGTCGTTGACGCTTTGACTCAAAACGGCAAAGTCTTTGCATCAAGTTCACCAAGAAAGATATTTCTTCATCAAGCAGCTAAGCGTTAATGCCACTCAATGCATAGATAAAGTTAGTATAAAAACTTTAAATACATAGAGTTAGATTAAACGCCCAAGACTAAACCGTTTGATGAAGACAAGTTGCAGCTTGCACCAGATTGGTGCACCATAGTGGTGCAACCCTATTTCTAGGAACGGTCGATGGATAAAGAGACACTGCTCAATCATTTAGTTACCGCTGTACTTGTCATAGATAAGGATCTTAAGCCTTGTTATGCCAACGCAGCAGCAGAGCAATTATTAGGTGTTGGCAGCCATAGACTCGTTGAACAAACTTTGCCTGAGCATTATCAAATCCTCGGTGTCGAAGCCCAGTTATTGATGGATGCAGTAACCGCTGGTCAAGGCTTAACGGTCAATACAGCGGCCCTAGTCACGCTCGATGGTCAGCACCATACCGTTGATTTAACGCTTATTCCCCTCGATGATGAGGCTGAACTCAGCCTGCTCGAACTGCGCCAAGTCGACCAACAAAGACGTATTCATCAGCAACTGAGCCAAGATGCCCAGCAACAAGCGGCGCAATTTTTGGTGCGCAACTTAGCCCATGAAATCAAAAATCCTTTAGGCGGCCTGCGTGGTGCGGCGCAGTTGTTATCGCGGGAGCTGGATGATCCGGCGCTGAAGGAATTCACTACCCTCATCATTGAGCAGGCCGATCGACTGCGTAATTTAGTGGATCGCCTGCTCGGCCCCCAAAGGCCTACACAGCACAGTCTGCACAACATCCATCAAGTGGTGCAAAAGGTCTATAAGTTAGTTGAAATGGCGCTGCCCGCTAACATCCAGCTCAAACGGGATTACGACCCATCCATTCCCGATATCGAGATGGACCCAGACCAAATGCAGCAAGCCGTGCTGAACATTTTACAAAATGCGGTGCAAGCGCTTGAGCATACCGGTGGCGAGATTTTGATCCGCACTCGTACTCAGCACCAAGTCACTATAGGTTCACAGCGCCACAAGCTAGTGTTAACCCTATCGATTATCGACAACGGCCCCGGCATACCGCCTGAGCTGATGGACACATTATTTTATCCAATGGTGACAGGCCGTGAGCAAGGTTCAGGTTTAGGCCTCTCAATTGCCCATAATATTGCCCGTTTACACTCGGGAAGGATCGATTGCCTCTCCAGCGCTGGGCACACCGAATTCATCATTTCATTACCGATTTTAGGCGCGAAATAATTTCGACAGTACCTACCCATACCGTATGAGGAAGCAAGATGCGAATTAGTGAACAAGTGTGGATCCTCGACGATGACAGCTCGATACGTTGGGTACTCGAAAAGGCACTTCAAGGTGCCAAGCTCAGTACCGCCAGCTTTGCCGCCGCCGAATCCCTGTGGCAGGCCTTAGAAATATCGCAACCACACGTGATAGTGTCGGACATACGTATGCCAGGTACGGACGGGTTAAGCCTGCTCGAACGATTGCAAGTACATTACCCCCATATTCCCGTGATCATTATGACGGCGCACTCAGACTTAGACAGCGCAGTCAGTGCCTATCAAGCGGGCGCATTTGAGTATCTGCCTAAACCCTTCGATATCGATGAGGCTATCTCTCTGGTCGAGCGCGCACTGACACACGCCACTGAACAGAGCCCCGCACCCGCGCAGGAAGCCCAAGTCAAAACACCCGAAATCATAGGTGAGGCGCCAGCGATGCAGGAAGTGTTTCGCGCCATAGGCAGGCTTTCACGCTCATCCATCAGCGTGCTGATTAATGGTCAATCGGGAACGGGTAAAGAGTTAGTGGCTGGCGCGTTACACAAGCACAGCCCACGTAAAGATAAGCCGTTTATCGCGCTGAACATGGCAGCGATCCCTAAGGATTTGATCGAATCTGAGCTATTCGGCCACGAAAAAGGTGCCTTCACTGGCGCAGCCAATGTCCGCCAAGGTCGCTTCGAGCAAGCAAACGGTGGCACGCTCTTTTTAGATGAAATCGGCGACATGCCGCTAGATGTACAAACACGATTACTCAGAGTACTTGCCGATGGTCAGTTCTACCGTGTCGGTGGTCATAATGCAGTGCAAGTGGATGTGCGTATCATAGCGGCGACCCACCAAGATCTTGAATTATTAGTGCAAAAAGGCGGCTTTAGGGAAGACTTATTCCATCGCCTCAACGTGATCCGCGTGCACTTACCGCCACTGTCACAAAGACGGGAAGACATTCCCCAACTCGCCACCCATTTCCTCGCCTCGGCAGCGAAGGAAATTGGCGTAGAAACTAAAATAATGACCAAGGAAACCGCGGTAAAACTCTCACAATTACCTTGGCCCGGTAATGTCAGGCAACTCGAAAACACCTGTCGTTGGTTAACCGTAATGGCATCGGGGCAAGAAATTTTACCCCAAGATTTACCGCCAGAATTACTGAAAGATCCTGTAAGTGTCACCCACACGGCGAAAGGCAGCCAAGATTGGCAATCGGCACTGACTGAGTGGATAGATCAAAAACTCTCGGAAGGAAACAGCGATCTGTTAACTGAGGTGCAACCCGCATTCGAACGCATACTGCTAGAAACTGCGCTGCGCCATACTCAAGGCCATAAACAAGAAGCGGCGAAACGTTTAGGCTGGGGACGAAATACCTTAACGCGGAAATTAAAAGAACTGTCGATGGATTGAGTAAATAAAATAACGTTACTACTCGTTATATCAATACAATCTCATTCATAACCAAATAATAAAAAGGGATATCTTCATATCCCTTTTTATTTGAAATTCATTTCATTTTCATTGGCATTAATTAAATATGCCAAATCAAAAAATTAGAATTGATAATGCACACCAACAGCGAATTGCTTAATATCGGTGTCTATATCTTTTAATCCTAAATAGCTACGGTCTGCATCTAAATCGCCCGTAGTGACATCATAGCTTACACGGATATTTAAGTGTTCTGTTACGGCGGCATTAACGCCCACACCGTAAGTCCAACCAAAACCAGTAAAGTCTTCATCGTAACCATAGCCATCAACATTCACAGCCATAGATGCGATACCCACTTTGGCATAGGCAGAGAAAATATCATTGATTTGTGCAGTAAATTTAGGTGTGAAGCTTAATGCGCCAGCACTAATATCAACATCCTTATCGCCTAAGTCGCCAGTGGCGAACAGGTTAGCTTCTAAACCAAACCACTCATTGAAGTTATAGCCACCGTATACGCCCACACCAGTACCGGTTTCTGAACCACCAAAAGTATCTGCTGTGACTCTATTTAATGCGCCACCCACATAAAATCCTGTCGTGTCGGTTGCGGCAGATACTTGAGTAGCCGCGAATGCTGATAGTAAAGAGATAGCAACAATTGATAACTTATTCATCATATTTCCCTAATGATTTAACGTAAGTATTAGACAGCGCGGATATTACAATAAGCAATTAAGAAGTGTCATGGTTTAAATCATCAAAATACAAACCATACAGCATTGATTCAGCTTGAGTCGAAAAATGGAAGTTTTAGTTATTCGCTATGTAGCAAAACCATATTTACTGTAAGTATTTTTTTAAAATTGAAACAATTAACGATGTTAACTTAGCACCCGCAACAATCCTATAAAACTGGCATATAGCCAACGTATGAGGGAACGACGCCGTCTGACATCTAAACATTCGGATACGACAACTCGGCCAGTCGCTAG
>NZ_JAUOES010000029.1:0-63432 GCF_031932065.1 Shewanella scandinavica
GTTATGAGGTGAAATAGCGGGCTGAAGTAATGAGTTATCGACTGATTGTGTAATCCAGTTGCACAGTGGTTTGTGCCTCAACGGCTTTACCATTTTCAAACTTAGGTGCGTAACGCCATTTATCTATCATTTTTAGTGTTTCTTTCTCGAAGAGAGCACCACCCTTAGAAGCTAAAATTTCAGGATTTTTGACGAAGCCATGCTCATCGACAGTAAATTTAAGCTGAACCCAGCCACTTTTACCTCGCTGAGCATAGGACATTGGATAGTCTGGGACGGTACGGAAAATAGGTTGTTGTTCCTGTGCGTCGGCCCAAGGACGCATTTTGCCGATAGCAATACAGTGAGCGGTGGATTCGTCACGCTTTCCTTGGCGCTCATACAGTTCGACTAAATACGCATGGGCACTCAAGGCATAGGGATGACTAAAATTGAGTGCGTCGAATTGTTTAACCACTTCTAGCAGTAAAGGTTCGGCTTTACTATCATGTTTTTCCACAAATTCAACAGCGCCAACAGTAAAGGTTGCTTTGACTCTGTCTATGGCGTTCTCTGGCAAAATCTCTTTATAAATATCATAGGCATCGAAGGCATAGCGTCTTACGCTTTTCGTGTATAGCTCTGTATTAGATAAGCGGTTAAAGGCTGCTATTTTTACATCGGCGATCAGCTTCTTTTTATCGGATTTTTCAGCAATTGCGATAGCAGTAAGAAAATCCTCTTTCGCATCTTTGGCTTCGACGGCGGTTTGCGCAGCGCCCAGTAAGGGATCGATAAGCTCAAGCGCTTGTTTGCCATAATGAACTTTATAGTTAGCCAGAGCGAGCTGATACAACTCATTCGCCTTAGCCGTTTTGGGTAGATTCTTTTCTGTAAATGGGTAGGGTGCAACTTGCTTCTCTATCGCGCTGGCCCAATTCAAGGCGAGGTTAGCTAAGTCGACACTGTCTTTGGCATATTGAGCTTCGCCGAGTTGGTAAGCGATTTTTGCGCTCGCTTCAATCTTAGCTGCATCGCCTTTTTCTACGGCGGCTTGATAGTCACTATAGGCTTTGGCAAAGCTATTTTCTGAGGCGTGCACGCTAAGAGATGTGCCTAAAGTGAGGGCAAGAAGACAGGCTATTGGCAGCATTTTCCCGTGTGACATTCTATATATCCTTATTATTGATGAATTTAGATGATACATAGGTGTACATTTTGAGGCAAGTTAGTTTGGCTTTTGTTAATGATGCTTGTGGGGAATGCAGATAACTGAGCACTGAGAACTGAGATTGAAAATAAGCGAGCCCAGCTGAAACTGAGTTCGCTTATTTATCAGTGCCTTGTCGTTTTATGATCCGTAATGACTTCTATTAGCCACAATCACTTAGCTGTGAAAGTCACTGCGAACTGTCCAAGCGCGCCGTATTCAAATTTGCAGATCTGTGCCAATGGCAGATCGAGGACGCCAGCGTAGGAGCCTGTGATCACATATTGCCCTTGAGTTAAGCCAATGCCTTGGGCAGATAAAAAGTTAACTAACCAGTAGAGTACCGCCTTAGGGAAACCGTTGGGATGAATGGCGGATTTTTGCAGTGTGTCGCTTTGCTGGTGCTCGCCATTGGCAATATCAACGCTGAGTTCGAAATGGCTGGTTTCTAAATCTTTTTGCGGATTAAGTACTGGGCCTAACCACAATCCTTGATTGACTAAGCCATCGGCGAGGGCATCAAAATGCGTCGCTTCACTGGGTGTGTGGTAGCGGCTTTTGATCAATTCCAAGGCTAAGCGTGTGTTACCTAAGGCCGCGTCGATTTCAGCCTCTGTGTAAGGTGTGGCTCTTGGTGGTAAATCGCGAGCAATCTCGAAGGCGAGTTCAGGTTCGACGCGGGCCAGCCCTTTAGTCGACGGATAGAGTGGACAAGTGGCAGATTGTTGATATACATCAGCTTGATAAATAGGCGCTACGACGGTTTTTTCCGCCGAGGGTAATAGGCATTTCCACGCTGCTATAGGATTGTTGTTAGCCTTATAGATGGCAGCCACGCTTTGCTGAATGGCGAAGGCCTGTTCGAAGCTGGTTGGCCTCAGCTCTGGGAGCAGTAAATCGCCGCTGGTGCCTGCGACGCGGCGCTCGGCTAATTCTTTGGCTGCGGCATGAATATGCGTTTTAACTTGTTCGATCGTGGCGGTAGATAACATTAACTTTCCTATTTAAAGCGTTCGCTTAAAAAGAAGTGGCCTAGAGAGTGTGTGAAGAAGCCATTTAATCGGCCAAATATACTCGGTTATTGCCATCGCGGGAAATGCCAATGTTGGCTTTCCTAGTAAATCAGCTGCCGCTGGGTCAAGAGTGCGGCCAATATTTCAATTATTGTAAGATGCTGAAACTTGCTCCACATCAGTGTCAGCTAAAGTATCCAATCTAACGCGAATGTTTCCATGATGTGCCGCTAGATATTGTGCTGACTCAGTGCCAGAATGACGCTCCATTTTGCGGTCTCTACTGGACATCTCCGTGAACCTTAGCCATAACGCCCATCAAGCAAATAATCATGCTCAACTCGGGCTTATCTTCATCTCAGTTGCGATTGTATTTTGGGGCATGTTACCCATAGCTTTGAAGCTTTCGGGGGCTTTTATCGATCCTGTCACTTTGACTTGGTTTCGTTTTTTGGTCGCGCTTGTGGTCAGCATATTGATCCAATGGAGCGCGGGTAGCCTTAAGCAATTTGCGGCGCTCGATGCCAAAGTCTGGTTAAGGTTAGTGCTTGCGGGCGTGTTTTTGATGCTCAATTATGTGTCTTTTGTTTACTCTCTTGATTATCTCGCGCCGGGTGCTGCCCAGCTGAATTTCCAGACTTCGCCCTTTTTCCTTGCCTTTGGTGGCGTGCTGTTTTTTAAGGAACGGCTGAATGCGGTGCAGCTCAGTTGTTTTGCGACACTGGCCTTAGGCATGTTGATGTTTTTCCATCCGTATTTGGATTTATCTGGCGCCAATAATCATCAGGTTTGGATTGGAGTGATGATTATCCAGTTCTCGGCGTTGTCGTGGACTAGCTATGCCTTGTTGCAAAAATCATTACTCAATCGTTTATCGCCCGCGAACGTGCTTTTAGTGATCTATGGCTTAGGTATTTTCGTAATGGCTCCCTTTAGCGACTTTAGTCAGTTTGCCAGTATGGACAGCTTCGAGTGGCAGATTGCGCTGTTTTGCGCCGCCAATACCTTGATCGCCTATGGCTGTTTTGGGCAGTCGATGAAGTACTGGCCGACGGCACAAGTGAGTGCCATGCTGGCCCTAACGCCGGTATTTAGCTTTAGCGCCACTGCTTTGGTGGTTAGCATTGGCTGGTGGCCAGAAGTCTTCCATGCCGATGAATTAGATGGATTATCTCTGCTGGGGATTGGCGTCATTATTGTGTCTGTGATGGTGGTACAATTACTGCCACTGTATCGCAATCGTCAGGCTAAGCGTTTGCAGATTGTTTAAGGCGTACATTTTCACCTAATGGGAAAAGCCAGTGATCACCAGACTTAGCGATTTAAAACTTAAGGATATCCGTGGGGTCATCTTCGATCTCGACGGCACCTTAGCGCATTCTAATCCGGATTTTGCTGGTCTGCGGCGTGAGTTGGGGATTCATTCTGGTACGGATATCTTGGCCCATGTCGATAGCCTGAGTGCGGGTGAAGCACAGGCTCAGGCGCTGGAAATCGTCCATGAGTACGAGAGACAAAGCTCACTCAATGCCAGTTGGATTGATGGCGCGCGTGAGCTTATCGAATGCCTACGGGCTAAATCGCTGCCCTTGGCTATTTTGACCCGCAATATGCCGGAAGCGGCGCAAATCACTATCGATAAGCTCGGCATAGATATTGAACTAGTATTAACGCGTTACGACGCGCAGCCTAAGCCGCATCCCGAAGGTATTCATCTTATTTGCCAGCAGTGGCAACTCGCCCCCGCAGATATCCTGTATGTAGGCGATTATCTGTTTGATCTGCAAACCGCGCGTAATGCGGGTAGCCGCTGTGCACTTTATTGTCCTGAAATTATTCCTGATTATGCCCAAGCGGCTGATTTACTGGTCTCTTGCTACCACAGCCTGATTAAAGCATGGCCTAAATAATTTATTCCTATGCGGTTAACCTGTTTAGCCGCATATATCTCAATTAACTCCTGTGACTACTTAGGTAATTGCTTACAAAGGTCATCAAATAGTGCAAAACTTTCGGTTAGCACCGTCTGTAATTGATCTTCGTTATAGCACCATGGCTGGCGTTGTGTACGCCAGTCGTTATCCCAGTCAATCTCTGCACCTCGTGCTAACCGCTCTGCCACGGCAATCTTTTGGTAAGAGCCGCCACCGATGCGCATATCTTCACGCCATAGGTTAAAACGGAAGGTAACCCACTGCCGCATCTCCATCATAAGTGTCATATGCGGTAGGCGAATTTTTTCGCATTTAGCATGTAATATCCCCCCTCACTTGTGTAAAAGCGGATCGGGTATGGGAACTGGGCAACCAATATTTGTTGACGCTCCGTCGGCACCTTAGGATTAAAATCGCCAGGGAGTTTAGGAAAGCGCGCTAACATGGAGGCATAGCGCTCGGCAAAATTAACTTCACGGGCAATGGTAATCACGGGTTGTGACACTTCACTTAGGATAAAATTGTGTTGTTGCTCAGTTAACATATCGTCATCCATCTTGACTGTTTATGGTGTTATTTTCATGGTAGCTAAAGGTTAATATCCAATTTTTCAATTGATTAAAAATGTTAGGTCAATATCAAAATCGCTTTTGTCGCTACGGCCTCACTAAGAGTCAGAAGGTATTTAGCGGTTACTTTGTGTATCCAGCTTATCTTGCTTAAGCCCAAGCCGAATACTGTCGAGTAATGCCACTAACCAGCAGAGGATAAAGCCGTAGAGCAGTTCATTGGCATTGGCAATTGTGGTCTGGGTTTGTTGGGTGATTTCGGCAGAAATTACGCCGATATCTAGCGGTAAGATGCCGTTTTGAATATCTAAGGCGATGACTTGCGCCACTTGATAGATTTGCGATAGCAACAGCACAAGACTCACGACCGCTAAGCTAAAAAATACCAGTGCCGAGCGTTTATGTTTTAGGTAAAAATGGCCGCTGCCAGGGGCGACGAAGGCGGATAATAGTCCAGCGGTAAGGGCTTTTTTCATCGAAATACACTAGATGCGTTGCTAAAGACTAAGTCGACACTAATAGACATGTTGGCTTAACTGCAAGTTAATTTGCCATTGCGACTAACATTCCAATAAAGCCCGCAAACAGAGTGCAACCGACAAGTACCATGATTAATAACGTTTTATCTCTGTGGCATGACTTAGCGAGTTCGGGAAGTGCCGAGATAAATGGGTAAGTTATCAGTGCTAAAAAATCCATTTTATATCCTTAAGCTAGACATTCTTGTACTGACTATATCAGCTTGAAATATCAACTGGCCAGTTTGCTTTGAGCTAGTGCGATGTCAAGCCAACAAAAAAGGAGCCTAGGCTCCTTTTTTAGTCTCTAGCTTAAGCTAGATTAGTCTTCACGTGGTTTACGTGGCTTACGCTCACCGGCAGGCTTGTCTGCACGTGGTTTGCGGTCAGCAAATGGCTTGTCACCAGTAGACGCAGCGCGTGGCTTACGGTCACCAGCTGGGCGGTCACCCGTTGGACGATCGCCACGTGGTTTACGGTCACCAGCAGGGCGGTCTGAACGAGCACTACGGCCTGAATCAACAAATACTTGATCGCCAGCTTCGCGGATGTTCAATGGCTTGCCACAAACACGTACTTTACGTAGGTGCTGTAACACGTCTTTTGGCATGCCGTCTGGCAGGTCAACAGTGGTCACTGCATCATAAAGTTGGATTGCGCCAATGTAACGGCTGTCGATGTTAGCTTCGTTCGCGATAGCGCCAACGATGTTACCCACACCTACACCATTCTCACGACCTACGTCGATGACGTAACGGCACATTTTCAAATCTGGGTTATCTTTCAACGCTTCAGCTGTACCTAAGCTGGCTGGCATTGGACGCGGTTCGCGACTTCTGCGTTCACCACGCTCACCACCACGGTCGCTACGCTCGCTGCCGCGATCAGTACGTTCACTGCGCTCATCACGGGCACGTTCTTGAATTGCTGGCAATTGAAGCGGGCGTTCTTGTTGTACTTGATGCAACAAGGCTGCGGCGAGAAGATCGGTATCGACTTCTAACTGTTGGCATAGTTGAGCAACCGCTTCTTTCATGAAATCTAAATCGCCGTTGATCGTCTCAGCCAATTGCTCACCTAAGCGAGATAGACGACGTTCTGCAACAGTCTCTGGGCTTGGGATTTTCATTGGAGAAATTCGGCTGTTAGTTGAACGCTCGATCGTGCGCAGCATGCGCATTTCACGGCTTGTCACAAACAGGATCGCCATACCAGTACGGCCAGCACGGCCAGTACGGCCAATACGGTGTACATAAGCTTCGGCATCATACGGAATGTCGTAGTTCACAACGTGACCGATACGCTCAACGTCAAGACCACGGGCCGCAACGTCAGTCGCGATCAGTATGTCTAACTTACCACGTTTTAGTTGGTCAACTGCACGCTCACGGGCTTGCTGGTTCATGTCACCATGTAGTGGTGATGAAGCATAACCGCGGGCTTCTAACTTCTCGGCTAACTCAACACATGAGTTACGAGTACGCACGAATATGATTACACCTTCAGTGTTTTCAACTTCTAATACGCGTACTAAAGCTTCGAGTTTGTTGTGCTGTGATACTTGCACGAAACGCTGCTCAATTGACTCAACCGTTGTTTGGCTTGATTCAATACGAACATGCACTGGGCTGCGTAAGTGTTGGTTTGCAACACGCTTAATTTGCTCTGGCATAGTGGCAGAGAATAACGCCAGTTGGCGCTCGCTTGGCGTGTGCTCAAGGATCCATTCGATATCATCGATGAAGCCCATTTTTAACATTTCATCGGCTTCATCGAGCACGAGTGCTTTTAATGAGTCGAGTTTCAAAGTACCGCGACGCATATGGTCCATAACACGACCAGGCGTACCCACGATAACTTGTGGACCACGTTTCAGTGCATTCAACTGTTGTTGCATGCTTTGACCGCCGTAAATTGGCAGTACGTGGAAATTTTTCATAAATTTGGCATAGCTGCTGAACGCTTCAGCAACCTGAACCGCTAACTCACGTGTTGGCGCTAATACTAAAATTTGCGGCGTGGTTTGGCTGGTCACTTTGTTTAGTAGTGGTAAAGCGAAGGCGCCAGTTTTACCTGTACCTGTTTGCGCTTGACCTAAAATATCTTTGCCAGCCATAAGTGGGTCGATACTGGCTGACTGGATTGGCGTTGGTTTTTCATAACCTAGCTCGTCAAGAGCACGCAACAAATTCTCGGATAAGCCGAGTTCACGGAAAGTTCTTTCATCGGATGACATTGGGTTGTAGCCTTGTGGATGCGCGCGCGAAATGGCGCTAATAGTTTCACAGACAGAAAATCAACCCCGTGTCGATTTCCCGCGAACGACGGATTATAGCAGCATGGACGCCACTTTACCAATCAGAGTCACGCTATTTAACCTGTTTTCTGCATTTTTTTCGCTAAAACTGAGCAAGAAACGCGCCACTTCCCATTAATTCTTTAAATATTCGGCATTTAATTGAAGTAACTCAAATGCTGACTCAGTCACTGCCGCAAGAAAAGTGATGTCGATTGTCTCGACTGTATCTTCAGGGGTGTGATATTGGGGATGGGTCGGCACGCCAAAATACAACCAAGGAATATTGGCTTTGTGGAAGGGATAATGATCCGACGCCCGCAGCCAATCGGTACTTTGTATGCTTCGACCAACGGGTTTAGGGTGGGAGAGCTTAATGCACAGTCGGTTCTGTTGATTAAGTAGAGGTTTAAATTGATTGAACTGAGTGAAGTTTCGACTGCCTTCAAGGTAAATTCCATAGGGCCTGCCTGGGTGACTCACCATATCTAAATTCAACATCAGCTCAAAAGTCGCCTCTGGCAGACGGGTTTTGAGTTGTTCGACCAAGGCTATGCTGCCATAGAGCCCAGGTTCCTCGGCATCGGTTGCGACAAACATCAGATTCACCTTAGGTAAGGTGTTCGATTGCTGGGCAAATTGCTGCTGCCAATGTTTGGCAATCGCCAGCATAGCAGCGACGCCGGAGGCGTTATCATCGGCGCCGTGGTAAATCTTGCTGCCGCTCATGCCTAAATGATCGTAGTGGGCGACGATAATACGCCATCGATTCGTCGGCTCTGTCGCCATGGCGGTGGCGACCACGTTGGCGCCATTTTCTTGGGTGAAGAAGGTTTGATATTCAAACGGCACGATAAAGTCCGCTCCCCAAGGCTGTAAACCTAGCCCCTGAAATTGCTGCTTTATATAGTCACGACTTTTGGCCGCGCCTTGAGTTTGGGTTTTGCGGCCTTCAAATTCGTCCGAGCTTAATATTGTCACTGTCGCTTGTAACTCTGCGGGCTCGGCCCAAGTGAGTTTAAGCTCAGTGCGCGCGCAGGTTTCTAGTGAGTTAGCGCAGCCAGTGAGGGTAGTAGCAACAAAGCAGGCCAGTGCAAATAAGCCAAGTCTTTGGAATTGATCTCTTATAAGGTGCATGAACGTGAACTTGGCGAGTAGCTGACCGATGCGACTGTGGTTGAATTGAGTCGATGGGCTTAGGTTTATGTCACTAAGGTTTATGTCGCTTAGGTTTTTATTTAAAAGTGATTGATGTTGCCTCGGTAACATAAGGTGAGTCACTGGGGACTGAGTGCTATCACGCATGGACATTCCTTATCGCTGAAGCCTTCGCCAGAAGATGAATATCATCTTTGCCTAAATCCGATTCTAATTCAATGAGATCTCTATGTATGCGATAGCTTAAGCATATTGGATTGCTGAGCTAAAAAAAAAGCGCAGTGCTTATGCGACTGCGCTTCTATTCTACTCAGACCAAGGGCTCAAAACTCAAGCCTTGGCTTTATTGGCCTTTGCCATTTCAATATCCCGTTCCAGCAGTGGCTTTAAGAAGCGTGCCGTATGGGAGGTTGGATGCTCGGCGACGTCTTCCGGCGTGCCTGTGACTAAAATCATCCCGCCACCACCGCCGCCTTCTGGGCCTAAGTCGATAATCCAGTCCGCGGTTTTGATCACGTCCAGATTATGCTCAATCACCACAATCGTGTTGCCGTGGGATTTAAGACGATGCAAGACATCGAGCAGCAATTGGATATCGGCAAAGTGTAAACCTGTGGTCGGTTCATCCAAGATATACAAGGTCTTACCCGTATCACGCTTAGACAGCTCTTTAGCAAGTTTCACCCTCTGAGCTTCGCCGCCCGAAAGTGTGGTCGCACTTTGGCCGAGGCGCACATAGGACAAGCCCACATCCATCAAGGTTTGCAGCTTACGGGCAATGGCAGGTACGGCATCGAAGAAAGTGCGCGCATCTTCCACTGTCATCTGCAGTACTTCGTGAATATTCTTGCCTTTATAGCGTACTTCTAAGGTTTCGCGGTTATAGCGCTTACCTTTACAGGAATCGCAGGGTACATACACATCGGGGAGGAAGTGCATTTCGACCTTGATCAAACCGTCGCCTTGGCAAGCCTCACAGCGGCCACCTTTAACGTTAAAGGAGAAGCGGCCGACTTGATAACCGCGAGTACGTGACTCTTGGGTTCCAGCAAAAATCTCGCGAATTGGGGTGAAGATGCCAGTATAAGTGGCAGGGTTAGAGCGCGGCGTGCGGCCAATTGGGCTTTGGTCGATATCGACCACTTTGTCGCACAGCTCCATCCCTTCGATACGATCATAGGGTGATGGCTCATCCACAGTCGCCCCGTTGAGCATTCTATGGGCGATCTTGAAGAAGGTATCGTTGATTAAGGTTGATTTACCTGAACCCGATACGCCTGTTACACAAGTAAATAAGCCAATCGGTATGGTTAAATCCACATTGCGCAGGTTGTTGCCGCGCGCGCCAAACAACTCAATCACTTGAGTTTTGTCGAACGGAATACGCGGCGTATCGATATGAATGCAGCGCTTACCGGAAATATATTGTCCGGTAACTGACTCTTCACAGGCGATGATTTTCTCAATCGGGCCGTCGCAAATCACTTCGCCGCCGTGTACGCCAGCGCCAGGGCCTATGTCGATCACGTGATCCGCCATGCGGATCGCATCTTCATCGTGCTCAACCACAATTACTGTGTTGCCCAAATCCCGCAGGTGGATCAGGGTTTGCAGTAGACGTTCGTTATCCCTTTGATGCAGGCCAATTGAAGGTTCGTCGAGCACATACATCACGCCGACAAGTCCGGCACCAATTTGGCTGGCGAGTCGAATTCGTTGGGCTTCACCGCCCGAGAGGGTTTCTGCCGAGCGTGATAGGCTCAAATAATTGAGGCCCACGTTCACGAGGAAACCTAAGCGATCGCGGATTTCCTTTAAAATCTTCTCGGCGATCTGCGCTTTTTGGCCACTAAACTCGACTTTTTCGAAGTAATCTAAGGCTTCGCCAATCGACCAAGTGGTGAGTTGCGGCAGATTGATATCGCCTAAAAACACGTTACGGGCTTCTTCACGCAGACGCGAACCACCACAGCTTTGGCAGGCTTGGGTGTTGATAAACTTGGCTAATTCGTCACGTACCGAGTTGCTTTCGGTTTCGCGATAGCGCCTGTCCATGTTGTTGAGAATGCCTTCGAAGGGGTGATTACGCACCACCACATCGCCGCGATCGTTGATGTACTTAAAGGCAATGCTATCTTTGCCTGATCCGTACAGGACGATCTTGCGGACTTTTTCGCTGAGCTGCTCATAGGGCACTTCGACGTCGAACTTATAGTGTTCGGCGAGTGAGCTGAGCATTTGGAAATAGTAGAAGTTGCGTCTATCCCAGCCGCGAATCGCGCCGCCAGCCAGTGACAGCTCAGTGTTGCTGATCACGCGCTCAGGATCGAAAAACTGTTGTACCCCTAAACCATCACAGGTTTGGCACGCGCCGGCTGGATTGTTAAAGGAGAAGATCCTTGGCTCTAATTCCGCCATCGAATATCCGCAGTGCGGGCAGGCGAAGTTGGCCGAAAAGATCAGTTCTTCGCCTTTTGCTTTACCAGTACCTGTATCGTCATCCATGGTGGCAACGGTCGCGATGCCGCCGGAGAGTTCCAGTGCGGTTTCAAATGATTCTGCTAAGCGTTGCTTGATATCGTCACGCACTTTAAAGCGGTCGACGACCACTTCAATCGTGTGCTTAACGTGTAAATCTAAGGTTGGTGGATCGGTTAAGTCACACACTTCACCGTCGATACGCGCACGGATATAACCCTGCGCCGATAGACCTTCGAGCAATTTAACGTGTTCACCCTTACGAGCCTTGACCACAGGCGCGAGCAGCATTAAGCGGCTGTCTTGGGGCATTTCTAACACTTTATCGACCATCTGGCTGACGGTTTGCGCCGCCAAAGGTTGATTGTGTGTCGGACAACGCGGCTCACCCACACGGGCAAACATCAAGCGCAGGTAATCGTAAATTTCGGTAATCGTGCCCACGGTGGAACGCGGGTTATGGGAAGTGGATTTTTGCTCTATGGATATCGCTGGGCTTAAGCCTTCGATATGGTCCACATCGGGCTTTTCCATCAAACTCAAAAATTGGCGAGCATAGGCTGACAGGGACTCGACGTAACGTCGCTGGCCCTCGGCATATAAAGTATCGAAAGCAAGGGAGGATTTGCCAGATCCCGATAAGCCCGTGATGACAATCAGTTTATCCCTTGGGATAGTCAGGTTGATATTCTTGAGATTGTGGGTGCGTGCGCCGCGTATTTCAATCTTATCCATCTATCGCTCTAATGCCATATGCTTAAAAAAATGAGCATAAGTATCGCACAGTTCCGCGGCTGAGTTTAGTTGATTCTGTGATCGGCACCAATCCTAGGGCTGGCACTGGCTTTTAATCACCTTGCTGACAGTAACAGTTATGTACCGAGTGGATTAACTAAGATTAATGCGGTTGTTGCGTACTGACTCACAGGACAAATGTGAACACTATGTTAGACTCGGTTCCCTGTGCCTGAGCGTTAAATAGGGCAGAAAAATAAACATGTTAACCTGAGCACGGTCAATATAGGTCTGTGATAATCGGGATAAAAGTTAACTGTACAGGCAGTGGTTTAGGCCACTATTTCCTTTTGAGCAAATCCTTTTGGGTGTGGTAACATGCGCCCCTTAAAAGACTTCAATCCAGGGCAAAATCATGGGTAACAACGGACTTTCGGGTACTGAGAAAAAAGTCGCGTTTTCTTTAGCCAGTGTATTTGGTTTACGCATGATGGGCTTGTTTATGATCATGCCCGTCTTTGCACTTTATGGTCAGCACCTCGAAGGCTTCTCGCCGCTGTGGGTCGGTATTGCTATCGGCGCCTACGGTCTGACTCAAGCTGTGCTGCAAATCCCCATGGGGATTTTATCTGACAAATATGGTCGCAAGCCGATTATTCTTATCGGTCTGGTGCTGTTTGCCATTGGTAGCTTGATTGCCGCCAACGCTGATTCGATTTACGGCGTGGTGTTTGGTCGCGCAGTGCAGGGCATGGGCGCGATTGCCGCAGCCGTGTTGGCGCTGGCAGCGGATTTAACCCGCGACGAACAGCGTACTAAGGTCATGGCGATTATCGGTATGTGTATCGGCGGCTCTTTTGCGCTGTCCTTACTGGTCGGCCCGATTGTGGCACAACATGTGGGCTTATCAGGCTTGTTCTTCCTCACGGCGATTCTCGCTGTGACGGGCATGTTGATCGTGCAATTTTTAGTACCGAATCCGATTTCCCACGCGCCTAAGGGTGACACGTTAGCCACGCCTGCCAGACTCAAGCGTATGTTGACCGATCCCCAGTTGTTTAGACTCGATGCGGGGATCTTTATTCTGCATTTAGTGTTAACCGCAGTATTCGTGGCCTTGCCGCTGGATCTGGTGGATGCGGGGCTCGTGAAAGAAAAACACTGGATGCTGTATTTCCCCGCTTTTGTGGGCGCGTTTTTCCTGATGGTGCCGTTAATCATCATTGGGGTTAAACGTAAGAATACTAAAGCTATGTTCCAAATCGCCTTAGTGATCATGATAGTGGCGCTGCTGGCGATGGCTTTATTCTCTAACAACTTATGGGTGCTGAGTTTTGCAGTGGTGCTGTTTTTCACTGGCTTTAACTATTTAGAAGCCTCACTGCCCAGTTTGATTGCCAAATTCTGCCCCGTCGGTGAAAAAGGCTCGGCCATGGGCGTGTATTCCACTAGCCAGTTTTTAGGGGCCTTTTGTGGTGGTATGCTGGGCGGTGGCGCCTTCCAATTAGTGGGCGCGGTCGGGGTGTTTATCGTTGCTGTGATCTTAATGTCTATTTGGTTATTCCTGACATTGGACATGGAAAATCCCGTGCTGTTAAAGAGTTACACCTTAGAAGCCGAAGTCAAAGACAAGGCGCAAGCGCGGGATATGGCGGCTCAGTTATCACAGCTGATGGGTGTCGTCGAAGCGATCGTCGTGTTGGACGAGAAAGTGGCTTACTTGAAGGTTGATGAGCATTTCGATTTAAGAGAAGCACGAGCTGTGTTAGGCTCTGCTCAATAATATCTGGGTCTGCCGTGTGGTATTTGGGGAAGCTGATTTTCCTCTATGGCGACACAGATAAACAACATACTGAATTAATAGATTATTTAAAGAATCGCAGGAGATTTCAATGGCCAGTCGTGGTGTTAACAAGGTAATTTTGGTTGGCAATTTGGGACAAGATCCAGAAGTGCGTTATATGCCAAACGGTAATGCAGTCGCTAACATCACAGTTGCGACCAGCGAATCGTGGAAAGACCAACAAGGTCAACAGCAAGAGCGTACTGAATGGCACCGTGTGGTTCTGTTCGGCAAATTAGCTGAAATTACAGGTGAATACCTGCGTAAAGGTTCACAGGTTTATCTCGAAGGTAAACTGCAAACTCGTAAGTGGAAAGACCAAAGTGGTCAAGACCGTTACAGCACTGAAGTGGTTATCGATCAAAGCGGTAGCATGCAAATGCTAGGTAGCCGTAGTCAAGGTGGCCAAGCACAAGGCGCGCCAATGGGCGGCGGCATGCCACAAAACGCAGGTTATCAATCTGCACCACAACAAGCCGCGCCTGCGCAAAATCAATATGCGCCAGCGCCTCAAGCAGCACCTGCTTACCAAGCGCCAGCTCAGCAACAATATGCTCCGCCAGCACCTGCCCAGCAGCAAGGTTATGGTCAGCCACAGGCTCAACAACCACAACAAGGTGGTTATGCGCCTAAGCCGCAAGCCGCTCCAGCGCCAGCTTATCAAGCGCCAGCAGCACCGGCACAACGTCCAGCACCACAACCACAGCAAAACTTCACTCCAGATTTGGATGATGGCTGGGACGACGATATCCCATTTTAATTGCTATGAAGTACTAGCGTCAATTTAGATGCTAAAGTCGACATAATCTCATTTTGTAAAGCCCCGCAATGATTTGTGGGGCTTTTTTATGACACACACTTCTAGTTGTGACTAATTTGTAAATTAATTTATTTAGCAATATTCAGCTTTTCAATTAGAATGTTGCACGCATCACATCAAGATGATGTAACTAATAGAAAGCTATATGGCTTAGGCATTATTTATATAAAGGAATATTCCCATGGAAGAGACAATGAGTCAGGAAAGCAGTTTGTTGGAAAGTGATGATAAGTTAACCAAGGTAGAGAGTAAAAGTCACAGTGTGCCACTGTTTCATGTATCACTGACCAAGTTAATTATCATGTTTATTGCGACCTTTGGTCTCTACCAAGTTTATTGGTTTTATAAACAGTGGCAGGCTTTAAAAAATTACTATGACTTAGATGCATGGCCAATAGCGCGTAGCTTTTTTTCTATCTTTTATACACATTCTCTATTTGTTTATATTAGTGAATACATTAAAGAAGATAATCGAGAGTATCGCTGGAATAGCTCAGCTATGGCGACATTTTATGTTGTGTTGTTAGTCGTTGGCGGAATTCTTAATCAAATTGAAACGTTGCCAATATCATTAGTTGTGGCATCAATATTTATTCCATTAGCTGTTTTATATCCGCTGTATCAAGCTCAAAAAGCAGTTAATTTTTGCACTTGAATCTGTGGAATATCCTGATAATTCGCGCTTAACTTGGTTGAATTGGATATGGATTTGTCTGTTTTGTTTCTATTGGGCGATGATTATTTATGCTCTCACCTTGTTAGTTTAAATTTCTGAATATGAAAGCGGAATATATTTCTAATCACTTATATTCTGCTTTTTTAACGTCACTGCTAACATCTGGGAGCTAATACGGTTGGTATAAGCTAATTTTTAGCTTACTGAATGCTATCCTTTGCCCTATCCCCTCGCGCTTATTTTTCAAGATATTCCTGCTAAATATCAAGGCTATAAACTATTTTTAGTACGCCATAAGGTATTGATTTTGTGACTTAAAGTGCTTTAGGTACTATAGTGACTGCTTATTTTATCTGAAACTTAGGTATGCGCTTCTTAGGTTTCTTGTTTGATTTTGGGGGAAAAGTGCGAATTTTAATGAATAATTTCAAGGCGATTAGCCTGATGCGCCAGTGGCTACTGCTGACATTGTTAACTGTGGCATTACCACTACAGGCGAGCGAAGAGCCGCTGTGGATGGGAACGCCTGACTTGCCCATGAGTGGGCGAGTCCATACTGGTGAACTTGCCAATGGCATGCGCTATTTATTAGTGAGCAATAAGACGCCAGAGCAGGCTGTCATAGTACGTATGCGGGTGGACGTGGGCTCAGTGGTGGAGTCTGATACCGAGCAGGGGTTAGTGCATTTTCTTGAACACATGGCCTTTAATGGCTCGACGGGTTTGGCTGCGGGGGAGATGATCCCGACATTGCAGCGTCTTGGTCTGAGTTTTGGCGCCGATACCAATGCTGTGACTGAGTTTCAGCAGACGGTTTATCAATTCAACTTGCCCAGTAATAGCCAAGATAAAGTCGATACCGCTTTGTTTTTAATGCGCGAAATTGGCAGTAATTTATTACTCGACCCGGCGCTTATCGAGCGTGAAAAAGCGGTGGTATTGGCTGAACTGCGTGAGCGTAGCAGTGCGGATCTGGAGAATTACCGCAATCAATTACAGTTTTTAATGCCAGATACACTGTTGTCAAAGCGCTTACCTGTGGGTGAGGCGAACAGCATCAAGAATGCTACTCGCGAGACGCTGCTGTCTTTATACCAAGGTTTTTACACGCCCTCACGCACCACCTTAATAGTGGTCGGTGATATCGAGGTAGCCGCAGTTGAACAAAAGATAAAACAACAGTTTACCAGTTGGCAGGCGGCGCCTTTAGCGGCGAAGGTGAAGCCGCAAGCGATTGGCACTGTCGCTGAGCGTCAACGCGTCGAGGCTGCGGCATTTTTCGATCCTAGCCTATCGACCTCGGTTTCCCTCGGTATGCTCAAACCTATGGCATACCCTACCGACAGCCCTGCCGTGCGCGAGCAGGAAATACTGCTCGAACTCGCCCACGGCATCTTGTATCGCCGAATGGAGTCGCAGTTACTGCATAGCCAAGGTTTATCTGGCGTTAGCCTGCAGGTTGGGGAGCAATTTGATCTCGCCTATAGCACTCAAATGAGCTTAGGTACGCAGGAGAATAACTGGCAAGAGGGCATAGCAATATTGGAGCAAACCCTGCGCCAAGCACAAGAGTTTGGTTTTAGTCAGCAGGAAATTGACCAACAAATCAAACGTATGCACAAAGGATATCAGCTCAGCGCTGCGGGTAGCAGTACTATCCACAGTGTGAATATTGCCGAGGGGTTAGTCTACTCGGTCGCAGAAAAGCGCGTGCCTGTAGAGCCTGAATGGCAGCTGGCATTTTTTGAAAAAATACTGCCGACAGTGACGCCGCAAAAGCTAAAGCAAGTGTTTAATCAGACATGGAATGCTACGCCGTATCTGTACCTGACGAGCAATAAACCCATCGAAAATGTTGAAAAACAGCTTATCGCTAGCTATGAGAAAAGCCGCAAACAAGCTGTGAGTGCGCCAGCAACTAAGGCAATTGACGAGTTTGCATACACTCAATTTGGCGATCAAGGTAAGTTAGTGGCCGATAGTCGCGATGCCGAAACGGGCATTCGTCAGTTGCAGTTTGCCAACGGTGTGCGCCTTAATCTTAAACCTACTGACTTTAATAAAGGCACTACTTTGGTCAGCCTCAACATTGGCTTTGGTGAAGTACCATTTCCTGAGTTAGATGGCTTATCTTATCTGTTTAACAGTGCGTTTGTGCAGGGTGGACTCAAGGCCCATGATTATGAAAGCCTGCAGGAGATTTTTGCTGGGCAAGATATTTCCATCAACCTAGGCGTGCGTGAGCAGAGTTTTGGCGGTGAGATCAGTACCAATGCCGCAGAACTGCGCACGCAGCTTAGCTTAATGACGGCCTTTTTGATTGAACCCGGCATGAATAAGCAGGCCGAGCAATTGTTCCGCGAGCAAGTGATTGCCGAGCAGCAAAGTCTCCATAGCAACCCGCAAACTGAGTTTTCTAATCAGTTTGACCGTATCTCCCACAGTGGTGATAAACGTTATGGTTATGGTGAACCAGAAGAAATTTTAAAACGTCAGTTTGCAGAGCTGGCGCCGAGTTTCCATTCAGCCGTCGAGCAAGGGGCAATTGAAATCGCCATAGTGGGGGATTTCGACGAAGCCAGCGCCATTACTGCTGTGGCTGAAACTCTCGGAGCAATCAAACGCAGCCCCACTGAACATGGCCAATCGCTAGTGTCTGTGTTCCCGAAAGTGCCGGCTAAGATGACGTTAACACACTATGGTCATCCAGATTCAGCGGCGCTGGCCATGGTGTGGCCAACAACGGATATGACTCACCTAAGCCAACACGCTGGACTGGGATTGTTGGAGCAAGTGCTCAGCATCCTATTAACGGAAAATGTGAGAGAAAAAGCGGGCGCGAGTTATTCGCCATCGGCCTTTTCTTACAATGATCTCAATGCCAGCGGTTATGGATACTTAGGTTTGTTTAGCGTGACGACTCAAGCCATGTTGCCAACGGTTTCCGAGTATTTCACCGCTGCAGTTAACCAAGTGAAGCAGCCGCAGGGGATTAGCGAATACTTACTTAACCGAGCCCGCCAACCAGTGCTTGAATGGATGCAAGCCGCGCCGCAGAGCAATGGTTTTTGGTTAGATTTAGCGTCAAATGCCCAGAGTTATCCTGGACGCTTTGCTGCTTTCAAACAAAGGCAAGCGTTGGCGCAGAAGATGACACCGGCAGAGCTTAGTAAACTGGCACAGCAATATTTGCCAGCAGAGGGCAGTTTAACCATCCAAGTCCTTCCTGCACCCTTAACATCTCAGCAATGAGTGTTGGGTTCATAGAATAGAAGATTGACCATTCGCCGCCATATCCCCTGTGCTAGCCAGTGCAGGGGATATTTTGTTTTTATTCCTTCTGTTCCTTCAATTTAGGGCCAATTCCACGGCCTATATCCCTTGGTCGCAAACGGAAATACCTGTTGTCGAAAAAGCCACTCACTTAACTGCGCTCGCCCCACTACTCTAGGCGCAACTTATTTGCGAGGAGATGGGTGAGGTATATGTTGCGATATCTTTTGTGTAGTTTTTGTTTAGTGCTTCTGTATCCAACTGGGATAGATATGTACTTGGTTGGTTTACCGCAAATCGCGCAGGATTTAGGCGCGAGTGAAGCACAGTTGCATATCGCTTTTTCTGTGTATCTTGGCGGAATGGCGGCAACTATGCTTTTTGCTGGCAGCGTAGCGGACCGATTAGGGCGCAAGCCTGTCACTCTATTCGGCGCTATTGTCTTTGCTTTAGCTTCGTATTTAGGTGGTATGGCAGAGACAAGCAATCAGTTCTTACTCATACGTTTTATGCAGGGAATTGGTGCTGGTTCCTGTTACGTTGTTGCCTTTGCTATTTTACGCGACACCTTAGACGATAAGCGCCGAGCTAAAGTGCTCTCAATGATCAATGGTATTACGTGCATTATCCCGGTCATTGCACCTGTTATTGGGCATGTAATTATGCTCAAGTTCCCTTGGCAGAGTCTGTTTAGCACTATGGCAGGCATGGGACTATTAGTCTGTTTGTTATGTATTTTTATATTACGGGAGACTAAGCCTGCGCAGAGTAGGATTGAGGATGTTAATCGTCAGTTGGCGCCGCAAGAATCTTTTCGTCAGTCTTTTTTCCTCAGCCGGCTTGTTATGACGACTCTAGGTGTGACTACGATTCTCAGTTATGTCAATGTGTCTCCCATGCTGATCATGGGGCAGATGGGGTTTGACCGTGGTCAATATTCTAATGTTATGGCATTGACAGCGTTAGTGAGTATGCTGGTATCGTTCTCGACTCCTTTTGCACTTGCTGTGCTTAAAGAAAAAAGTTTGATGTTGATTTCACAGCTGTTATTTGCAGCTGCCGCGCTAGTGTTTGTGCTAACTCAGGTGCAATATTTTAGTCTTAATGTGAATTTATTAGGCTTTGGTTTTGTCTGTAGCGGATTCGCGATTGGATTTGGTGTGACTATGAGCCAAGCACTGAGCCCCTTTGCATCGCGTGCTGGGGTGGCAAGTTCATTGTTAGGTATTGCACAGGTTTGTACTTCAGCACTGTATATTTGGCTGATGGGGTTAATAGGTATTAGTCCACTTAACATATTGTTGCTGATATTAGCCTTGGGCTCTGTTATCAGTACCTTACTCATATTATGCGTGCCTTTAGCACCGAGCGTTTATCTAGATGAAGAAATCACTCGCACGTCTTGACCTTAATCTATTGTTTACTCTACAACTTCTCTTACAAGAGCGGAGTGTGACTAAGGCCGCTAAAAAGCTCAATGTTACGCCATCGACCGTGAGTAAATCCTTGGCGAAATTGCGTGATTGGTTTGACGATCCTCTGTTTGTCAAAACACCGCATGGATTCCAGTTAACGCCATTAGCTCAAAGCATGGAGCAAGACTTAGCCGATTGGTTACAAATGGGCAAACAGCTTATGGGCAAGCGCGGGGACGATATGGCTAAAGGGCTCAGTTTTGAGCTGATGCTTGAGTCACCTTTGTCGCTCATTATGCTTAATCAATTAACGCAGGCGATTTACCAACACTACCCTGATGCAAAAGTGAAAGTACGAAATTGGGATTATGATTCACTGGAGGCCATTATTCGCGGTGAGGCTGACATAGGTTTTACTGGCCGAGAAAGTCATCCTCGTTCCAAGGAGTCCCTTGATTTATTGCCGTATTTTATCGATTTTGAGGTTTTATTTACCGATCTTCCTCAGGTGTATTTACGCCGCGATCATCCCGCCTTGCAGGAAGAGTGGAATATAGACACTTTCTTAAAATACTCGCATATCAATATCTTGTGGGAAAAGAGCGAAACCTGGGCCTTAGATGATGTACTTATTGAGCTTGGTTTAAGTCGCAATATAGTACTGACCTTGGCCAGCTTTGAGCAGTCACTGTTTGTCGCGGCAGAGCCTCACCACAGTATGATGGCAATCGCGCCACAATATTGTGAGCAATATGCCCGCCAATTACACCCTGACTTAGTCACTCGTCCGATCCCGATAAGTGGCGAATATCTTGATAAGCTCGCGATCCCTTTTACCTTGATTTGGCATAAGAGAAACAGCCACAACCCCAAAATCACCTGGCTGCGAAACAGGATAAAAGCGATTTACCAACAGCATGATTAAGGTTTCTATTTACTGCTTTCACTTTGTTGGGGAATACCCAATTGCTGGCAAATATATTGGATGCACAGTTCCCGCTGCTGACACCACAGTCCGTAGCTGACGGGGATGAGTTTAATCCCCGCACGCTGTAAGAGTTTATACAGTTCAATATCGAAAAAGTCCGCCCATGGTCCTGGGTAACCGATTAAATCTATCGCTAAATATTGGTCACCATAACGGCACAGAATATCCAGTTCCAGCCCCGCCATATGGTAGGCGCGCCATACTGTAATCCCTTTTTCTTCAATCGCCTGTGCCACCGACTGGCCAAAGGTATCGAGTGCATCGACATAATTGTGTGCCGCTTGAAATTGGCCCGCCGATGCTAAGTAAGTTGCCAGTAAATTATTGTTGGGGAGCTCATGCGCTTGTACCGATAAAAATAGCCACTGCATTTGTTTAGCGCGGGTGATGGCGACATTGAACATATCGGCTCGATTTAAATACACGGCGGCGCGGCTGTCATTGGCCGTAATGCTAAACGACAGCAGCATAATATCGCGCTCTTCCCCTTGAAAACCAAAGGGCGTGGCAATCCGTAATTGGTGACGCTCGAGTTGTTGTGCGCTAAAGCGTGCGAGAATTTGCTGGGATAAATACTCCGTCTGATTGCGAAAACAGGAGAGCACACCAATGCTGGCGGGCACTAATGCATTCTCTTGTTCATCAATCAGTTGTGATAACTTTTGAATTAATGCCTCCGCTTCTAGTCTGTTAACTCCCTTGCTATCCCGCGCGCCTGTCACTTGTATTCTATGTAAGTGTCCTGAACTCGTGCAGGGTCTGTGCTGCATAATTTTCAGCATGCCTTGATAAAACTGCTGATTACTAAATTGGATCAGCTCAGGTTTACTCCGAAAATGCTCATTTAAAAATACCACTTGGGATTGGCTCGCAAGGGATTGTGATACTAAGTCGAGCATACTGGCATCACGGTAGCTCATTAGGCCGCGGCAATCCGCAGCAAGTCCGAGTTGGGTCTGGATTTGGGTTTGCTTTGCGCGGGATAAAAACGAGAAATGGCGCAGCTGTTTACTGTCGCCCACCACCAGTGCCGCTTTTGCCCGCTGTAAGGCCGGTAAACAGGCGGCAATATTGGCTTGGGTGGCTTCATCAATAATCACTAGATCAAACATTTGCTGCTCCATGGGCAGCACTTTATGCAAGCTGGCAAGGCTAGATAACCAAATGGGAAAGGTTTGCTTTAAGGCATCAAAATCCGTTTTGTAGAAACCGTCGAGTTGCTTAGCGGACTGCCGAGCGCGAAGTGCACTGGCAAAACTCACCAGTGTACTGCGCTTATGTTTGAGTAATTGGTTTAATCGATAGTGAGTGGCCAATTGTAAGTATTTGAGGCTTAAGTCTTCTTTTTGGGCGATGAGGGCGGTTAATTTATCGAGCACATCCCATTGCTGAGCAAACTGTTTGATCCCGGCACGGTAAGCCCAGTTGTAAAATCCTAAGCGCCAGCGCGATTGTCCTTGTTGTAAGGTCGCCAGTTTTTGGCCGCGACGTATGGCGTGTCGGCAATGGTGAATAAAACCGGCTTCCATTTTGGTTTGCTCGCGAGTCACAGTATTAAGTTGCTGTTTTGCATTGAGTAGTAGGATATCCGAGAGGGTTTCAGCAGTCGCAGGATGCTGACCATGCAGCATTTCATCTATCTGGTTTTTAAGGACTTTAATAAATTGCGGCGAGCCGGCGCGAATAAGGCTGCTCCCAAGCTGGAATTGTTGCTGCAACTTATCGGCAATCACATCAACGGCAACATCGGTGTGGGCGACGATGAGGACAGATTTACCCCTTAATACCTGCTCCGCCGCCACTGTGGCTATGGTGTAACTTTTACCCGTTCCCGGTGGACCCGATATTTGCCCCAAAGTTTGATTGGCCGCCACCTTTAAGGCTTGAATTTGCGCGCGGCTTAATAGCCCAGGAAGGTAATGCTCTTGGGTATCGACATTGTGACTAAGTGGATCTCGAGTTGGCACTTGCCTAAACAGCGCTTGAAGCGGCGCAGAGTGTGAAGGCGCTGTGATGAGATTGTCGAGTTCGTGCAATATGCCGCGACTTGCCTGCGAACGCTCTGCAAGAATAATTTGGCTGCGACTAACCATAAACCGCCCACGTTTACGGCATAAGCCAGTGAATTCAGTCTCATCGATCAGCTTGGGAAAATGCAATAAATGACTGGTATCAACATCGGCTTGGCCCGCCCGCAGCCAAGCTATCCAGCCACTGACATCCGTTGGATTATCGCGTAACTCTTGACTTAAGCTGTGTCCTTCAACGACTAATTTTTCTAATAGTGCTTCATTGATGGTGAATGGCCCGCCGCCAGAGAAGCTGTTATTAGATTCGAGGTAAATGTTATCGCCATCGGCCTGTAACTGGCATTCACGGTACAGCAGTGGCGTGACGACTTTACGTTTTTCGCCATTAAGTTCGACTGTGCCGCAGAAAAATAAACAACAGTGCAATAGTACTTTTTCACGTAGATACAAGGCACTACGCGCCATTAATGCGGAGGCAGGAGCAAATGGCACCGGCAAGCGAGGCAGAAAGCCACTGCTTAACTCGTCTTCTCCTTGGAGTAATAGCTTTTCTTGCTCAGCAAGTTTGTGGCTAGACCAAAGGTTAATTTCAGCACTATCGTGTTGAAAACACTGTTTATAGTAGTTAAGAATCCCTTGCAAACCCTATCCATCCCAAAGGCTTAATTGGCGGTGCGAGAGTAACTCAATCGCATAAGTCGAACAAGGTTTGCACCAACTGTGGATGATTTCTCCATGGTCGCAATAGCCTAAAAGAGAGGTATTCGATATGCCAGCCTTATTGTTCTGGAGTGGAAGCGTTTTTGTAGATGTGAACTAAGGTATCAGCAATCGCATTTGTATCAATTAAGGGCCTGAAAAGTGGCGTTTGTATCAGTATTTGGCGTGTTATTGAAATGTTTGTTAAGTGTTTGAGTTTGTGAAATATTTGTTTTTGTTTTTAGTGGAAATTGCCATTGTTGTCATTGTATAACTGCGTAGACTGAACTGAATTTTTGTCTGCTAATGAGGGAAACAATGATAAAAAGTAAGCTAAAGGGATTCGCGGTTTTGACCTTCGCCTGTTTAGGCGTGACCGCTTGCGGTGGTTCTGATAATGACAAGGATGAGGATACCTCTAAAACTGATACTTATGTGCAATTCTATAATGCGACAGTGGGGAGCACTGCTACCGCGCTGAAGATTGGCGATAAAACCTATGAAAGCGTGAGCTACGCAGATGCGATGCCACGATTTACATCTACCCCCGGTGTGAGTGAGGTAGAGGTGATGGGTAAGGATGCGGCAAATAAAGATATTTCACTCTACAAAGAGAATATCGATTTAAAAACGGCAACCGACCATTTCTTTGTATTGCATGGGGATTTTGCCTCGCCAGCCCTTTTGAATATTAATTACTCGCGTACCGAGCTCGATAAACAAAATGCCGAAGCGGACAAGAGCAAGATGCAATTATTGATTGCACACACTGCGACTGATGCACCTGCCTACGATGCCTATATTGCCAAAGCGGATAAAGGCTTTGCCGATGCAGTGATGCTAGGCAGTGTCTCCTATGGTGAGGTTTCAACACCACAGATTTTAGATACGGGCGACTATAAAATTTATCTGACTGCGGCGGGTACGACCAATATCAGCTACACCACGGCAAGCATTAACTTTAAAACCAAGGTGCCTTATAAGTTGATTTTAAGGGAAAGCTTTGGCGCTTCAGCTGCTAAAATCAGTTTAGACAGCGTCGACTCAACCACCAATGTGCGTAACCATGTCGCCCTCGAAAGCAGTGTAGACTTTAGAGTATTTAACGGCTTGGCTGCACATAATGTCGATGTGAAAGTGGTGAGTAGTAAGCAAGAAGCGCTATTTAGCAATGTGGCCCCCTTCGGCGTAACAGCTTACCAAGGCGCCGAGTTTAATGACTTTGGTGTGAGCGTACTTGACCATACTAGCCAAGCTAAATTACTCGACAATGTGCTGATCACCCTTAATCAAGATGATATTAAAACCATCTTCATTTACGAGCAGGCGACAGAGCAGGGCAGCCAAGTGAAGGCGATGGAGATGAAGCAAACTCAGACTCCAAGTCCCTATAGCTTTAAGTTTGACATCGTGAGTTTTGCCGATAAAAGTAATCTCACTGTATATTTCTTAAAAGCAAATGACACGATTGAAACTGCGGTAAATAAAATCACTGCGGTCAACCCAGCTAGCCCTCAGTCAGTGACTGTACCTGCAGGCGAATATTCTATTAAAGTCATCGCAGTCGAAAACGGCACTAAAACCGTTGTCTATGCCTCCGATTTAATGGATTTCAGCAATGAAGATAATGTCACTATGGTGCTGAATAAAGATGCTGCCACTAGCTTTGGTTATAACTTGATTAAGCTCTAACCGTTAAGGTGAGTGAACTTAGCTAATACAAGAGCGCTACTTAGGTAGCGCTTTTTATTGATTGTGGCAGTGGGGTTAATGTAGGCTAATCGGCAAAATTAAGCTGAGTGGTGGTTGTGTGGATAACGCGAGCAGCATAGGAAAAGGAGTTCACTGTGATTAGCAAAGGATTTAAAGACGGCCATTTCCAAATTGGTGAAGGCAGTATTAGCGGCACCATAGCGTGCATGTTAGCCATATTATCGTTTTTAGGTGTATTGGCGTTTCATTTCCCTGAATACCTGACTACCCCCGAATTACGCCAAAGTTATAACGTCGATATTATTCGCAGTTTGATATTTGTCGCCTTAGTGGTGTCGGGCAGCTTAGGTTTATTAAATTTTATTCGAAATAAAAATAAACGATTTGGCTTTGTCGCTTGGGTATTTGTGAGCTTGGCGATTGCCTTTGGTGGTCATCAAGTCGAGGTCGAGCCTTTTGCCAATCATAAGGTCTCACTGGGGTTAGATTGGTTTATTTTAGACTTATTAGGTTCAACCTTAATTTTTATTTTTATCGAAAAATGGCTACCCCATAAACCTGAACAGCCAATATTGAGACCCGAATGGCAAGGGGATTTAAATCATTTTTTGGTGAATCATTTAGCGATTGGATTTGTATTATTGGTGACGAATCAATTTGTGCAGTCGACCTTTTCTTGGGCTATTTCCAGCACAGTGCAAAGCTTTATCGCAGGTCTGCCCTTTGTGTTGCAACTGCTGTTGATTCTATTGGTCGCCGATTTAATGCAATATGCGGCGCATCGCGCTTACCATGAGATCCCATTCCTGTGGCGTTTCCATTCGGTACACCATAGCGCCAAGCATTTAGATTGGTTGGCGGGATCAAGGCAACATATGTTTGAGTTGATCGCCACCCGTTGTCTAGTACTTACGCCGATTTTTATCTTGGGATTTTCCAAAGATATCATCAGTATTTATGTCATTATCGTTGGCGTACAGGCGGTATTTAACCATGCCAATGTCCAAGTTAACTTCGGTTGGCTACGTTACTTAATCGTCAGCCCGCAGTTCCACCATTGGCACCATGCTTCCGATAAGGCGGCTATAGATCGTAACTATGCCGCCCATTTTTCATTTTTAGATTACCTCTTTGGAACCGCAGTTCGAGGTCAGAAAGAGTGGCCAGAGCAATATGGTGTCGTCGGTGATTACATGCCCGTTGGCATGTTTAAGCAGCAATTATATCCCCTCGGTTTAGCGAAGAAGGACACAAAATAACGGCGCTGCATTTGGAGTGGTTCGTTTTGGAGTGGTTTGTTTTGGAATGATTATCTGGAAGTCAATGTGAGGTCAACTGAGTAGCAATGTTTAAGTGATGGTTAACTCTGACACTGGGACAGCAAAAAGCCCAACACAGCGTTTTTAATTGGCGCTTTGTTGGGCTTTTTTGCAGTTAATATCGCAAGTGTTATTCGCTGATTTTCAGCTCTTGGCCTGGCTTAATAATGCTCTTGCTATTGAGCTGGTTCCACTTCATTAAATCAGCCAGTTTGACCTTATTCTTACGGGCGATTTTATCCAGCGAATCGCCGGATTTTACCTTGTAGGTTTTGGCTTTTGCCGTTGGCATATCGGCCGATTTTGAGCTGGTGGTTTTAGTGCCGTTGGCATTTGTTTTGGTCGATGACTTGGCTTTGCTATCGGACTTAGTGTTGGCTTTAGCGGGTTCTGGCGCATTGTCATTGGCTGCCATTGGCGTTAAGAGTGTGAGCTCTTGGCCGATTTTGAGGCGATCAGAGGTCAGGTTATTAGCCTGTTTTAATGCCTTGACTGATGTATCAAACTTAGCCGCGATTGTGCCTAGGCTGTCGCCGGACTTAACGATATAGCTTTGGCTGTCATAGCGTTTTTGGGCGTAGAGTTTGTCGTGATTTTCTTGATATTGGCCTATGTTTTCCAGCGGTAAGGCGATCTGATATTTGCCTTTGCTCGGGATCACGCCTTGGCGAAAGCCCGGGTTATAGGTTTTAAATTCTGCCTTGCTCAGCCCTGCCGCATTGGCGATTTGGCCGATATCCACGCCATTGGGCGCAGGGACTCTATCTAAGAAAGGGCGGTTCGCAATCGGTCGCACTTTTAGATTGTAATGATTGGGTGCGCGAATAATTTGAATAAAGGCCAGCCACTTAGGCACAGTTTGTACGCGTTTGGCCGGAATGCCCAGCGACCAAAAGTCCGTTGGTTTACCCTTGGCTTTATTCTTGTTGATGGCGGCTTTAATCACCAATTCACCGGTATTGTAGGCGGCGACGGCGTTGATCCAGTCTTTGTCTAAGGTGTCGTACAAATGCTGTAGATAGTCGAGCACGGCATCGGTTGAGGCCAGTGCATCTTTGCGACCGTCGTAGGCTGAGTTAACCGTTAAGCCAAAATTACGCCCAGTGGCGGGGATCATCTGCCACAGTCCAGCTGGGCCGTTTGCCTGTGCCAGTGGATTGTAACCACTTTCGACTATGGGTAATAACGCCAATTCTAATGGCATGTTACGGGCTTCGAGCTGGCTGACGATGTAATACAAAAAGGGTTCGGCGCGTTCGCCGACTTGGTTCATAAATTTCTGTTTATCATCGAAAAAGTTACGCTGTTTGCGCACTTCGGCATCGTCATGTACGTCAATGGTGTTGGCGTGTTGGATCTTTTCCCAAACGTCGCTGTACTGCTCAACCACAGCGGGTGGCGTGTGCTGCTGCTGGTGTTGTGGCGAGTGCTCGTTAGCGTTACTCACATCATTTGCTGGGGCATTGAATTCTGTGGTTGATGGGCTTGCCGACGTGCTCGCGCAACCGCTCAATTGGGCCACGAACATGGCCAGCATTAGCACTGTAAAAGAGTGCGTTTGGCGAAAATGTTTCCGCATGATTGTCCTGTGATGAGTTAACTGGGCATTCCATATTGGTGCACATGCTAATCTGTTTTCGCGTTTCTGGATAGCTCCCCACGGTTTCCCCCTATTTACAGCGCCCGCTTAACGTCCGTTTAGCGCCGATCGCGCCGCCCTTTGGCTGTATATCTTGCGTTTAGCTTTAACCATTAATGCGCTACCATAGCGGCGATTTTTCATTGACTTGGGTAGCAAAGTGCAGACGTTAGCGCAGTTAAGAGCAGGGCAGTTACAAGGGATCACGCGTTTACAATTGGTCGAGGAGTTAACCGAGTTTCCGCGGGAGATTTTTGACTTAGCCGATAGCCTCGAAATCCTCGATTTGTCAAATAATCAACTGAGTACTCTGCCCGAGGACTTGCACCGTTTATCGCGTTTAAGGATCCTCTTTGCTTCTAATAACCGCTTCGAATACTTACCCGAAGCATTAGGGCGCTGTGCGAATTTAGAGATGATTGGCTTTAAGGCGAATCAAATCCGCACTGTGACTGCCGCTGCGTTACCGCCACAAACCCGCTGGCTTATCCTTACCGATAACCACATCGAGACCTTGCCTGCGGCTATGGGCGATTTACCTCGTCTGCAAAAATTAGCACTAGCGGGCAACCGGTTAACGGCTTTGCCCGAGTCGATGGCCAATTGCCGTAACTTAGAATTAGTGCGTCTATCGGCCAATCAACTGCAAGCGTTGCCAGCTTGGCTACTGGGTTTGCCTAAGTTGACTTGGCTCGCTTTTGCGGGTAATCCGTTCAGCCATACCTTGGTCGATCCCCATGCCGATGTGGCCACAGTGGCAAACGTGACTCTGCATGATATCAAGTTGGCAGAAAAACTGGGCGAAGGCGCCTCTGGGGTGATTTACCGTGGTGATTGGTTGAATCAGGCCATGGTCGCCGCGACGGGGTCATCACAGATTGCGGTAAAACTCTTTAAAGGGGAGGTGACCAGCGATGGTTATCCCGCCGACGAGTTAGATTGCTGCCTCACAACGGGAGATCACCCGAGCCTTATCAAGGTGGTGGCGCACATCAGCCAGAAAGACCAATTGGGCTTAGTGATGGAGCTCATCCCGCCCGGGTTTAGCAATTTAGGTTTACCGCCAAGTTTGGCAACCTGCACCCGTGATACCTTTCATGCTGATACCCAGTTCAGCCTTGATGACGTGACTAAGATTACACTCCAATTGGCCGATGCGATGGCGCACATGCACACCAAGCAAGTCAGCCACGGCGATGTCTACGCCCATAACATTATGGTTAATCAACAGATGAACCTGTTGTTTGGTGATTTTGGCGCGGCATCTAATTTACGCAATCTGTCTACAGTAGAGCGCTTGGCGATGGAAGCGATTGAAGTGCGCGCGCTGGGCTGCTTGATTGAAGATCTGTTGGCTTATGTGAGTGGCTCGGTTGGCCCTGAATACTATAAAAAATTGAGTGCGATTAAAGACGAATGTATGCAGTTAGATGTGACTCAGCGCCCCTGTTTTGCAGAGGTGAAAAAGGCCATCGGAGCCCTGCTAAAAGGCAAATAGTGGCTTGCTAACAGGCTAGATTTACATCTGTTTCTAGTTTGTTGTGGTTTGTGTGATTTTGTGTGATTTAAGTTTTGTCGATTAGGTTTTTCGTTAACTCATTGTTTTGTTTGAATGTGTAACAGTATTTTTACTGGCACTGACAGGGATTATGCCTATAGGCTGTATACCCAAATAACCTCAAATTGCTGAATAAGCACTTTGGAGGACTGGGTATTAGTCTTGGGTTCAATCCGGTTTGCTGTTGTCGGATAGGATGTCCGTTGAATAGTAAGAACAATAGGTTTGCATACTATGTTTATACAAACGATGTTTACACAAAGAGTGACAAAACGAGCACGCAGTGCATGCGATATTTCATTTAAAAGCCAGCCCCACAATCTTCCAAAGGCGCCCTTAATCGCGCCTTTGACGTTTCTACTGGCGAGTCTTTTCACCTTAACCCCTATAGCTGTATCAGCGGCGGATAAGATCGACGTTATCCCTGTGACGGTTGAGGCCATTCAAGAAACTGCCTTTGCCGATGTGGTCAACGAAGTCGGTAAAATTAACGCCATCGACTCGGCGATCCTCAACTTTAATGCCAGTGAAAAAATCAGTGCTATCCATTTTAGTAACGGCGACAAAGTGACGAAGGGTCAAGTGATTGCCGAGCAAGATAACACTAAGGCCAAGGCAGATTTAGACAAGGCCAAAAGCACCTTAGCACTGGCAAAAACAAAGCTTGAACGGATTGAAGACCTGTTAATCAAAGAGCCATTTGCACTCTCCAAGCAAGATGTGGATGAACTGCGGGAAAATGTGAATCTGGCTGATGCCGATTTTCGTCAGAAACAAGCAACCATGAACGACTACTTGATCAAAGCCCCCTTCGACGGTCAGCTAACAAGCTTTAGCCAGTCCATCGGCAGCCAAATTGGCGCAGGTACCGCCTTAGTCACCCTCTATAGTTTAAATCCGGTCGAAGTCCGTTATGCCATTAGCCAGAAGGATTTAGGTAAGGCACAAAAAGGCCAGAAGGTGAATGTCACCGTTGAAGCCTATGGTAATAAGGTGTTCAATGGGTTAGTTAACTATGTGGCCCCTGCGGTGGATGAAAGTTCAGGACGAGTTGAGGTACACGCCGCCCTCGATAACCCTGAGTTCAAACTGGCGCCCGGTATGTTCGCCAATATTAAGCAATTCTACAGCAATGATATTAAACACTTATTAGTGCCGCAAAATTCAATTATCGCCAATAATGACGAACGCTTTGTCTGGTTAGTGCGCGGCGATAGCGCCGTAAAACAAGTGGTTAAACTCGCGCAAAACACTAATGATGGCTATGCGGTTGTAACCGAAGGTTTAGCCGAAGGCGATCTCGTGGTTAAAACGGGTATGCAAAACCTCAAGGCCGATAGCAAGATCAAAGTCATTCAGGACAAAAGCGCGGCAGATAAAGCCACTGTCTCCAGTGCTAACTCTGGTGCGGCCGTAGCGCTAAGCGCTGAGCCCAGCACTGAGGGGGCCGAATAATGCGTTTACCCGAAGTCTGTATTCGCCATCCTATCTTCGCCTCCGTGCTCAGCATCATGGCAGTGTTACTGGGCTTGATTGCCTTTCAAAAACTCGATATCCGATATTTTCCTGAGCACACCACCCACTCGGCATCTGTGAATGCATCGATTGCAGGGGCGAGCGCCGATTTTATGTCGAGCAATGTGGCCGATAAGTTAATTGCGGCGGCTTCGGGCATAGACAAGGTCGATACTATGTCGACCGACTGTAGCGAAGGTCGCTGCTCGTTAACCATTAAATTCAATGACGATACCAGCGATATCGAATACACCAACTTAATGAATAAGTTGCGTAGCAGCGTCGAAGGGATTAACGATTTCCCCCAGAGCATGATAGATAAACCGACCGTCACCGACGATACCTCGGCTACCGATGCTGCCAGTAATATCATTACCTTTGTGAACGCGGGTGGCATGGAAAAGCAGGCCATGTACGACTACATTAGCCAGCAGCTAGTGCCGCAGCTCAAACAAGTGCAAGGTGTTGGCGCCGTGTGGGGGCCTTATGGCGGCTCACAAAAGGCGGTTAGAGTCTGGCTCAACCCCGAGCAGATGAAGGCGCTGAACATTAAGGCCGCCGATGTGGTGGGCACCTTAGGTTCTTACAATGCCAGCTTCACCTCGGGGGCGATTAAAGGTAAGTCACGGGATTTCTCGATCAACCCTTTGAATCAAGTTGAAACGCTCGATGATGTGAAGGACTTAGTGATCAAGGTCAGCGAGGGCAAGATCATCCGTGTGGCCGATGTCGCCGATGTGGTGATGGGCGAAGAAAGCCTGTCGCCGAGTCTGTTGTCCATTGGCGGACATAGTGCCATGTCGCTGCAAATTTTACCTTTGAGTAATGCTAATCCTGTGACTGTGGCCTCGAACATTAAGGCCGAAATTGCGCGCATGCAGCAGCATTTGCCCCAAGGGTTAGAAATGACCTTGGCCTACAATCAGGCCGATTTTATCGAGGCTTCCATCGACGAAGGTTTTTCCGCGCTGATTGAGGCGGTGATCTTAGTGTCGCTGATTGTGGTGTTATTTTTAGGTAGCCTGCGGGCGGCGTCGATCCCGATCATTACCATTCCTGTGTGTGTGATCGGCGTGTTTGCCGTGATGTCGGCGCTGGGTTTTAGCATCAATGTGCTCACTATTCTGGCGATAATCTTGGCTATCGGTCTGGTGGTAGACGACGCTATTGTGGTGGTGGAGAACTGTTATCGCCACATCGAAAACGGTGAAACCCCTTTTAACGCGGCGATTAAAGGCTGTCAGGAAATCATTTTCCCTATCATTGCCATGACCTTAACGCTCGCGGCCGTGTATTTGCCGATAGGACTCATGTCGGGCTTAACCGCCGATCTATTTCGGCAATTCTCCTTCACCTTGGCCGCTGCCGTGATGATCTCTGGTGTGGTGGCGTTGACTTTGTCGCCTATGATGAGCGCCTATCTTATCAATACCACTGAGCAGCAGCCTAAATGGTTTAGCCGAGTCGAGCATGCGCTGCAGCAGTTAAATGATTTGTATATCAAAGAGCTGGATAAGTGGTTCGGTCGTAAGCGTTTAATGCTCGGCGCGGCAGTGGTGCTTGTCGGTCTTGCGGGCATAGCCTACTGGCAGCTGCCGAAAATACTTTTACCCGCGGAAGATTCTGGTTTTATTGATGTGGCGTCCAATGGCCCAACGGGTGTGGGTCGCCAGTATCATCTGAACCATAATGCTGAGCTTAATGGCGTGATGGACGAGCATTCTGCCGTTGGAGCGAACTTGTCTTACATCGAGGGCGAGCCAGTAAACCATGTGCTGCTCAAACCTTGGGGTGAGCGCAGCGAGGGGATAGATGAGGTGATCAGCGACTTGATGACTAAATCGAAGGAGAGCGTTTCTGCTTACAACATGTCCTTTAGCATTCGCTCGGCGGATAACCTCAGTATTGCCAATAATCTGCGCTTAGAGTTAACGACCTTAGATCGCAATAAGGATGAGCTGAACAACACCGCCGCCAAAGTGCAAAAGTTACTCGAGGATTATCCAGGGCTGAACAACGTCGGTAACTCGGTACTGAGGGATCAGCTGCGTTACGATCTGTCTATCGATCGCAATGCGATTATCCTCTCGGGGGTGAGTTATGGCGATGTGACGAATGCGCTTTCTACCTTCCTTGGCTCAGTCAAGGCGGCGGACTTACATGCCACCGATGGCTTTACCTATCCCATTCAAGTGCAAGTAAACTTAGATAAGCTCAGTGATTTCAAAGTATTGAATAAGCTGTACGTCACCTCAGAATCGGGGCAAGCATTGCCGTTATCGCAGTTTGTGTCGATTAAGCAGACCACGGCAGAGTCGAACATTAAGACATTTATGGGCCTTGATAGCGCCGAGCTGACGGCAGATATTATGCCCGGTTATTCCACCAATGAAATTAAAGCCTATTTAGACGAGCAACTGCCAACGCTGCTCAATGACGCCCAAGGCTTTAAATACAATGGGGTAGTGAAAGATTTAATGGATTCGCAGGCGGGGACTCAGTCGCTATTTTTGCTGGCACTGGTGTTTATCTATTTGATTTTGGCCGCGCAGTTTGAAAGCTTCGTCGATCCCTTAATTATCTTACTGACTGTGCCCCTGTGTATTGTTGGCGCGCTGCTGACCTTAGCTTTGTTTGGCCAGAGCGTGAATATCTACTCGCAGATAGGGTTATTAACCTTAGTGGGACTCGTGACTAAACACGGCATCTTACTGGTGGAGTTTGCCAATAAGCAACAGGACCAAGGCTTGAGTGCTATTGAGGCGGCGCTCAGCAGTGCTAAATCGCGCTTAAGGCCGATTTTAATGACCTCTTTAACCATGATTTTAAGTGCCATTCCCTTAGCGCTGGCTTCTGGGCCTGGTTCATTAGGGTTAGCCAACATAGGCTTAGTCTTAGTCGGAGGCTTAATGACGGGGACCTTCTTCTCGTTATTTGTGGTGCCTGTGGCCTATGTCGCTATGGCCGAACTCAAAGCTAAGGATGTGCTTGCTGGCCTGCGCAGTGCTAAAGTTTAGTCGCAGGTTGGTTGGGGTTGATCGAGCCTAGATCCACTGCATGGGTTCAACTTGCCCATAAATACGTTATGATTTAAGCCAATAGCTAAGCGCGTTGGCTTATTTTTTTGATAACTTAATGATCTTTTGTATTTAAGCGAGTGTTTTAGTGCGAGTGGATTTGCCTCATCAGCGATGGAGAGCTGGCATTATGAGTTTGTTACAGTGCTTTCACAGGGCGCCCCTGTATTTGGCTTGTTCGGCTGGGCTGATGTTTGCCTCTCCGGTCATGGCCTCTTTTTGGGAGTCCTTGTTTCGCAGTGAGTTGCCAGTTGATCAAGTGACGGCGCCGGCGGACAGCCAGCGTTTCGAATTTGTCGGTGTGTTGCCCGCCAATACGCAATTAGAACTGGTCGGTTATTACGCCTCATCGATTTGTACCCGCAAGGAAATCCGTTTTCCCAGTGGCGATCTTGCTAATCCCTACCGCGCGACACTCGAAGAAACCTCAGTGCTAAGACAAGTCATCAGTAGCGGCAGTGAAGCGAGTGAGTTTTCGCTGCCCTTAGCCTTAAATGGTGGCGGTGATTGTCAGTGGCATCTCGAGGATTTAATGCTCGATGTGACGATACTGCCGAACCACCCGCTGTGGCAGAGAGCTAAAACGCTGCAACGGGATTACCTTGCCAAGTTGCAGGGCACTTCGGTAGATGCGGCTCAGCTTGCCAGCCAAACGGTGTTGCCGACTCAAGTGTCATCCCACGATGATTTTTATTTAAGTCATGAGCTTAATATCGATCCTATTCATGCAGGCAGCGAGGCAGATAACTCACTGCTGGCGACCACGCCGTTATCGTTAGCGCCAGTTTACTATCCGGTTTTTATTCATTATCCAGAGGAAGACAAGCCCTTCGAGGCACGGCTGAAGAGTAGCCTGCAGCGCACTTCTAGCCTGTGGGCCAGCCCGTATACTCAAGCGGTTCGGCGTGGCGATGAGGCGGTGATGCGGGTGAACTTTAATCCACAGATTGCCGAGCATTACGAGGTCGATGTCTGGTATCAGCCCGATACGGTGGAGGTGAAGTATCCCGACGGCACTCAATATGCTTATGCCAACAGTGAAGTAAAACTGTATGCCTATGGCAAACCTGAATCACAAATCAAGACCTTAGCTCAAAGTGCCAAGGCCGAAGATAAGCGCTTATTGGCGCGTATCTATGAGTTGGGCCACGCCTTGCCTAAGGACGAGGCTAAGGCGCTAAAGTATTACCGTGAAGCCGCAGAGGCGGGCGATATTGAAGCCTTGCACTGGATGCGTGCTCAAGCCGGTTACGCGGGGCGAAATGATGAAAAAACCTATTGGCTCGGGCGCGCCGCAAGCTTTGGTGATAACACGGCAAAGCTTGAGTTAATCCGTTTACCTTTATCGGTTATTGAGCGTGGCCTCGTTAATACGGGTGAGGATAAGGTTAGAGAAACGCAAGCGTGGCAACAGTTAAATCAATTAGTTGACCAAGGATTGCCTGAGGCAAGCAGCCTGATGGCTTTCTATCAAGTGTTACCCTATTCACCGTATTTTGATGCTAATGCCGCGCTGGAAAATTATCGCCTGAGTGTGAAGGCTAAGCCTGAACTGGCCCATGCAGCGGCCAGCGATTATTACTATTTGGCGGATAATTTTGCTGTGGGTGAGGAATTTTGGCAGATTGCCGCCGGGCGGGATCTCTACGCCGCAGCCGAACTTACCAATATCTTGTTATCGGAAGCCCATCGAGATGCAGTTAACGCGCGCTACTGGTTAGCAAGAGTGACGACGCTGGGTGCCAAGCAAGGTTTGCAGGCGGATATTTTAGGCAATGCATACTTTCAACTCGCAACCTTATTAGATAAAGGCGAGGGCGGCGCGGTCGATGCGAAAACAGCGTTAACGCTTTATCAGCAGAGCATTGAAATGGCTGAGCGATTTTCAAATGACTATGAAGCAAGGGCCAAGGACAGAGTGCAAGTGCTTGAAGAGATGCGCTTATAACGTCATGTTTATATAAAAGAGTATTCGTTAGCATTTAGCCAATAAAAATCCCTGCCATGGCAGGGATTTTGCTATTTATTCAAATGCTTGATTTAAGCCTCTAGTGTTAAATGGCTAGAGTTAAATAAGCAGATTTAAACGTTCTGGCTTAAACAACGACAGCCAACTAGCGTAAATCGACTTGTAGTGCGACACCCGAACTCTGGGGTTCACTCTGCACTGTGATGTAATACCAACCTAGGCTTGGTGCATCGACTGTGATACTTTCCCGCGTGTTGGCGGGCGTGACAGATGCTGCATCGAAGTGCTGAGCATTGGCCCAAGTCGTCCCCGAAAACAGGCTCACATCACCACTGCCGTGGGCAGAGTTGATGCTTAACTGACTCGTACCTTCTGGCACCCAAAGATAGTAATCGCTGCGGCCATCGGCGGTGCAGATGGCTTTGCCTGAACTCAGCTCACCATGACTCAAGGGGGATTGCGTCGCGCAGGCATTGGCGATGAGAGCTGGCGTAGGCGTGTTGCTTGCACCAGCATTGAGGGTGAGAGTGACGCCGCTAAACTCAGTGGCAGTGTCCACTGTGATATAACGCCAGCCGCGATTGGCACTAAAACTTAGCGACTCTTGATTACCCACTTGAGTGCTCTTGGCATCGGCATTATCGGCGTCGGCCCACTGACTGGCATTGAAGTAAAGATTGGCATCCCCAGCGCCGCCCTTAGTGGTGACGGTGAACTGAGTATTATCTTCCTCAACCCAGAAGTAGAAGCTGTTGCGTCCACCACTGATACACTCGTTTTTGCCCAGTGTGAGCTGGCCGTAATCTAAGGTCACTGCACCGCAATTTGCTGGTGGCTCAGGATCCACGCCGCCATCTCCCAGATCGGGATCAACATCAGCGAACAACTCAGTGGTGCTGACTTGCATATCAACGCCGCCAAAATCTCCCGACAAGGTAATGTAATGCCAATATTCGTCAGGGTTTAACTGCACTTTAATGACTTGATAGTTACCATTGCCGATCCCCGCGCCTTGGTTTTGCTCTGGGCTTGCCCAACCTTTAGAATTGAAATAAATGTCGGCATCACCCCAGCCGCCGCCAATCTTGATCCAAAGATCTTGGGCCGAGCGATCGGTATTAGTAAAACTGAAACTGGCGCGACCGAGTTTGGAGTCGATGCATTCCATCGGCACATCGATTTTCAGGCTGGCCGATTCAGTGTAACGGTAGGCTTCGTTCGTCACTTGGCAAGGGGAGTAATCCTTACTGATAGTGCCCGCAGGACCACTCCAATTACCTTCACGGCCACTGGGCTCAGCATCGACATCACTTGGGCCTTTATCGACAATGCCATCGTCAGCCGTGCTCAAGCCGCTGGCGAGCCAACCTTGCCACTCGTTGTCGTAACGTGTGCCGATACCATCCATAAAGGTTTGATATTCAGCGTATTGGTCGTTACGTAGGTAGGCCAGAATCTGTCTTACATCGTCCCTGTGATGCTCAAACATAAAGCGCACCGCCAGATAACCCCAGCGATAGATGCGGTCTTGGCCCGATTCATAGTTGTTTTTGAATATGGTCGACAACATGAACTCACCGGTTTCGCCCATGGCAATTGCCGCTGGGTTTGCGTCACGGTAAGAGATGTATTCCGCTAGGCCTTCAATCCACCAAATAGTATTGGCTGACGTGCCGCGACTAAAGTCACCAAACAGGTTATAGCGCCCGTCGAGGTAGTGCACATATTCGTGTTGCAGGTTCCAGACATGGAAATCCGGCGTGCGCCATTCGGCTTCATAGGCGATAAAACGCGCCTGATTTTTGAGTCCGGCGGGCGAGCCCTCAAGGTACATGCCGCCGTTGTCAGTATTGATGCCAAAGATACTGTTGGCTAAGGATTTATACTCAGACGAACTGCCAAAGATCACTAACTCTAAGTCATCGTTGTTATCTTGCCCTACGGGTTGCATGCCTGTTTCGAGCTTACTGTGGAAATAGCTCTCTTGACTGGTCAGCACATCACAGGCCCATTTGGCTTGATCTTGATAGAGATCTTGGGCGCGGATCTTGAGACTGTCGGAGCATTTCCAATTAAAAGGTAAGGCATCGGCTTCTAACTGCGCCTTAAAACCACAGATATTGTAATCGTTACAATGGCTGCGATCGTAATAGTCGGCCATTTCTGCCGCCGCGTACCAAAGCACTTTACTCGGTTCGGTTTTGCTGGTGCTGCTGAGGATATTTTTAACCAGCTGAGTCACTCGCGGGCGCATGGCATCAATGTAATACAGTCTAGATAACTCTTTGACTGAGTTAACTAACAGATACTCTGCATTGGTACCTAACAAGTCGCGATGTTCGAGTTGGAAGTTATTCAGCGCATCTAAAATACCTTGGTCACGAGCGAACAGCGCCTGCATGTCCTCATTCCACTGGGCGCGGAATAAGGTGGTAAACACTGAGTTGGCTGCGGCGTTCATGGCGAAACTGGCTTGCCAGTTAGCGTCGTAGTCCGTTAGCACTTTAATGGTGACATGATTAAAATCGGCGCCGAGCTCGGCTGAGTCAATCAGGATTAAGGCTTCTTTCAACACGCCAGCATTGTCATCGGAGACAGTCCAAATCGCAGCGTTGGCAAATAAAGCGTTGAGGGCTGATTTTAAGCTGGCCTTAGCGGCGCTGCTATAAGCGGGTACATCATTTGGGCTGTAAAACTGCACATAGAGAGCGGCGCGGACAAAGTAAATATGTGACTCAAGATGCTGAACATCGACCCCAGTGTAGTCCTTGGCTTTAGTGGCAATGGCGTTGGCGACACTGATCACATTGGCCTCGCTAAATAGCGCGGTGGCGCTACTGCCTTTGAGGCTATAGAGCTTACCGACGCACTCGGGTGTCGATTGGCTCAATTGATCCACTAGGGCTTGGCCCGATTTACCGACAAAGTCACTGTAGTCATTGCTCTGCAGTGCGGCGCTGCGACTCTGTAACTTAAGTGGCGGTTGCTCAGATACTTCTCGCTTCTTGCGTGAATGCATCTTAGGCGGTTCTGTCATTGTCTGTTCTGTCATAGTTGGCTCATTCGGGGATGCCATCAATGGCGTCTCCCGCAGTAGCGGTCTATGGGATTCTATTTGGCTAATGGGCGCCGAGGGTGGTCGTGGTGCCGGTTGCGCTTGTGGATTGCTGGGTGTGTTGCTGCCTAATGGGTGACTCGTATGAGTGTCATGGGCGAGAGCGGGAGTCGCAAAAGCTAAGCTAATAGCTGCGAAGATCAGTGTGTTTTTCATTGTGTATCCGTAGTTATCTAGTCTGCAAAGCAGATCTTCCTTGGGCGTTATTTGATGCGTGGAACCTAAGCTTGCATCAAACCTCATTGGATTATTTGCGTGATAACAATAGCGCGACAAACATCGCAGCTAGCAAATAATGCGTTCAAATGATGGCTGTAAGTTTTTAATATATCTAGTATTTACCTGTAAATTTGTTTGATACATCTTTTCTGTTCAGCTTAGGTTCAGCTTATTACTCAAAGGACTCGCGCCAGAAGCTGAGTCTGTGGGACTCCACAGCTTAGAAAGGCCTAATTGAATGCTTTATGAAATACCTGATTGAATGCCTTATGAAATACCTGATTGAATAAGAGTGGCTATTTGGCTTGAATTCGCGCTAGCTTAGCCGCATTAAGGTTAGATGCACTTTTCCGCAGTTAGCACTCGAACCCTGAGATGCTAAGCCATTTGCGATGAGGTCGATGCCATTCCCAAAGGAGCTTTTATGTCAGCTTTACCAAGCGAATACACCCATATCCATGTTGAGCAACCCGGGGCGCCCGAGGTGATGCAGCTATCGCGCTCGCCTTTGCCTGTGCCAGCGTCTGGCCAAGTGTTGATCCGCGTGCATGCTGCAGGAGTGAATGGCCCCGATGTCAAACAAAGGGTAGGCGCTTATCCGCCACCACCGGGTGCATCACCGATTATTGGGCTTGAAGTCGCGGGTGATATTTGTGCCCTCGGTGAAGGCGTGAGCCAATGGCAAATCGGCGACAAGGTTTGCGCCTTAGTGCCGGGCGGTGGCTATGGTGAGTACGTGCTCACCTATGCTGCCCACTGTTTACCTATTCCAACGGGCTTTAGTTATGTGCAGGCCGCTGCATTGCCAGAAACCTTCTTCACCGTATGGGGCAATCTGTTTATGCGTGCGGGACTGAAAGCGGGCGAGACTGTGCTGATCCACGGCGGCTCGGGTGGTATCGGCAGTACGGCCATTCAACTTGCCAGCGCCTTAGGTTCAAAAGTCATTGCCACGACGGGGCAAGATGAGAAGCGCGATTATTGCTTGAGCCTTGGCGCCGCTGAAGTCATCAATTATCGCACCCAAAACTTTGTTGAGCCTGTCATGGCACTCACCCAAGATAAGGGCGTGAACGTGGTCTTTGATATCGCTGGTGGCGATTTTATTAACCTCGATTTACAAGCCTTAGCGATGGACGGCCGTATGGTGTCGGTGGCGATGCAGCGTGGCCCTAAGGCCGAGGTCGAGATTTTCCGTCTGATGGCAAAACGTATTATGTGGACAGGGTCGACTTTAAGGCCGCAAAGCGTGGAGGCTAAAGCCGCTATTGCCGCCGAATTATTTGAGAAAGTCTGGCCGCTGTTAAACGCCCATAAAATTGTGCCCAATATTTTTGCGACCTTCCCATTAGGCGAAGCCGCGAAAGCCCATGCGCTGATGGAGTCGGGTGAGCACAGGGGCAAGGTGGTACTGACGGTCATTTAGGCTCGGCACGTTGGTTTGGCCGCGATGGATTGTTTAGGTCGCGGCCATTTGAGGCAAGTCTGAGAGCGTGTAGACAAAAGAGTGGCTGAGTAACGTAGGGGTAAATAGTCGTTTGCGCTACTGTCGTTAAATCGTCATGGTTAAACCTGATGCTTAACCTTGCAGTAACCTCGAACGGCAACTTCGAATCGTCAAAGTTTATGCCCATCGAACATAGTCGATATGATTGCTTTTTATTGGGAATAAAACTTGCCGCGTCGATTTTTTAGACTAAAGTCGTTAATGATTAAACTTTTTGGGTACTTTGGCAGAAATTAATACGTAATTAGTGAAAATTTCATGGTATGAGGCATTGATTATCGGAAATATTCTGTAAAAATACCCAGTTGAAAACGTCAGAGACTTTCCGGCGCTATTCGTGGATCAAAGCAAGCGATGCTTCGCTTATTCAGGCTAAAAAACTCATAGTGTATGTGTTGATTTAAGGGTATTAGCATATATGTATAACACAGCAAAGAAACAGGTTTGGTATGGTGAGCTGAGAACATCGAAAGGCAACGCGATTGTCGTCCATGACAACCAGCTGCCCGATGCCTCCCCAGGACGTATCTACCTATACAATTCCGATCGCGATGCGATCATTGAGTATGTGGAAGATATCGTCAAAGTGAACCTATACGACTTAGATGAGGCTGCGTTAAAAGCTGCTGAGGCTAAGTTTAGTGGTGCATGGAAGGCGGCTAGAGCTCAATTCATGAGTAAGCATCAAGCTCGTATTGACCTAAACAACGTGAAGGAAACTGCGCCTGTTCGTAAGGCGAAGCCTGAAGTTGAACCAGAAGTGGAATCCGATGCCGTAGGCGTCGATTTTGACGATGATTGGGTCGATGATTTTGATGATTAACACAGTGTCGGCTTAAGGGCTAACACTGTGAGTGTAAGGAATAAAATAGTGCTTATTTTATTCCTTATCGCTTTATTTCCTTCCGCGAAACCGTGCGTTAACCTCAATTCATCGCTATTTTATCGCGACTCGATTTACCCGTTAATATACCGCTAATTTATAGCTAATGTTACGCATCGGCATCGAACTGATATCGGCTGATGTGGTGATAAACCTTGCCTGGCACTAACCAAACATCATCACCAAAGCGCTCGCCTTGATTCGGTGAGTCTGGCAGCATCTGCGGTTCTAAACACACGCCATGATGTTGATTTAATACCTGTTGATTGCGACCCACAGTGCCATCTAAAAAGTTAGCGCAGTAGAGCTGCACGCTCGGTTGATTGGTATAAACCGTCATAGCGCGGCCACTCACAGGACTGCTTAAACAGCCAAAGCGGGCGAGTGAACCGTCGGGGTCATTCATCATATAACAGTGATCATAACCGCGCGTGCTCGCTAATTCTGCGGCATGCAGTTTGTCGCCTAAGCGTATCGGCTGACTCAAGTCGAAAATTGATCCTGTAGTCTCGGCAATCCCAGTGGGAACACTGACATCATTCATGGTGAGATAACGCTTGGCATCGATTTGCATCAAATGTTCGTGATTGGTCTCTGAACCATCGAGGTTGAAATAACTGTGCTGGGTTAAGCTCACGGGACAGGCTTTATCCACCGAGGCTAAGATCTCCACATAGAGATTATTGCCTGCGAGGCGATAATCCAGCTGAACCGTGCAATTACCGGGGAAACCCATGTCGCCGTCTGGACTCATTAAGGTCAAGCGCACACCATCGGGCAGTTGGCCTAAGTGCCAGTTTTTACGGTTAAACCCTTCACGGCCGCCGTGTAAACAGTTAGTCGCTTGGTTGACATCAAGTTGATAATCTTGGCCTTGATAGTGCATTTTGCCGTTAGCGATACGATTCGCAAAGCGGCCAGCAATGGCGCCTAAGTGAGCCGATTGCGTCAGGTAGTCTTCGGCGCTGTCGCAACCAAGGACGATATTGGCACGTTCGCCGTGTTTATCTGGGGTCCACAGAGCGCGGATAATTCCGCCTAAGCTGATGACTTCTAATGCGAGTATGCCATTGTCGATCCTCACCCGTTCGATTTCGCCGCCGCGGGGATCGGTCCAAGGATCCAAAACACTGAAACGTACCATTTAGCTTCCCTCTGTGTTGAATATGCTCACTGCTTATTGTGTTAAATGAGTATGTTAACCCTATTGTTTGCCATCAACACCATAAAGTTCAGCGATGAATTCGTATGTTATCGACGGCCTTGTCACTGTATTGGTTTTCTTTGTTTTAAGCGTGTTCTGGCTAATTATCTATGCGGCCCGCGCCAGCGCTGGCGGAACATAAATAGACAGTGGCATCGATTGCGGTTTTGTCGAAAAACTCATGTTCAACGGCAGCAACGACAGCATCGGTCAGTTCATGGTCAACTAAAGCCACCACGCAGCCGTCAGTCATGCGGATACCGCCACGCTCGCCAATCACTTGGCTGACAATTTCAACTAAGGTATCAAATTCGGGCAGTGTCACTTCAAAATCATCCCGCAGTGAAGCATGGGATTCCGCCATTAAGCGGCTGAATTTTTGAATGTTATTTTGCTCTAATGCGCGGGCAGCACTCTGGGTTCTTTGGTTTTCTGTGACGACGTGTTTCGCTCTGCGATATAACACTTCATCTAAATCGGCTTTTGCGCTTTCTAATCGACGTAAATCGAGGTGACGCAGCGCATCTAAGCCAAAGTATTCTGCCGCTTGGGCGCATTCGTTGCGACGTTGTTGATTGGTGGCGGCTAAACGTTGTTTCTCAATATGGGCATCTATGATGATAAGGCTTAGGTTTTCTGGGATAGGAATGGCTTCACTGTCCAGATCTAAGCAGTCAATCAATAGTGCGTGGTCTTGCTCACCCATAGCGCTGCACATTTGATCCATGATGCCACAGGCCGATTCAACATACCTGTGCTCGCCGCGCTGTGCGAGTTGCGCTACCGCCATTGGCGATAAATGCAGTTGGCTGGTATCACTGATGGCAGTGCCGAAGGCGACAACCAAGGCGCCCGATGAGGATAACCCTGCTGCAAGTGGCACATCGCCCACAATGGCTAAGTCTAAGCCCTTGGCTAATAAACCCGTTTGCGCCATAGCCGCAGTAAAACCTTTGAGGTAATTCACCCAGCCATCTTGCGGGTCCATGTCGTTTTCTTGACCGAAGGTCCACTCTTTAATTTGTCCGGGGAAGGCATCGGCAACGGCACGAAACTTAGTGTCGTCACGGCGTTTTACTGCAATCACTGTATGAAAATTAATGGCCGCGGGGAGTACAAAACCGTCGTTGTAATCCGTGTACTCACCGATCAGATTGACGCGCCCAGGGGCTTGATATAAATCGTCGGCTTTAGTGCCAAAGGTTTGGACAAATAACTTTGTGGCGCGCTGCGCAGGGTTTGACATGCTGTAAAAAATTCCAAAAAAGCTGAGCTAATTTCGTTACCGTCATCGATTTATATCACGACTGAGTCGGTGATGTAACTGAGATTTTTTGCTGAAATGGCGATGGGCGGCAAGGAGAAAATCGATACTGTGATAGGAAGTCAAAATAGCGTATTCAGTGCGTTATCTAGTCGATTGATTTGTAAAGATTAGTCAGTAGTTAGTTGGATGCCGCACAAACTTGCAGAAGAGGTTACTGCTCGTTTGTGCGGCCTATTATGGCGTGATTTTAATTCAATGCAGCATTAGCAGGCACTTAACTATTGGACTCTGCATTAATCTTAGGCTCAGCCACTTGCGCGGCGTTTTTCTCTGAGTCTTGCAACAGCTCGTAAATCACATGATCCACAAAACCGGCACCGGCGGCTTCGTACAGGTTATAAACACTGTGTACGCCGGACTCTCGAAGCGCCGCGGCATCGTCACTGTACTGCACAATCGCGCTGATCTTGCCTTGATAATCCAGTTTTTTGAGTTGCTCGACCGCAAACATATTTCCCGCGTGGTGCGGCATGGCCAGCAGCACTAATTCAAGATTCGGTGCTCTGTCGAGCTTCTCCCAAAAGTCGGTATCCGAGGCATCACCTTGTACTACGTTGCGGCCCTTGGCTTTGTGTAAATCGACTAAGTCTTGCTTGTGCTCAATGCCGAGAATTTCGCCGTCAAATTGTTCCCTGAGTTCATCGTAGGCGCCGCTACCAATGCGGCCCATACCTAAAATTAAGAAGCGTGGATTGCCAATGGCGATCGGTCTGTCTTCTGGGTGTAACGGGCGTTTTTCAAGCTTGATTAAACGCTGTTGGAATCGTTGATAGATGTTACCTACGGTGGCGTTAAGCGGCGCGGCGAGTAAAAAACTAAAGCTTAATGCCACGGCGATGATCACTAGCCACTCTGGAGGTAACCAGCCTTTATAGGTGGCAACGGCGGCGACAATCAGACCGAATTCACTGAAGTTACCTAGGTTGAACGAGCCCAACATAGAGGTACGTGAACGCAGCTTAAAGCGGGTAAGAATGTAGACAAACAGCAGAATTTTAAGTGGCACTAACAGCACTAACAGCGCCGCGAGCACGATATCCGATACCGTAGGTAAGCCGTTGAGCCCAATCGTTAAGAAGAAGGCGACGAGGAAGAGTTCTTTAAAATAGAACAGGGATTTTGCCAGCTCAGAGGACTTTTTGTGGCCCGCCAACAAAATACCGATAATCAGTGCGCCGAGATCGGGTTTTAAGCCAACAGACTCAAATAACCAAGCGCCAACCACGAGTGCCATTACTAGACCAAAAAGGACTAACAGTTCACCGTGGCCAACACGGTCGAAGGCTTTATAAATGAGCGGCTTAGCCAGTGGTAGTAAGAGTAATGCGAAGGCCCATACCGAAGGTACATCGCCCTTAGAAATGGTTAAAAACAGTACGGCGAAGATATCCTGCATAATCAAGATACCAATGGCGACTCGGCCGTAGAGGGATTGGACGTCGCCCTTATCTTCTAACACTTTGACCGCAAATACGGTACTGGAGAAGCTTAACGCGAAGGCGATTAACGTCAGTTGCTCAAGGTTAAGACTGGTGAGTTGGCTTAAACCTAGTAAGCCGAAGAGTTTCAGAATCGGTACAAAAATCACGATCGAGAGTATTAAGTGCACACTCGAACCCGCCCACACTTCGGCCTTGAACAGGCTGCGAATATCGAGTTTTAAACCAATCGCAAACAACAGCAAAGTCACGCCTAGGCTGGCGAGTTCTTGCAGCAATGGTAGGCTTTCTTTATCTATCCCTAGGACGAATAGTACAAAGCCCGCCACTAAGTAGCCGATGAGCGGTGGCAGTCCTATACGGCTGACGAGCATGCCGCAGATGAGTGTGATAATGAGGATACCGGGTTCCATGATGCTCCAATCTAAAAAGTCCAAAATAGTGACTGATTGTATAAGAAATCTATGACACTGGAACAAAAAAGCGGACTTTTAATGAAAAAAGTCCGCTTTTTATTGGTGTTGCGGCAAATACACTCGCCGGTTAAAACCTGCGCGAGTGAAATTGCTTTAGTGGTCTAAGTCTAAACCGTGACTATTTCACCAGATGATCTAAATGGGCGGCAAAATCTTTAGGGCCCATAAAACCAGTCACACGTAAATCTTCCCTTTGCTCGCCTTGTTCGTTAAACATCAACAAGGTAGGCAAACCGAGCACATTGTATTTTTCGAGTAAGGCCACATCGACCTTATCACTCTTAGTCACATCTGCTTGCAGTAGCACGATTTTATTCATGCGGGCTAACACGTCAGCATCCTTAAAGGTGATGGCTTCGAACTCTTTACAGGCAACACACCAATCGGCGTAGAGATCTAGCATCACAGGCTTACCTTGGGCGGCTGCTGCGGCGATTTCTTGCTCAAGATCTTTAATGGATTTAATCCGTTTAAAGCCATGGGCTTCTTCGGTTGTCGCCGCAGTGCCTACGGGGTTGTGATTAAAACCTAAGTGGCCCATCACAGCTTGGAATCCATAGGAGAAACTCGCCAGTAGCGCCAGAGTTAATAGCACTGAACGGACAGTTTGTTTCCAGTTAAATTCACTGAGTTTGTTCTGATGCATCAAGTAGCCAGCGAAGCTCACGCCCCACAGTGACCAAAGCACATCGGATACCACGCCCGTCCAAATACGGCCGAGCATGACGATAGATACAGCGATCAACAGGAAGCCGAAGACGGTCTTGATGATGTCCATCCAAGCGCCAGCTCTAGGTAATAATTTACCGCCCGAGGTGCCGATAATCAGCAGAGGTAAACCCATGCCCATACTGAGCACATACAGGGCTAAGAAGCCTTGGAGTAAGTCGCCGGTTTGCGCCACATAAACGAGTGCGCCCGACAGCGGCGCGGTAGTACAAGGTGATGCGACAAGGCCAGAAATCACGCCCATCAAGAATACGCCAACTAAGTTGCCGCCTTTTTGGTTGTTCGATACTGAGTTCATCTTTTCCTGCCAGCTCGATGGCAGTTTCAAATCGTACAGGCCAAACATAGATAAGCTGAGCACAAAGAATAGAATCGCCAATACCACTAACACGGCGGGATGTTGCAATGCCGCTTGGTATTTCAGTCCCGCCGATGCGACCACTAACCCTAAGATAGAGTAAGTGATTGCCATACCTTGGACGTAAGCCATAGACAAGGTAAAGGCTTTCGCGGTTGAGAGTTTTTGCCCTTGGCCAACAATAATGCCAGACAAAATCGGGTACATAGGGAACACGCAGGGCGTTAATGCCAGACCGACACCTAGACCAAAGAAGATCACTAAGGTCCAAATCAGGCTGTCGTTTGACAGCATTTGGCTCAGGGTATCTTGCTGAGTAATAGGTTGGGTATTGGCTTTATCGGCCGTGCTCGGTTCAATGCTGGCTGACTCAGTGCTGGCAGGCTCTGCTGCGGCGGTCGATTCGCTCGCTTCGGCACCTGCGATTAAGCCATCGTTGGCGGCAATCGCTTTTAGCACCACGTCACGTTTGGTCGGTGGATAACACAACTTGCCTTCGGCGCAGCCCATAAAAGTGACTGTCAGAGTGGCATTGTCATCGGCCTGTTTCAGCGCAACGGGAATATCCACATAGGTGTAATAGACTTCTTGCTCGCCAAAATACTCATCTTCATGGGGCTTGCCTTTGGGCAGCGCCACTGTGCCTAGCTCGGCGCCATTGACACTGAATTTAAGCTTGTCGCGGTACATGTAGTAACCGTCGGCAATCACCCAATTGAGTTTGACCTGATTACCTTCTTGCTTGAAATCGAAGGCAAATGCTTGATCGACAGGCATCAATTCCGGTTCACTCTTCATGAAGTCGAATTTGTTACCGAAAACCCCTTCACTGTGCGCTAAGGGCGTGAGGAGCAATAAAGACGTGAAAATAAGGCTGAGTAGTTTTTTCATGGCTGAGTGTTGTCTTTTATCCAATCTAAGTAGGCTGGTAGCCCGTGAGTCACAGGCACGGCAATAATTTCTGGTACTTGATAAGGGTGAAGTCTAAGCACAAGTTGTTCTAACTCTGAATATCGACTTTGTAAACATTTAATCTGTAAGCTAAATTCTTGTTCTTCACAGATTTTCCCTTCCCAAGCATAAATTGAACGTATCGGGGCGGAGATATGAACACAAGCGGCAATACGCGACTCAACTAAAGCCCGAGCCAAGGTATTGGCTTGTACTTCATCGGGGCAGGTAGTGCTAACCATTAAATACTGATGCTGCATGGTATTAGGTATCGTCTCTTAAGAATCTTAAAGTTCGCTTAAGCCAACTGAGTTAGGCTACTTTACGTGTTTTAATGGTCTCATACATTAGCGCGTCAACAAAAGGGTGAGCTAAATATCAGTTGTTAAATCCGTTGCTCAATCAGAGGTTATTAGCCCCTTAGTCTGTCGCAATGCTTAGCCTGACTTGAATTAAGACCGGATAGTCCCCATTTAGTTTACACAGATAGTCAGATAAACCTGAGGTCGGTATGTTTTTCATTATATTTTTACTCTTTGTGCTGATCCCAGTAATAGAGCTGTCGGTGCTGATCCGTGTGGGTGAAGTGCTTGGCACTTGGACTACCATAGGCTTAGTGCTGTTTACCGCCGTGCTCGGGGTCTCTTTGGTTCGCAGCCAAGGTTTAAGCACCTTAATGCAAGTACAGCAAAAACTCGCTCGCGGTGAAGCGCCGGGGCAAGAAATCGTCGAAGGCATGATGTTAGCCATGGCGGGTATTTTACTGGTGATCCCCGGTTTTGTAACCGATGCCATTGGCCTGTTATTGCTGACGCCATTCACTCGTCGTCCCATTGCTGCCTTGCTGTTCAAGCGCATGCAGTTGCGGGTTGTGGCGGGGTTACAGGGCGGAATGCACGGTGGCTTTCAAGCGGGCCAAAGTCCCTTTGGGCCTAAGCCGCAGGACCCATTTGGCCAAGCGCCGTTTGATGATAGCGTGAAGAAAGACGGTAATGTGTTTGAGGGCGACTTCGAGCATAAAGTCGATCCGAGTGATATCAAGCCCGCGAGTCATCAGCTGCCTGATAAAGATCAGAATAAAGAACAAGGTAACGCGCAGGATAAAGATCCTAAGCCTTAGTCTGTTATGGTTTAGCTAATTTGATTTACGCGTTTATTCGTTTGAGCTTCTACCCAAACCTCGCTTCAATACCAGCGGCCTTCAGAATTCTCTGAGCTGCGCCGCTGGTGCACTTCATCCACTCGTTATAAAAATTCCACTGAGTTGAGAAAGGCTTCTGCGGTGCGGCGGTTTTGGCCGTTGTCATCATAGCTGGCGGTTAAAATCAGCAGGTGATTATTGTAGGCATAGGCATGCTGCACTAAAGTGCCAAGATCTTTACCCATATCCATACTGATCTCATAACCCCGCTGCCCGCCGTGTTCGATATAACCGCGCGTCAATTTCAGCTCATCTGTTCCCTGCATCTCTTTAAACTTTTTCGCTAGCGTGTTGGTGTCATCGAAGGAAAGCTCAGTAATGTCTTCCTCATCTATAGTTTCAAACTGGGAGCTGTAGGCGATAACGCTCAATACCAGCGGTTCTTGAGCTTGTTTTTGAGTGGTAATGGTTTCAACGCTGACTTGTCCCGAGTTTTTATGTAGCGCCTTGGGATTAGGTAACATGTGCACTTTTACGGGGACAGAAGTTAATACATGGGATTCGAGGGGTTTGACCGCATACCATTTTTGATACGCCATAAAAACGAGGCCGAGCAGCACAGCTAGCTTGATGAGCTTCATATAACTTCCTTATTTAATAATCACTTCCTTGAGCTTGTCGCTCGCCATCAAGTGTAAATGGCAAGTCAGATAAGCGCAACAGATCGCAATAGCTAGTGGTGGGACATGTATTAGAAATGACCAGCCAGCCACGAGTGACTGACCGGCCGCGCCGGGAAGCGTTTTTGGATCAATTACGGAGCTATAAGTTGAGTGTTATTTGTTAGGTGACTCACCTCCTATCGCTGTCGCTTTAATATTGAATACTAGGCTGTACATCACTGGCAGTACTATGAGTGTTAACAGTGACGCAAAACCGAGACCGAAAATAATCGTAATCGCCATTGAACCGAAAAAGGCGTCTGAGATCAGTGGGATCATCCCGAGCATAGTGGTAATCGCCGCCATCATGACGGGGCGCACACGGCTGACACAGGAGTCGACCAAGGCGAAATAAGCGGGTTTGCCTTCACTGAGTTCGAGGTTGATTTGATCGACCAAGACGATACCGTTTTTAATCACCATACCCGACAAACTCAGCAGGCCGAGTAGCGCCATAAAGCTGAAAGGGGCGTCGAATAACAAGAGTCCCGCAGATACCCCAATCAGGGCCAAGGGCACAGTAAACCAGATCACTAAGGGCTGACGCACTGAGTTGAACAGGAATACTGTGATTAAAAACATCGCCAGATAACCCATGGGAATCGAGCTGAATACCGCGGTTTGCGCTTCGCCTGCGGTTTCAAATTCACCGCCCCATTCCAAGTGATAACCTGCGGGCAGGCTGATCGCTTCGACCTTGTCTTTCACTTTACGCAGTACAGAGTCGGCGGTTTCATCACTGCCAAGCTTAGGATCGGCCATCACAGCGAGCATACGCATACGATCTCGGCGCATCACCAGCGGGTTTTCCCACTCAGTGTTAAAGCTACTCACCACTTGGGTGGCAGGCACAAAGGTGTTGTGTTCGCTACTCCAAATTTGCAACTTCCACAGGCTGTCGGCCTGCAAACGTTCTTCGGCGGGCGCTCTGGCGACGATGGGTAACAAGTGGCTGGTTTCTCGGTATAGACCAATTTGCTTACCGCTAAAGTTAACCAATAGGGCATTGTCGAGATCTTGCTTACTGATCCCCGTTTCCCGCGCTTGGGCATTTTCCAGCTGTGGACGGATCAAGGGCACTTGATTACGCCAGTTGTGACGTATGCCATCCATGCTCGGTTCTGCGTGGAAAATGGCCTCGGCTTGGGCGCCTAAAGCGCGCAGCACTTCAGGATTGTCGCCGTAGAAGCGTGCCTCAATTTTGGCGGCGGGCGACGGGCCGTTTTCCATGTTTTTTAAGCGATATTGTGCCTGTGGGAAACGTTGATTTAACAAGGTTTCTAACTCTGGCATATAGGCTTTAACGGCGGCCAAATCTTGCATTTCGACTATCAACTGGGCAAAGGCGGGATAGCCTTTTTCTGGCTGATAGGGCAGGACGAAACGCTGCGAGCCTTGGCCGATAACGCTGGTTAAGTGTTTCAACCCAATATCTTTTTGCTCGTTCTGTTGCAGTAACTGGCGCTCAATATCGGCAGTAAAGCGTTCGGTCGCCTTAATGTCCGTGCCCTCTGGCATCCAGATATCTACAAAGAAAATCGGCGTGTTAGAGGCAGGGAAGAACACATTCTTGATATGACCAAAGCCCACTACAGCGCTGAACAGCATGGCTATAACCAGCAGAATACTCACCAATCTAAAGCGCAGCGCTAGGGTTAAACTTGCGCGATATAAGCTGAAGAACCAGCCCTTGTAAGGGTCTTGGGCTTCTTCGTCGCTCGGCGCATCCTTAAATAACAGATGGCAGAAGAACGGCGTTAAGGTGATGGCGGTGATCCAGCTGATAAACAGCGAAATCATCAACACTTGGAATAAAGAACGGCAGAATTCACCGGCGGCATTTTGCGATAAGCCAATGGGCGCAAAGGCAATAATGGCAATGACAGTCGCGCCCAATAGCGGCCACTGGGTTTGAGCCACAATTTGCTTCGCCGCTTCGAGACGGGTTTTACCACGGCGCAGGCCAATCAAAATACCTTCGGTGACCACAATCGCGTTATCAACCAACATGCCGAGGGCGATAATGAGTGCGCCGAGGGAGATGAGTTGCAGCTCAATCCCCAGCACTTTCATCACGATAAAGGTACCCAGAATCGTCAGCAGTAAGATCAGGCCCATCAACATGCCTGAGCGCAGCCCCATAAACAGCAGGAGCACGGCGATCACGATAGCAATGGATTCTAATAAGTTGATTAAGAAGCCGTTAACTGTCTCATCGACCGCCTGACTCTGGTTGTAAACCGTCGCTAAATTCATGCCGATTGGGCGTTGGGATTCAAGCTCGGCTAAACGGTCACTGACCTTCTGTCCAACTTCGACCACGTTCACGCCACTAGAGAAAGAAATCCCCAGTGATAACGCAGCTTCGCCCTTGTTGTGGTAAAGCACATTCGGGGTTTCGTCGTAATCCTTTTCGATATTGGCAATGTCGCCAAGGTAAATCAGCTCAGTGCTACCCGGTGGGCTGACAATTAAGCGCGCCAGATCCTGCACATTGCTAAATTCGCCTGTGGGATGAATGCGGATACGGTTATCGCCAATCACTAAGCTGCCCGCGTTAGAGACCACGTTTTGATTGTTCACTAAACCATAGATATAGCTTTGATCTAATCCCAGTGCCGATAGTTTTTGCTGGGAGATTTCAATCACGACTTGCTCGGTGACGCTGCCAGCAACTGAAACTTTTTTCACCCCGGGCACTAGCACGAGTTCGCGGCGCAGATAGTCGGCGTAATTGCTTAACTCGCGGTTGCTGTAATCGGGGCCTGAGAGATTAAATAAAATGCCATACACATCGCCAAAGTCGTCCATCACCTGCGGCGCAGTGGTGCCCGGAGGCAAGTTGCCCGCCGTGTCGTTGACCTTGCGACGCACTTCATCCCACACCTGTGGCAGGGTGGTTTTGTCGTAGCTTTCTTTAATCTCAATTTGGATTTGTGACAGGCCCGCACTGTTAATCGAGGTCACATGCTTAATGGCGTCGAGTTGCTGCAGGGCATCTTCGAGCGGCAGTGTGACTTCTTCTTCAACTTGCTCAGGTGATGCGCCGGGGTAAGCCGTGATCACTAGGGCTTCTTTAATGGTGAATTCGGGGAATTCTAATTGCCCCAAACCAGTAAAACTCACGCCGCCACCCACGAGTAGCAGCAACACAAACATCCAACTGATGACTTTGTGGCGTATCGAATACTCTGCAATGTTCATCAATTACACTCCACGCTGCCAGCGTAGTGGTTTGACTTTCATGCCAGCGGATAATTGAGACACCCCAGCGCTGACGATAAGATCGCCCTTGTTGATACCCGTTAAAATCTCAACGCCTTGGTTACTCACGCGTCCTAGGGTCACCATAGTGGGTTTGACTTCACCTGATTGGGTTTGATAAACCCACACTTGCACTTGGCCATCTTGATCGCGTTTATCGATGGCGGTCACGGGCACAATACTGGATGCAAGGGTGCTTGGGTCTTTAACTAAGGCTAAGGTTAACTCGGCGCTCATCCCAGGAAGTAATTGAATATCTTGGGGTTGAGGCAATGAAAACACCACTTCATAGGCTTGAGTACCTGGGGTGACTTGGGTGGAGTATTCTTTAAATTTGGCGTCGAAACTCTGCTCGGGAAAGGCGCTAAAACGCACCTTAGCGGTAAAGTGAGCTTGATCGGTATATTGCTTCAACCCCGCCGCCATCGCCTCGGGCACTTGAATGCTCACATCGAGCAAGTTGTTGTTTTGCAGTGTTAACACCCCTTGATTGGCCTGCACGATTTGGTGGTTATCCACTAAACGTTTAGCAATCGTGCCGCTAAAGGGCGCGGTTAAGCGGGTGTAACTCAGTTGGTCGCGCGCTGCCGCAAGGGCGGCCTTGGCCGATTTGAGCTGCGCTTGAGTGCTATCAAACTCAGACTGTGAAATCAGTTTACGATTAAGCAGCTCGACCTTACGTTTAAAGTCGGCGGCTAACAGTTCGTGCTCGGCCTCACGGGTCATTAAGTTATTTTTGGCATCCCTGTCGTCAAGCTGGGCGAGCAGGCTACCTTGAGCGACTCTTTGGCCTTCGACTAATGTCAGTTCGGTTAATTGCCCTGAAATACGGAACGACAATTCGGCGCGGCTATTGGCGGCAACGCGGGCAGGAAAGGTTCTAAAATCTCCAGCTTCTACGTTGAGCACTTCAAACAGTTTAACCGGACGGACAGTGTCCACTTGTACTGAACTTTCCGCTGGCGAACAACCACTGAGCAGGGCTGGAAGCAGCATAGCCAGTGGCAAGAGTCGATATGATTTCATGGTGGCGATTTCCTAGTTAACAAGTTGTCAGCATTTCTGGGCGCGAAGATACCAGCTAAAGTAGTTGCAATAAACGGGATACTTTGGGATTATCAGTCCCACATAATGAGATTGAACTTAAGGTCAAAATGAAGACAGAGGACTTAGCGTTATTCCACAGAATTGCTGAAACCGGTAGTTTGATTGAAGCGGCTGATTTACTTAACTTGCCAAAATCGACTGTCAGTCGGCGTTTGCAAGCCTTGGAAGATGAGCTGAATATTAAATTGTTCCACCGCCAGAGCCGCTCCATGACGCTCACGTCTGCAGGTAGCCATTTCTATCAGCGCTCGCAAAACATTCTGGCCCAGCTCGATGAAACCCTATTCGAAATGACCAATGATGATGCTGAGATCAGCGGGCATCTGCGCATTCAAATGTTCCCCATCCATAGCATGAAAATCTTGATGCAAGCCATTTTCCGCTTTATGGATATGCACCCTAAACTCACCTTAGAGGTCATCAGCAGCTCAGAATCCGTCGATATGGTGAAACATAATCTCGATGTGGCCTTTGTGGTTGAGCCTGCGTTGGATACCTTAGATTTAGTGGTGCGGCCAATTTTTACCACTGACTTACGTTTTTACGCCAGTCCGCAATATTTAGCGGTACACGGCACACCTAAAACACCGAAAGAGATTGAAGCGCATAATGTGTCTATGTTCCGTTTATCCAACGGCAAAATTTTTAATGAGTTATTTATCGGTTCAGAACAAGAGGTGAGAGTCAGAGGCAATTTCTGCTCCAACAGTATTGAAGTGGCGGTTGAGTTTGGATTGCAAGGACGCGGCATAGTGTATGCGCCTGCTGAAGTCGTGGATGAATATGTACAAAGCGGTGAGTTGGTGACTCTGTTACCTGAAATCCAGCCCCACCAAGGCGAATGTTTCTTAGCTTATCCATCAAGACGTTACGTGAGTTTAGCCTGTCGACGCTTTATCGACTACATAATGCAAGAGTTAGTGCCAAATGGTGTGCCGATCAACATGAGCGAGCAAGGCCCACGTCGATCCTGCAAAGCCTCTACGGGAGCGTTTTCAGACGACGTGTTGCGCTTTCCCGTTAAAAAATCAAGCTAGTTTATCCCTCGCGAATGGCGTTGGCGGTCGTGACCTTTGTCGGTTCACAGATCCGCTGCGCCAGCCAGTAACAGGCAATCCCCATCAAAATATTGGTCACAGGTAGCGCGAGCAGTAGGCCTTTAACGTCACCTATATAGGATCCTAAAGCCGCCAGTGGCAGCATAAGTAGCACTAAGCGGCACAGGTTGATCACCAGTGAACTCATAGGTCTGTGGTAAGCATTGAGCGAGGTCGCCACAATAATCACTATGCCCAAAGGGCCGTAGGCGCAGGGCAGCACTAAGATGTAAAAACTCAACCACTCGATCACCAGCGGATCGGTACTGAATAAGTGCGCGATAGGTTCAGCCAAAAAGATCAGTGGAATATAAAGTATGGTTTGGAAGATAAAGATAAATTTTATCGATAGCAGCAGGGCTTCTTTCGCCCTCTGTGGCTGGCCTGCGCCTAAGTTCTGCGCGATAAAGGGCATTAAGCTCGACGATAGCGCCATCACCACGATTAATAACACTGACTCTAAGCGAGTGCCTGCACCAAAGGCTGCCACTGCGCTGTGGTCGATATGCGCCAACATGGCCATGATAATGGCATTGGCTAACGGATTGATTAAATTCATCAAGGCGGCGGGTTGTGCGATATGGGCAAGTTTAGTCCAGTTGGCGCGCATTCTGTCGATGTCAAACACTGTCCATTCGAGCATTTTGCGCCTGACAATCAACAAATATCCCGACAAAGATAACGCCACTAACCAAGCGAACAAGGTCGCAATTGCGGCGCCTTGGATTTCTAAGCGCGGAAACGGCCCAATACCGAAGATCAATAACGGATCGAGGATAAGGTTAATGACTGCCGCTAGCGCCATAATCATCGCAGGCGAGCGGGTATCACCGGTGGAACGTAAGCCCTGATTGCCCACCATCAACAACACCAGCAGCGGCGCACCGACATACCAGTAAATCATATAGTCGTGGATCAGTGGCAAGCTGTCATCGTTTGCCCCGAGTAAGCGAAACAGTGGCTCGATAAAAATGCTACCCAGGGCGGCTAAACTGGCAATCAAGCCAAAGGTCAGTAATAAGGCATCATGCAAGAATACTTTGGCCTTGTGGGCATTACCCGAGCCGATAAGTCGGCCTAAATTGGTCGAGACTCCAGCACCAATACCAATGGCGATACTCGAGATCACTAAGGTCACCGGAAAGGTAAAACTGATGGCGGCTAAGGCTTCGGTGCCCAATTGGCTGATAAAAAAAGTGTCAGCGAGGCTGAAACCTAGAATGGTCATAATGCCAATTAAGTTGGGGAGGCTCATGTTGAGCAGTACACGACCAATTGGCGCGGTGAGCAGCCCGTGTCTGTCTTTCATGGAAAAATAGTGCCTTGTTAGCGAGCGGAGGCGAGATTCTAGCAGGATTGTGCGGACTTGAAAAAACCGACATCAAAAAATTGAAGTTTTTTTTATAAATGCCCTTGGATCTCGACACTATCAGCCCCATATCTCAGACAGCAAAAGAGCAGACTCAGGTGTCTGTTTTTTTAATCACAAATAGGCTCGATTGTAGGGCATCAAATCATTAGGAGAGTTCATAGATGAATATTCGTCCATTACATGACCGCGTAATCGTTAAGCGTCTAGAAGTTGAATCAACATCAGCGGGTGGCATAGTACTGACCGGTAGCGCCGCTGAAAAATCAACTCGCGGTGAAATCCTTGCTGTGGGCAATGGCCGTATCTTAGAAAATGGCACAGTTAAACCACTGGATGTCAAAGTGGGTGACGTGGTGATCTTCAATGAAGGTTACGGCGTTAAGAAAGAAAAAATCGACGGACAAGAAGTTTTGATCCTGTCGGAAGCTGACCTGATGGCAGTAGTGGGTTAATCCTCAGCATCAATTCGACATTCCAATTAATCATTAAAAATTTAAAGGATAATCAAGATGGCAGCTAAAGAAGTTGTATTTGGTAATGACGCTCGCGTAAGAATGCTGGCTGGCGTAAACATTCTAGCGAACGCAGTAAAAGTGACCTTAGGCCCTAAAGGCCGTAACGTGGTACTAGACAAGAGCTTCGGCTCACCACTGATCACTAAAGACGGTGTGTCTGTTGCCAAAGAAATCGAGTTAGAAGACAAATTCGAAAACATGGGCGCGCAAATGGTGAAAGAAGTTGCTTCTAAAGCCAACGACGCCGCTGGTGATGGTACTACTACTGCAACTGTACTGGCTCAAGCCATTGTCGTTGAAGGCTTAAAAGCCGTTGCAGCCGGTATGAACCCAATGGATCTGAAGCGCGGTATCGACAAAGCCGTTATCGCTGCAGTTGCTGAATTAAAAGCCTTATCACAACCTTGTGCAGATTCAAAAGCGATTGCCCAAGTTGCGACTATCTCTGCAAACTCTGACGAATCTATCGGCGAAATCATCGCTACTGCGATGGAAAAAGTCGGTAAAGAAGGCGTGATCACAGTTGAAGAAGGCCAAGCGTTAGAAAACGAATTGGACGTAGTAGAAGGTATGCAGTTTGATCGTGGCTACCTGTCTCCATACTTCATCAACAAGCCAGAAACCGGCAGCGTTGAGTTAGACCACCCATTCGTACTGTTAGTAGACAAGAAAATCTCTAACATTCGCGAACTGTTACCTATCCTTGAAGGTCTGGCAAAAACCGGTAAGCCATTGCTTATCGTTGCTGAAGACGTTGAAGGCGAAGCATTAGCAACTTTAGTTGTGAACAACATGCGCGGTATCGTGAAAGTGGCTGCCGTTAAAGCTCCTGGCTTTGGCGATCGTCGTAAGGCAATGCTGCAAGACGTAGCAATCCTGACTGGCGGTACTGTTATTGCTGAAGAAATCGGCCTAGAGCTTGAAAAAGCAACGTTGGAAGATTTAGGTACAGCTAAGCGTGTTGTGATCACTAAAGACAACACTACCATCATCGATGGTAACGGCGAGCAAACACAAATTGCTGCTCGTGTAAGCCAAATCAAACAACAAGTTGAAGAATCAACTTCTGACTACGACAAAGAAAAACTGCAAGAGCGTATGGCTAAATTAGCTGGCGGCGTAGCAGTGATTAAAGTTGGCGCAGCGACTGAAGTTGAAATGAAAGAGAAAAAAGCCCGCGTTGAAGATGCTCTGCATGCAACTCGCGCTGCGGTAGAAGAAGGCGTGGTTCCTGGCGGCGGTGTTGCTCTGGTTCGCGTAGCTTCTAAGATCGCTGAAGTTGAAGTATTAAACGAAGACCAAAAACACGGTGTGGTTATCGCACTGCGTGCAATGGAAGCGCCACTGCGCCAAATCGCCACTAACGCGGGTGAAGAAGCGTCAGTTGTTGCTAACACAGTGAAGAACGGTAGCGGTAACTTCGGTTACAACGCCGGTAATGATACTTACGGTGATATGTTAGAAATGGGTATCCTTGACCCAACTAAAGTGACCCGTTGTGCATTGCAATTCGCTGCGTCAATCGCAGGTCTGATGATCACTACAGAAGCTATGGTTGCTGAAATTCCACAAAATGCTAGCCAAGATATGGGCGGTATGGGTGGCATGGGCGGAATGGGCGGCATGATGTAATTTTTGCTGGTCTAAAACGTTGATTACGGCGTTGCTGCTCGCTCACATACACACAACGTATGCTACGCTCAAGCGCCTTGTACTGAACGTTTTATCCTGCGCAAAAACATCTGCGGTCTATAGCTTAATCGCTTAAACCTAAATTCTTGTAAGAGAAAAATGAAAACCCCGATACTGGTAACAGTGTCGGGGTTTTGTTTTTTTGCTCTGGCAACTTGGGGAAGTATTGGGTGTACTTACCTACACTTTTTGAGATTTAAGCACTGAAATGACTATTAAAGTGTAACATTGTACACTTTTTGATGGCTTGTCATTTTCAACAATCCAAAAGTGTAGTTCTGTACACTTTTATATTGAATAGGGCTGGTTTTAGGGCTAAGGTGTATGAAGTTACACTTTTGGAGATGATGATGGCATCACAGCTAAATCAACAATCCCTCGGCTTGTTAATTAAAGAACGAAGGAAAAGTGCTGCTCTTACTCAAGACGTGGCGGCCATGCTGTGCGGCGTAACCAAAAAAACGCTGATCCGAGTTGAAAAAGGTGAGGATGTTTATATCTCAACCGTATTCAAAATCCTTGATGGTCTAGGGATTGATATCGTTTCGGTTCAAACCAGCGACACCGAAACTAACGGCTGGTATTAACCTATGAGTACTTCCAAAAAGCTCATGTTAGAGATGCACCTCGGTGATTTAATTATCGGGGAATTATCCTTTGATACGACGACCGACACCTTTGCCGTACATTACACCAAAGACTGGCAACAAAGTGGATTCCCACTATCCCCAACAATTCCCTTAGATGGCACAGGAAGTAGCAGTCAGATATCGATGTTTTTGGTTAACTTATTACCGGAAAACAAAGGATTAGATTATCTAATTGAATCGCTTGGCGTCTCCAAGGGAAATACCTTTGCCTTGATCCGTGCAATTGGTCTGGATACCGCAGGTGCTGTTGCATTTATTCCTAAAGGGACTTTGCTGCCTGAAACACAATTACGGCCAATTAAGGCTGAAGAAGTTATTCAGCGAATTGAAGATCCCACAATGTGGCCGATGGAAATTTGGGACGGCAAACCTCGACTGTCGGTAGCGGGTGTACAACCTAAATTAAACCTGTTTTATAACGGTGAAGAATTTGCATTTGCCGAAGGCGCGCTTTCATCTACCCATATTGTTAAATTCGAAAAATATTGCCATTTAGTGCTCAATGAATTTATGACGATGCGCCTAGCTAAGGCGATTGGAATGAATGTGGCTAATGTTGATATCGTTCATTTTGGAGATTACAAAGTACTCTGTGTCGAACGCTTTGACCGACGTTATATGCCAAATGAGCAAAGGGTATTAAGAAGGCATATTGTCGATAGCTGCCAAGCACTTGGTTTTAGTGTTAGCAAAAAATATGAACGTAATTTTGGTTCAGGGCGTGATGTTAAAGATATTCGTGAAGGGGTAAGTTTTAACAGGCTCTTTAGTCTCGCAGCAAAATGCCGTAATCCAGTGGCCGCTAAACAGGATATGTTGCAATGGGCGCTATTCAATTTACTGACCGGCAATGCCGATGCACACGGTAAAAACTATTCGTTTTTTATGACGCCAAGCGGAATGGAGCCAACTCCTTGGTACGATTTGGTCAGCGTGGCTATGTATGAGGATTTTGAACAACAGCTTGCGATGGCAATCGATGACGAATTTGATCCAAACAGCATTTACGCGTATCAATTGGCCGCATTTATTGATGGCTTAAGTTTACCAAGAAATTTATTAATCAGTAACTTAACGACAATAGCGCGAAGAATACCGCAGGCAATAGCTGAGGTGGTTTCAATGCTCCCGGCCCTCGATGAGAGTGAAACATCATTTGTGGCTCATTACAAAGCGCAGTTGCTGGCGAGATGTGATCGTTACCTTAGTTTTGCCGCCGAGGTCAGGGATGTCGAAGTGTAGTGCTAGCTACATCTTATCACCCAGCGTTAATTTCGCAGGGGGGGGAAATACTGTAGCCTTGGCGTCGGCAGTTAAATCCAAAAGAGTTATGTCTGCTCCATCTTTGTCGTTTGGCCGCAACATCTTTTAAAAATTTAATAATGGTTGGATCGTTAAACTACGTTAAGGAATAAAATCTATGCTCGTCCCATTTCTATCTCTTTTAATTAGGACATAATATTTAACTGACGTTTTGCTCTAGCTAAGATATCATCGTATGTCATGATCTTTAAATTGCTCAATTCTTGTGTTAAAGATTGTCTTTCAATTATATCTTTAAAGCCATTTGATCTGCCTATTACAACCATAATATCTGGCTTATAAGATTCAAGTCCATATTCTCTTTTGAAAACACTCCTATTATTTTTTTCATCAAAATAGTTACGGTACTCCCTGAGTTGCCCGATTGCAGAGGAGATTGCTGCACTGAATGTTCTTCGGTTGTCTTGACCTACCACTATTTTCTCTTTTGGTAATTTAATATCCAAAATATCACAGAATCCACCTTCAATTCGTTCCAAAAAAAAATCAGGTCTAAGTTGTCCAAGATCTTCACGCACTAGGCTAAGCTGAGGGTGCACTTTGATATGATCAGTTCCACATATTAAATGTGGGTTCCTCTCAAAAAACTTTTGTAGATCGTGCTCGCTAACTTCACTGTTATTTATCAACCATTCCAGTTCTTTTATTTCTTCAATAATCCCCTGTTTTTCAGTAACAATTATATTTGATCTTATTGATGGGATTAGTGCATTGGATGACGGTAATTTTGCTGCTATTGAATAATCAAAACTATCAACGGTAATTTTATTATTTTTTAAACCTAAAACTATTTTTTGATTTTCTATATCAGGCTCTAGTGTATTAATTGACTTGATATACATTTTTACCTTGTTAATTGATACGCCTTGCCTTTTCATCGCAGAGTAAGCTGCAGGTTTCGATAGTGTCATCAATAATAAATCTGACGTAGTTACATGTCCTGATAGTCCATCAAGAAGATTGTGCTGATTAGAATAGGAATGTGGAACAGTTGAGCCCTGACGCATACCTTGCTTTTCAAATCGTTTCAATCGGACTTCACCTACTTTTCCATAAGGTTGTCTATACTCAAGATTCTTTGCTAGAGGAAGGTAGACATCAGTTAGGATCTCTGATGGTTCTATACCGAAAGATTCAAACAATCCAGTACAAACAGTATTGGTTTTTACAAGGCCATTTAATATATTGTCATCATATACAAACCGATACTGTCTATCTTTTGCTTCATAACCTGCTACAGACAAAGCTTGTTTACTTTTATCGGATAACTGTACGCCTTTATGCATCAGTTCTTCAATTAACGGTGAAATAATATTCACATTTTCCTCGCGTATTGTTGGGCGGAAAGTCTGTCATGTTGTATATGAAATGTTTGAGCTAATACATTGCTTATTATGTAATGATAAGGATACTTTGACTATCTAATGTTCTTGTTTTGTGAGCTCCCAGCGACTAAAGATAGAATTTAACTGGCCACCCATTGTTAAATTTTATAAAAGGACGGTGGGCATAATTCTGTTTGCTTTGGATGACTTGCAAGCAACACCAAATATAAAAGAGATACACCTTCCCCTGCGAAGTTGTCGAAATACGTAGATAGCTCTTAGTTGCTTGAGTGGGGCCGTGGCGACATCATGGATGATGGCGCAGGCTCGGGGGGACAGGGATGTCCCATCTGAGCCGTTAGGCAATTTTTATTGGAGTATGAGACCAGTAACTAAAGCATGTAACTTCGCTAGGTGCGTCTTGGAGAATCCAAGGGCTAAGGCCAACGGCCGTTTTGAGCGCGAGATAGGGATATCGAGCTGGTAGTTTAACATGGACGTTTTTGATAGGACGAGCAGTCCTCCTTGGTAGGGTGTGGGTGAAGCCCCACGATCTTGATTCATCTCGGCTGTTAAGCCGCAAGAATTTAAC
>NZ_JAUOES010000030.1:0-59519 GCF_031932065.1 Shewanella scandinavica
TATAAAAATAACCAACAATATCGAAGCTACGTTTACCAAACGGTTTGTGGCTGAGATTGAAAAGTCAGGTTTTCGGTGGATTATCCCTGGTTATTTGTTGATTTTCAGATCGTTAGCAGGAATTAGGTCGATTTGGTTCGAGTCAAACTCTCCACTGCTATGGATGAGTGAAGTTTGGCGCTGAACTATCTCTGAATGTGGACTATCTCTAAATAGCTCAGCTTGCCATTAAATTCAGACAGCAGTGGCGATAGTGCCTTCGTCGCTTTTCAAGGTGTTCGCAATAACAAGTAAGTTCTTGCAAAGTACCCACGGGACCTTTAAATAGCTGTCCGAAATGGTGAGTGAGCTTAAGCCAATGCTCAGGCGGAATATTAAGGCGACTCAGTAAGCTAGCACTGCTCGAACTGATACTTCCGCATTTATCATCGCGAATAATTCTGCCGGTATCGTCAACAAGTTGTAGATACTCTTGTAAATCAAAATGCAGCCCTTTAGGCATATTGTCCCGCTCATTACCGATAAAAGGCAGTAAGGTTTCGGGTTGTTTGCCTGCCAATACCGCGCGGATACGCCGTTGAATACTGGTGAAGTTCGAGGTCGCTGGTGATGTGGCCAGTTGAGCGCGGATAGGGTTGAGGTCAACATAGGTCATACATGCGAGCACTGCCGCCTCATCGAGTAGGGCTTGGGATTTAAAACGGCCCTCCCAGAAGCGTCCTGTGCAGTTATCCTCTTGATTTGCCTTACGGGCGATAGGTTCATTTAACGCTCGCATAAACCAAGAAATATCACTTAAGCGACTGCGGTATAGAGCGATATGGTGTTTAAGGTTAACCACGTCATGGGCTTCAACAACTTGCCCTTTGACAAATTGTTGTGTTAATTCAGTGCCTTTAAATACCTGATGCCAATGCTCAAGCACTTCCCTATCACTCCATTGATTAGCTTGGTAAATGTCCACGCAGAGTACCAAGTGCAGATGATTGCTCATCACCGCATAAGCAGCGACATCAATAGCAAAAACCTGAGCCAGCTTAAGCAGTTGTTGCTCTACCCACTCACGTCTATGGTCGTAGTTTTTACCAGAGAAATGGTCTTCACCACACAAATAGGCACGCCTAACGACTCGACTACAACAGTGATAAAAAGGCGTATCTTCCAAACTGATTTGAGTTCTCCTTGGCTGTGGCATCATCACACTCCTTGTGCTGGATTAAAGATACTAAGCCTAGTTGCGAAATTGGTGACTCACAAAGGAGTCATCGCTAAATTACGATGGGTGGCTTATGAAAAACTGCTTGCTTTCGGGGTCTTTCATCAACTCAGATCCGCTTATTTGAGCCCTGTCCCAGCTCTTAGCGGCCTAACCATATTCCACTATCTATCACTGGTCATGACTTTACTGGCCAAGCCAATAAGCAACACACCTGATATTCCCTCTAAGGCTCTGGAATAACGCTGGGAATTGGGCCGACTAAATACCCAGCTTCCTGCCGACGCATAAAGGACGTTACACAGGGTCGCTAACAAACTGAAAATAAGACCAAGGGTTAACAGCTGAATTGACGTTGAACCTGCTAACGGATCAATAAACTGCGGCAAAAAAGAGAGAAAAAATAAAGCGACTTTAGGATTAAGTACACTAACGACAATGCCTTGGTAAAATACGTTGCCGTTTGGTTTGCTATTGTCATCAACCACAATTTTATTGTTGCCACGCCACATTGATATTAACGCTTGAATGCCTAAATACACTAGATACGCGGCGCCCAACCACTTCACAATACTAAAAGCCAACGCTGAGCTGAGAATGATGGCAGATAATCCCAAGCTAGCAGCAAGCGTGTGAACAAAATAACCCACACCTAAACCCATCGCAGCTTTAAGCCCACTGATCATTTTCCCTTTCATTGTGTTAGATACAATGTAGATAACATCGGGTCCAGGGATAAGATTGATAGCAAGGCAAGCAACTGCAAACAGTAATAGTGAATTTAAATCCATTTAATTTTTCTCCTTGTTAAACGCGTAACCTATCGCGCCCGCGTAAGTGGTGTTCGACGCAACACCACAGCCTCTGCAAACCACTTTAAAAATAAAATCAAAACGTTAACTACAAGTAAGTTGATAACCAGAACCTGTGCTCAACTTTATATACTTTTTGCCCACGTCTTGATTCAAAGCAAACTTCAATTTGCTCATCCTTAACGATCTTAATTGGCGCTTAATTTTTTTATTCACGGCAAATCGTTAAACGGCGCAGCGCAAAAATCCCCAGTAGTGAAAGTATCAATAGCGATAAACTGCCACCGCCGCTGTAACCTTGTTTATGTTCTATGGTGGCAACCTGCTCTTCTTTAACCCGAGTTTTAAAGCGGGCGAGTTCATCGTCTAAATTCACTATCATATCGTTCACCGCGAGATCAAAGCCCTCATAGGATTTCTCTCTTAGGGTTGTCGTCACGCCAACAGCGGTTGAACTTTCAGTTAACTGATTAATGCCCGGCGCCCTAAATAACATCTTTTGGCTGCGCATATCGAACACTGCGGTATCAACAAAGGTTTGAATGGCATTCTCATTGCCAGGGATTAAATACATGCCCACGATAGTCCAATAAAGGATGGCGGATTTGTTCTCGTGGCTTTGCATCAGTTGATCGTAAGATACCAGTGCCATCACATCGACGTCATGCAGGCGGGCAACTTGCTGCAAGGTATTAAAACCTTTGCCATTTTTAAGATAGGTGCTCGGAATGATTTCAATACGATCGATATAATCGTATTTGATAAAGGATTGTTTCACCTTGTTGAGCAAAGCGACTTGGGCGCGACTGTCTATGGCATCGGCTTGCCAATGGGATGAAGGTAAAAAAGCAATGCCGACGGTAATTGGCAAACGCAGTACAGGTAAGGATGGCTGCTGGGCTTGGCGGCTCTTCTCATCTGGATATAAGTATTCAACTAAGCTACTCGATACCGCCTTTTTATCTGTGGTATTACCGTTAAAAAACGCGCTGCAGCCACTGAGTGAAAGCATTGCGAGTGAGATTATGCCGCTGGTTATGATCTTAAGTTTCATCTGTTTCCCTACCGTATCCATACACTGCCGCTAATGATGCTACTGAATTTATTGCTAGCGGATATTGCTGGCTACCTTATCCACTCATTACAGTTAAAACAAGTCGTTATGTTCACATATCAAATCAAAGACATTCAAACTCAGGTTTTACATACCAATTTTAGATACAAAAAAGCCGCATCATAAAATGCGGCTAGTCAGGTAGTGTCACACACGCTTATACACTTTTTTGTGCACGCTTTTATGCAATAGGCTTAAGCGTATTTACGCACTTTTTTAAGCGCAATTTGTTGTTTTAACATGGATAAATGTTCAATAAACACTTTGCCATGTAAATGGTCGATTTCATGCTGTAATACTATGGCTAAAAACTCATCGGTTTCGATTTCGATAGCCTTGCCCGTTCTGTCTAATGCGGTCACTTTGACCTTCTCAAAACGTGACACTTTAGCGCGATAACCGGGGATCGACAGACACCCTTCTTCACCCACAAACTCGCCAGACTTTTCGACGATTTCAGGATTGATCAGCACTTGAGGTTGGTCGCGACCGTCAGATAAATCGATCACGATAATCGCATCCGTACTGCCGACTTGCGTTGCCGCTAAACCGATACCATCGTCCGTGTGATACATGGTTTCGATTAAATCATCGATAAATCCCTGAACAGCTTCAATATCTTTTACAGGTTGCGCTTTACGTTTAAGGCGCTCATCGGGAATTGTTAGAATATCGAGTACAGCCATGCCAGTTATCTTCTCTCAGCGAGTCAAAAAAATTGGCGCTATTATGGACTATTTGACCATTTACACAATATTTAAGCTAAAAACAGTTTAAATATTTTGTTAGCAATCGAGATAGTCGATAAAAAATGTCGAGTAATGCATAATCCATTGAACGCTTAATGTCCTCACTTCTTCCGCTAAACCAGACTTTGCCGTTACACTAGCGCAACCTCGTCGCGGGCGACTTTTACTGTGTGACCTTTTAAGCCTGATTTTCTAAGCATGAACACGCATTTAGCTGAGGGCCAAGTATTCAATGGCATCGTTTCAGAAAGACAAATCGCCGCTGTATCGCTATCTTGAAAAAGATAAACAAGATGAACAGGATTTAGCGAGTCACCAGCCCCAAGCGGTGGACTTGTCTCCCATGGCGAAAATCTGGCATATCGTTGCGATGATCCCGCAGGGAAAAATCAGCAGTTATGGCAAAATTGCCGATTATGCGGGATTACCGGGGCGAGCACGTTATGTGTCCAAGGCACTCAAATCGGCACCCGAGCATTTGTCTCTGCCTTGGCACAGAGTACTCAATAGTCAGGGTAAAATCTCCTTCGAGAAAAATTCAGTCTCCTTTCAGGAACAGATGGAATTATTAAGAATCGAAGGCATAACAGTGAACTGCGGCAAAGTTAGTTTGTCTGAGTACCAGTGGCGTCCCGATCTGGTCACTTTAGTCATGGCAATGCCATTTTAGTTTAATATACTGATCCATAAACTGTTTACATCGCTATTTACAGAAGTGTCGGCCTCGGCTATAACCTGCTAACCGTCGATTCCGATTTTTGATTTACGCTGAACTGATTTACCCTGAACTGTGTAAGTAAGCATGCTACTCGACACTTTTTTATCAACCACTACTGAGCGTTTTGTAGTGATACAAGGTGAAAACCTGCGACCCAAGGAGCATTCTTTGCGTACCATTCCCACATTATTAGTGAGCTTAACTGCCCTCACCCACTGTATGTTTGCCATAGCCGCGCCGACGCCGCTCACGCCGCAGACGGCCGAATACCAAGTCAACTATGGGGATATCGAACTCGGTAAAGCTAAATACACGCTGCCCAATCCAGAAGATGGGGTGTATAAGTATCGTTTTGACAGCGATCTTAGCCTGTTATTGCTAACCGATGTGCGCCACATTTTGAGTGAATTTACTCAAGAAAATAGTCAACTCAGCCCTTTGCGTTACTTACAGCAGCGCCAAGGTGTCGGCCCGAATTACACAGAGCAAACCGCGTTCGCCAAAGCGCAGGGCTTTATTCATACCCGTTATAAAGACGAGAAAGGCAAATTCCCCTATGAAGGCGAAATTTTCGATCCGCTAATGGTGCAATTGCAATTCAGGCTCGATATGGCCGCGGGCAAAGAAGCGCTTGACTACAAGATGGTCAAAGACAACGAACTTGATGAATACAAGTTCCATGTGATTGGCAGAGAACGGATGAACATCGACAGTGGCAGTTACGACACAGTCAAAATTGAAGTGGTGCGTGACAATAAAAAGCGCCAAACCTTCTTCTGGATGGCGCCAGACTTAGCCTACCTGCCCGTGCGGTTAACACATTTTGAAAAAGGCAGTAAGCAGCTCGATATCAAGTTACTTAAATATCACTTCGATGAAGTTGTGAGCCAAGAAAGCAAGCCGGCAGATATTGCTGAGCGACCGCAAGTACCAAAACTGCTAGGTACGACAGAAGGTTAACTGGCAAAGCATTGAGTTAAGTTAAGGAAATCAACTTAGCTCAATGATACAAAGCCTTAGCTGAACTCACACCGATAAAACCAAACCGAAGTTATACCGAACCGAATGAATATCTAACCGAGCTAATATTTAACCGAACTAATATTAACGGAATCTAGGGCCAGCCTCTAATGTTCGGTTAATGCTCATAGCTAATAGTTCATAGCTACTAGTTCATAGCGAACAGTTCATTACCGCATGTTCGTTGCTAATGGTCTATCACTAACCATTCATTGCTAGAAGATGTGTTGGATACTGACTCAATCTTTTTAAAAAGTGACCTGAACAAAGCAAAATCAGCCGCAAATCTGCTCGCCCCCTTTTTTTAGCACAGGTGTTAGTACTGTTGGATAACATCAAAGATCGATTAACAGCTCGCCTAATCTAAACAACTTCCAGTTACCGGGCTGCATGACATGCCACTGTTCGTTCTCAGTCAATGGACGAGTCGCAATCACAGTCACGACATCGTGGGCCGTGGTTTCCTTATCAAAATCAATCACCACATCGGTATCGATAAGTTTCGCTTTGCCAAAAGGCGCGCGGCGAGTGATGTAACATAAATTGTTACTGCAATAGCTCATCAAATGCTCGCCATCGCTCAATATCATGTTGAACACACCTAAGGCACGGATTTGCTCGGCCAACGTCGCGACATAATGGAACACAGCCAACATATCCTCGGGTTTAGTGCCGCCAAACTTCTGGGCAACTTGTTCCAAAATCCAGCAGAAAGCGAGTTCGCTGTCAGTATCGCCAACGGGTTGATAGCGCGAAACGTTGAACTTGGGCAGATAGTCCGTCAATTGGCCATTGTGGGCATAGGTCCAATAACGTCCCCATAATTCGCGGGTAAAAGGATGGGTGTTCTCTAAAGATACGCAGCCGCGATTCGCTTGGCGAATATGGCTTATCACCACTTCACTTTTAATCGGGTAGGATTTGATCAATTTTGCAATATGCGATTCGCTACTCGGGCAAGCATCTTTAAAAGTACGGCTGCCTTTGCCCTCGTAAAACGTAATACCCCAGCCGTCCACGTGGGGACCTGTTACGCCTCCACGTTGTGCTAATCCCGTAAAACTAAACACAATATCGGTTGGCACATTGGCGCTCATCGCCAGTAACTCGCACATATTTCTCGCCCATCATCAATCAAAAATCCACTTGTTAGCATTGTAACTAGTTGATGACATTTGTGGAATGACCAAAGCTGACAAATAATTTAAACAATTGTTTGAAAAATACTTGTATTAAAATTGTCTTAGGTTTAACTTTTATGCGACACAGGTCTGACCACAAACTATAATTGTGATCGCAATCAACAAAACACTCTATGACCTGTGGTTGGCACTCGGTCATATTTAAGGAGAATTACAGTGACTACCCTACTTTGGATCATCGCCATGATCTTAGTGCTAGGAGCCCTAGCTTACCTTCGGGTATCTTTGCTCACTGCCACTATTGCAGCCGCTGTTGTGATGACAGCAGGATGGACATTCGATGTTGTCGGCCCTATCTCTTGGATCATTTTCCTTGTGGTAGCCTTGCCGTTAAATATCAGTGCATTTAGACAAAATGTGATCAGTCGTCCACTGATGAAGGTATATCGCGGCATCATGCCGGAAATGTCTTCAACAGAGAAAGAAGCGATTGAAGCCGGCACCACTTGGTGGGAAGCCGATCTGTTTGCGGGTAACCCTAACTGGAAAAAACTACATAACTACCCAGTTGCGCGTTTAAGTGCAGACGAACAGGCCTTCCTCGATGGCCCTGTTGAAGAAGTGTGCCGCATGGTGAATCAACACCAAGTGTCACATCAACTTGCCGATCTGCCTGCCGACGTATGGCAATATCTGAAAGATAATGGCTTCTTCGCCATGATCATTAAGAAAAAATACGGCGGTTTAGAATATTCAGCTTATGCCCAATCGCGCGTGTTACAGAAACTTGCGGGTTTGAGCAGTGAGTTGGCATCAACTGTTGGTGTGCCTAACTCTTTAGGCCCTGGAGAGCTGCTGCAACATTACGGCACGCCAGAGCAACAAAACCATTATTTGCCACGTTTAGCCAAAGGGTTAGAAGTACCTTGCTTCGCACTGACCAGCCCAGAAGCTGGTAGCGATGCAGGCTCTATTCCTGACTTTGGTATCGTGTGTAAAGGCCAATGGGAAGGTGAAGAAGTTCTGGGTATGAAACTGACCTGGAACAAGCGTTACATCACTTTAGCACCTGTCGCGACAGTATTAGGCTTAGCCTTTAAACTGCGCGATCCAGAACATCTACTTGGCGATAAAGAAGAACTCGGCATTACTTGTGCTTTGATCCCTACCGATATGGAAGGAGTTGAAACTGGTCGTCGTCACTTCCCGCTCAACTGTATGTTCCAAAACGGTCCAACTCACGGCAACGAAGTGTTTGTCCCATTAAGCTTCATCATTGGCGGCCCGAAAATGGCTGGTCAAGGCTGGCGCATGCTGGTGGAATGTTTATCAGTGGGTCGTGGTATCACACTGCCATCAAACTCAGCTGGCGGCGTGAAAACCGCAGCGCTGGCAACGGGTGCTTATGCTCGCATTCGTCGTCAATTCAAATTGCCTATCGGCAAGCTTGAAGGTATCGAAGAGCCAATGGCACGCATCGGCGGTAACGCCTATCTGATGGATGCAGTGACAACGTTGACCACCACAGGTATCGACTTAGGTGAAAAACCATCGGTTATCTCTGCAATTGTGAAATATCACCTGACGGATCGTATGCAGAAATGCGTTATCGATGCCATGGATATTCACGGTGGTAAAGGCGTGTGTCTTGGCCCTAACAACTATTTAGGTCGTGGCTACCAAGCTGCGCCTATCGCGATTACCGTTGAAGGCGCAAACATCCTGACCCGTTCTATGATCATCTACGGCCAAGGCGCAATTCGTTGCCATCCTTACGTACTGGCAGAAATGGAGTCAGCATTTGATACCGAATCGGGTCAAGGTTTAGCTAACTTCGATGCAGCCATCTTTGGTCACATTGGTTTTGCGACCAGTAACTTCATCCGTAGCTTCTGGCTAGGTCTGACATCAAGCCGTTTCTCTAACGCGCCTTATTCAGATAAAACCAAACGTTATTATCAACAGATGAACCGTTTCAGTGCCAACCTTGCCTTGCTCTCTGACTTAGCCATGGCAACCTTGGGCGGCAACCTTAAACGTAAAGAGCGTATCTCTGCCCGTTTAGGTGACTTACTGAGCCAACTGTATCTGGCATCAGCCACGCTGAAACGCTATGAAGATGAAGGCCGCCAAACCGACGACTTACCATTAGTGCAGTGGGCGGTTGAAGATGCGCTGTACAAGTTGCAAGCCTCGTTAGACGATTTATTGGATAACTTCCCTATGGGTCTTGGCGGCGCATTACGCGTGGTGATGTTCCCATTCGGTCGTCCACTGAAACGCCCAAGCGATGTGTTAGATCATAAAGTCGCTAAGATCATGCAAACACCGTGTGAAAGCCGTGACCGTCTAGGTAAAGGCCAGTTCTGGACCAACTCTGAGCACAATGCTGTGGGTATCCAAGAACAAACGCTACTGGACATCATTGCATCTGAGCCTCTGCATGACAAAGTCTGTAAGGCGAGCGGTAAACGTCTACCCTTCATGTGGTTAGATAAAGTAGCCGCTGAAGGTAAAGCACTGGGCGTGCTGAGCGACGATGAAGTTAACTTGCTAGAAAGAGCGGAAATCGGTCGTATGAAGTCAATCAACGTTGATGACTTTGACCCTGCTGAACTGCGTCCAGAAGTGGTTTCAACCTCTTCACAGGAACGCGCAGCGTAATCCACTCAGTAAGATTAAACCCACAAAAAGGAGGCTAATTAGTCTCCTTTTTTATAAGTCTATCTGCCTCCGTCACGAATCAACCGCTCAATATGATACAAGCTCAATCACATAAAGCTTCACAACCAGATGACGAAAGCTATTCAGCGTTAACATAGCTTATCCTTTATCCTGCAAACGATGTCGCATAACAGCTAGTCCCGCGGAACAAAAAAAACAATGTAATGGCGTGAATACAGTGCCAAGCGTTGTGCTTTAAAACTAAGAATACATCGTTAATATAAGCTAAAATGCACTGCGTCGTGTATCAATACTTACTGCAAACGAGGCATAGTAAGAAGTGACTTATCAAGCTTCAAGGCAACGCCCACGCTGCGCCCAGCGAGATTAGGAACAGAATAATGAGCAGCACTGCCGAGGAGAATCGCACATTCTGGCAGCGTCAATCCATAATCTAGTTGTAACCACTGAATAAGCCCTGTTGTCGCCGAACGTAATGCCTCATCTAATGATCCCGCCTGACCTAAGACCATGATCTGAGCCGGTGATTCAACACGCGGCATCGCTATCGATTTAGCCTTGATCACATCAACCGTGAATTCAACATCCATAGAGGTTTCCAAAGCATACTGCGAGGTTTCCCCATCCCCTTGCAACGCATGAGAGTCGCCAAGATAGAGTAAAGCACCAGGTTGTTGCACGGGTAAATAAACAATATTGCCTTCAACTACTTTGTTAAAGTCCATGTTGCCTCCAAAGCGTCCGGTATCACCCGTAGATACGGGCGCAGAACCAAAACCTGGTGCAACAGCCAGCCCACCTAGCATAGGCCGTACTTTAATTGTGTAGTCTTTTAAATGCTCAGTTGGCGTTTCCAAGCTCGCCATTCCACGCTCTCTGTCCAATTTCCAGCGCACAGGCTTTCCAAGTTCGTCCGCTTGAGTTGCAAAACGTGCCCCCAATGCTCGCCCTACTATCGCATCCAAGCTATCAGCATAATCTCGATTCAATCTAAGTCGATTTATCCGTATGACCAGCGTATCCCCTGGCGCGGCGGTGGCAATAAAGAAAGGGCCAGTTTGTGGATTTCCAAATAGAGCCTTAGTGACGCCGTGCTCATCGACCCCACCCGAGTCAATCGTTTTTGTTTGTACTGTATCCCCAGGCCAAATCGTGAGGACGGGTGTGCGATGAGGATCAAATAGATTGGAATAGTTTGTCGGCATGAATTCATAACGCCGCGGTTGGCCTTCTGGACGCGTGGCTATTTTCCTTGCCGAAAAGGCATGTTTCACCCGAACTTTTGGATGATTGGTATCAGGAAAATCGGCAATACCTTCAATGGTATTATCCTGCATCTTGCCCTCATAGTGATAGAGCGCGCCATTCGCATCTATGCTTTCAAAGGTAAGACTTGTACCTTGGCGATGTCCGCTCAGCTTGTCACCGTCTATATCGCCACTGAGATTGTCACCCTTGGATGTTAATGTCAGTGTGCCATACACAGGATTACCCCAGAGATCCGCTGTCAGTAGCCATTGTTCAGCTGCGTGCGCCTGTCCAAAAGCAAGACTCAAGCACATGAGTGTGGAACATTTCAACATCGGTATTCTCCAGTTTAACTTGCGAATATGAGAGTGAGTTTGTCGTATCAACAAGATAAAACATGGCAGTAATACCTTATGACATGCTCAAGTTAACTCTTTATCATGTTATCCACCACACCCTTGTCAGCTTCGTCATTTATTACAGTGTTAGCGTCTGATTTCTCGAGCCTTAATTGCTCAGCCTCCTCTTCCGCTTTTACCTTCGCTAAAGCGGCTTCTGCTGCGGCTTTCTCTTGGGCTTCCTGTGCTTCTCGCTCTGCAATCGCTTGCTGTACTTTGGCTTCTTCTAAGGCTTCAATCGGCAACAGGCTAATCAGCTCAATACCATTCGGGAACACAGTATCGTTGCCAGACACTACAACGACCTTACCTTCCTTGGTTAAATAAACCAGTGGCATAGCCGTTTCACCGTAACGCTTACGGAAATGCTCAAAGCTGAAGTTTTCAGTTAAATTGGTCACTTTAAGCTGAGCGCCTCTCGCCATTAGGCTTGCTATCTTGGCATAGGACACGGCATCACCAAACAAACATAAACGCTGCTTATAACTTTCTGAGAGCTGGTGGCGCGCACTGCCGACCTCGGTATTATTTAAGCCAAAGACCTTCTTAGTGCCAAAGAAATCTTGAAAATGGAAACTCACTAAAGGGTTCAATTGTCGATAAGGCGAAATGATCAACACGCGGCCAATCCCCGTTAAATCCATATAGGTTTCAGCATGTTCCGATGCGGGATTACCAAAATACACTGGGATATTATCCATACGTGCGAGGCGTATGTTATCCCAGTTATTATCAGCCAATAGCACTTTGATATCCTTGGCTTTTAAGATTTTAGCTAACTCACGGGAAAATTTAGAAGCACCGAAAATCAATAGACCTTGGGCAGAATCGGCTTTGACACCTAGGAATCGCGCCCAACGTCCCGCGGTTAAACTTTGGATAACAACCGTGCCGATAATAATTAAAAACACTAAGGGCACAATCGCATCAGCGCCCTGCACATTGTTGGCTTCTAACTTAATCGCAAACAATGACGATACCGCCGCAGCGACAATGCCTCGCGGTGCAATCCAGCATAAAAACCACTTATCAGCCCTCGATAAAGAGGTGCCTATACCAGAAACCCAAATACTCAGTGGCCGTGCTAGCAACATAGTGACCGCTAAAACGCCCAGTCCACCCCAACCTAAGTCGAGCATGGCATTAGAATCTAATCGCGCCGCCAATAAAATAAACAGTGCCGAAATCAACAGTACGGTTAAGGTTTCTTTAAATTCGAGGATTTCAGCAATATCCACACCGCGCATATTGGCAAGCCAAATGCCCATAACGGTCACAGTCAGTAAACCCGACTCTTCCTGTAATAGGTTAGAGCCGACAAAGATACCCAGCATTAAGGTCAAGACTGCGGTATTGCGCAAATAATGTGGTAACAGGTTGCGTCTTAATATTTGCCCTGTGAGGTAACCTGCCGCAGCGCCGAGCCCTAATCCTAGCGAAAGCATAGAGCCTAATGCATAGAGCACATGTGTCGTGGGATCGCCTGAAACAGTTATGTATTCAAAAACTAATACCGCCAGCAATGCGCCTATGGGGTCGATAACTATGCCTTCCCAGCGCAAAATACTGGCAAGTTGGGATTTAGGGCGCACACTTCTAAGCATAGGCACGATAACCGTCGGTCCCGTCACCACCACTAATGCGCCAAAGAGGAGTGCTATTTCCCAACTAAAATCGAGTAAATAAAAGGTGGCCGTGCTGATACAAGCCCAAGTTATCACTGTCCCTATAGTCACAAGATGCGTCACCATACGACCATGATCTTTGATTTCTTTAAAGTTGAGGGTCAAAGCGCCCTCAAACAAGATCACGGCAACCCCGAGAGAAATGATCGGAAAGAGTAAATTGCCAAAAATCACATCGGGATTGAGGAAACCAAGTCCGGGGCCGAGGGTGAGTCCACAGAGCAGTAAGGGCAAAATTGCCGGTAAGCGTAGTTTCCAACCAAGCCATTGACAAAAAAGCGATAACACTCCAATCAGCGCTAACATACCCGTGATTTGTTCAACCATAAAAAATCCTTTAGGTGAGGAAAACAATGAGCTCGCATTATCTTTAATGAAATAGATGACATGAGCATGATAATGGCTCGGGAATTATCTATTTCGCTTAACAATAGCAGCAAATGCATAAACGCTATAAAGTTTATCGAAGACTGCATGACCTAAGTGAAACCAAGGCGCAACAGCGATGGACTGCAAGCTGCAGCGATTTTATGCTGCAATTATTTGATGAAAAAGATAGAAATAAAAAGGCCTTACATTGCTGTAAGGCCTTTTTATTAATTTGGCGGAGCGGACGGGACTCGAACCCGCGACCCCCGGCGTGACAGGCCGGTATTCTAACCAACTGAACTACCGCTCCAAATTCTTCCATATCCAACATCTGACGATGTTTCAAAACCCGCTAACCCCAGCGTGATAGGCCGCTGATGTCAAAGCGATAGTCTAATAAAATTAAACCACGCTTCAGATTCTTTAAACAGAACGATAATTTAACTGACTTATCAAGGCTTCTGCATAAGATGCGAAGAATAATACGGTCGAGCCCAGCGGGCGTCAACCGTTTTTTTACTTATATTTTTCATTTGATTAAAAAAAAACCAAATCAATATTTGAGCTTGATTTATGTCCCAAATATCGCTGAAACGCCGCAGTTCAAAGTGATTAATCAAACACATCAAGTGACTGCGAACTATCGGTCTTTATCCGCTTCATCTGGCATAGTGAGATCGATTTCATCTAACGAAGGCGCTGCAGCTGAATTCGCTGATGCTTCCTCCAATAAACGTGACTCAGCGGCAGCTAAGGCCTGCGCTAGACTTTGGCGTTTACGCCACACAATTAATCCCACCACGCCCAAGACTAATAAGATAGTGTTGATTGTGATGATCCAAAACATCGCATCTTTCTTTGCAAGTTCTTCTTCCTCTGCCGCTTTTTGTGCAGCAACAGCAGCTAACTCTTCGGCGCTCGGTGGTGGCTCTGGTGGCTGAATTAAGTTGAAAAATAGCTCAGGTAAATCAAGCACAATCTCTCGACCAGTAATCGTTGTCGTCGCCACGAAACCTTTAATACGATAACTACCAAACTCAGTCACAGTCGGTAAATCTAATTCAGAGTCCGGCTCAGTAAGGCCATTCACCGTTAAAGGCAGTTGTAAGCCAGCAGGACCCACCAACTCAAAGGAAAAATGCGTTTCAGCCAGTTGCAGCACAGCACTATCGACGTGCAACATGATCTTCCATTGCCCTGTTAACGGATCGTCTGGGGTAATGACTTCTAAATTAATTGGCCGCGGCGATAATCTAAACGGAAATGAAATCTGCCGCTCAAACACGTTGTTGCGTGCCTGCACCACAAACTCATAATCACCCCAAGGCTGCTTTACATTGAGATTACTGGTAAATACGCCATCATCGGGTTTTTCATCATAATCTTCACCATTGTCTTTATAGGAACCAACAATAATGTCACCCGCGGCAAAGTTCTCATCGCCGGCCCTGTGCTTACTCACAAAATGAGCCGTCCATTCCACCAGAAAGTCGAGTCCCGGCATGCGCACACGCTGAGCATCCCCCATCAACTGGGCGACAATTTTAACTTGCTCACCTTGGAATAGCGGCTGCGGCAAAGGCTGCACTTCGATTTCGAGTTTAGAGAGTTTTTTGAGGGTCGAACCAGGGACGACTTTGCCCACCAACTGCCAAGGTCCAGGCATAGGTGATTCAATGTAAATAATGTCGCCAGTAATACCATCGACCCACTTAACGGTTTCGGGATGGCGATTGGCATACCATTTACTGCCATCGGGCAACACTATCACTACTGGCGCAGAGCCGTATTCACGCTCAACTAACAGCGTCATGTTATCGACCATATGGTCGATACGAAAACGGTTTTTAAGCTCTGAGGCCGTCTCCAATCCTACAATCGGGGCAGCCTTAGGCGACTTAACAACTTTTTGGTTGGGCTCTTGGTCGGCGGCCAATACAGACGTCACACTCACAAGCAGTGTAGTGACAGCAAGGCAAAGCGCTAAAATAAGTTTATGGCACGACATCGGCATAATGATTTTCTATCCTCTCCAGAGGCATTTACCTGATTTTGCGACTAAATCAAGGCGTTGTTCATGCATAGTCAATTCATCGGCCGATGCACCGATCACTTTAAGGTTAAGTGATTGCGGATCAAAACGTTGAATCCCCCCCGCTTCCTGCCCCGCTTCCTCGTTGGATAAATTAAACTTTGTCTGCCCGCCGGTCATGATCAGATAAACATCGGCGAGGATCTCGGCATCGAGCAAAGCACCGTGATATTCGCGGCGCGACGTATCCACGCCATAACGCTTACAGAGGGCGTCAAGGTTGTTTTTCTGACCAGGATGCAGGAACTTAGCGATGACTAAGGTATCGAGGATCTGACAAATATCAGCGGTTTTTGGTCCACGCGGCTGCAACAGTGAAAACTCATGATCCATGAAGCTCACGTCGAAGTTCGCGTTATGGGCGACGATTTCAGCGCCGTCGATAAAGTTGATAAAGTCTTGAGCAACTTGATGAAAACGCGGCTCTTTGGAAACGCGCTCATCGGTAATACCGTGAACGGCGATGGCTTCTGGATCGATTGCTTGACCTGGATTGATATATTGGTGGTAATAACGCCCCGTCAAACGGCGGTTCACCACTTCCACACAACCAATCTCGATGATCCTATGGCCTAAATAGATGGCGCCGCTGCCCTGGTTCATACCTGTGGTTTCGGTATCCAAAATAACCTGACGGCTAGCGTTAGAGATAATATTCATTTTTTTATGCGCTTCTTATGACAATTTTTGGTTATACTCGGCCGAAATTCCCGGCTATGGTAACAATTTGATGACTGAACTAAAACTGATCCACATCTTCACCGACGGCTCTTGCTTAGGCAATCCCGGTCCTGGCGGCTATGGCATTGTAATGAATTATAAAGGCCATACAAAGGAGATGTCCGACGGTTTTGCGCTCACGACCAATAATCGCATGGAATTATTAGCCCCGATCATAGCGTTAGAAAGCTTAAAAGAGCCTTGCCAAGTCGTGCTCACCAGCGACAGCCAATATATGCGCCAAGGCATAATGACGTGGATCCATGGCTGGAAGAAAAAAGGTTGGATGACATCAAACCGTACCCCAGTCAAAAACGTTGACCTGTGGAAACGTTTAGATAAAGCCTCACAGATGCACACTATCGACTGGCAATGGGTTAAAGGCCACGCGGGCCACGCCGAAAACGAACGTTGCGATGTATTAGCTCGCACCGCGGCAGAATCAAAACCGACCCAACCCGACTTAGGCTACCAGCCTTAACTCTGTGGCCCTTACTTAAACTAGCTAAGTTTGAACAGCCAAAGTTCATACAAGCTAATTCGAAAAAGTAAGTTCGATGCCATCACGCCTGAGCTAAACACTTAGGCGTGATGATTTATTTCACTATTTATCTCACCGTAAACCCACAGTTCAAATTAACCGCTTAAGCTCACTGCATATGGCCATTGCTATCAAACGGCTTATTTGGTTCCACGCCTGCGATATTGAAAAAATTCTCACAGAACTGCACAAAAGCTTGGCCAAGGGATGTCGCCTGACGGCTCTTATGGGTGATGCGATAAAACTGCCGCTCCAGCACTAATCCCTCAATCGTGACTAACGCCAACTCTTTGCGGCTGATTTCTTTCTCCAGCGCCAGCTCAGATAACACCCCAAGCCCAGCACCTTGTTTCACCGCCAGTTTAATCGCATCCGGCGTAGTAAAGCAGAACTTAGCTTCTGGCTGCATATCCAACTCATTGGCAGCATTGACAAAATACTCACGAGTGCCCGAGCCTTCTTCACGTAGCACCCAAGACTGGCCTCTCACTTGCGCCGGTTTAACGACTTTCCCTGCTAGAGGATGCGCCGGATGGCAAAACACCAGTAATCTATCCTTATGCCATGCCTCGACACTCAAACGATTGTCAGTGCAATGGCCTTCAATAAAACCCATTTCTGAGCGGAACTGCGCAACCGCTTGGATCACATCTTGAGTATTAGTAATCGCCACATCCACATGGGTTTGAGTATGTTGCTGACAAAATGCCACTGCGGCTTTCGCCATCAAATAGTTACCTATGGTTGAACTGGCACTGATACTTAACCGCCCAACCAAATCGCCGCCATGGTAGGTAAATGCCTGCTCAATTTGCTCGACACGGTGCAATAAATCCGTCGCCAGTGGCAACAGTAAATTGCCCTGCGAGTTCAGCTGTAATCGATTGCCAATGCGCTCGAATAGGCGGGCATTGAGCTGTTTTTCTAACTCAGCCAAAGCCATAGAAGTGGCCGGTGGTGATAAATTAACCTGCTCCGCTGCCTTTGCGACTTGGCCGCTACGTGCCACAGCCTCAAATACCGCCAGTTGTCTTAAGGTGATCCGCATATTAAAACCTATACTAAAAAAGAAATGGCTTATCAGTTTTCCGAATGCTCTGATAAATGCCCTGAACGTCCCGCGGTCGGTGCCGTGGTCCAATTCGTTTGCCGCACCTTACGTTTATCGCGAATAGGCGTGAGTGGCGACTCGAGTTTACGCGCCACAATCAAATACAAACTGCCCGCGCTAGGCAGCCATGACGCTAAACTCTGTTGAAAAAATTTGCCTTGGGTGAAATCGCCCATTAAAGGGTGATAGACCAAACGTTCATCGCCCACCACTTGATAACCCAATAAACCTAACCAATCTCGCACCCTTGATGGCATAAAGAAGCGGCCATTCCATGGGAGACAATCCTGATACTTAGGCCACAACTTACCCAAAAATACCGGACTCAAGGGATTAAAACCGATGATAAAAAGATAACCTCCGGCGATGAGTACCCTGTCGGTTTCGCGAAGAATACGGTAAGGATCGGATTCAAATTCGAGTAATAGACTCATCACCACCGCATCTATCGCCGCATTTTGCAGGGGTAAATGGCAAAAATCACCTTCAATTGAGGCGCCTTGAGATGACGAGAGTGAAAAATGATGGGCCACTGGCGATGCCATACTCGATAATTCGGCACTCAAAGGCCCTAACTTTAACAAATGATAACCAAAGACTCTTGGCCACCAATCTTCAAGCTGCTTAGCAACGGCTTGTTGCAGCGCTTCACCATTGGGCAAGTCGCTCCATTGTTCGGGTTTGAGCTCAGTACTAAAATGCGACACAGAGTTCCTCCGTTAGCTTGGTAGACAAGTATCCAATTGGGTCAAAAATTACTGCCATTTTGCCATAGGGCAAAAGCGGCAAAGGTCGCCAAAGGCTGTTCACTTATGGATAATACCTTTATCTTCAAATTGAAATACAGACATAGGCAGTTCTATGCTCACTATAACAGCGATTAAAGCCTTTAATGACAATTATATCTGGGTGTTACAACAACAGCCGCAAACACAGGTTTATGTTGTCGATCCCGGTGATGCGAATGTAGTTATTGACTATCTAGAGGCCAATCAACTCACGCTAGCGGGGATTTTACTGACCCACCACCACAACGACCATACGGGTGGCGTCGCTGAACTTCAAGCCTACAGTCAAGACAGGCTCACGGTCTTTGGCCCAGACAATGAGAAGATTAAAGGCATCACCCATCCACTGCACGCAGCAGCGCAGCCCAGATTAACACTCGGCTATATGAGTGGCGAGCTGCAAGTCTTAGATGTACCGGGGCACACAGCAGGACATATTGCCTACGTTATTGAAGATGCCTTATTTTGTGGTGACACCCTCTTTAGCGGTGGCTGCGGACGCTTATTTGAAGGGACGCCAGCGCAAATGCTCGATTCATTGCAGCAACTTGCCCAGCTTCCAGCCGACACTCGGGTGTATTGTGCCCATGAGTACACACTTTCAAACCTCAAATTTGCCCTCGCGGTCAATCCCAACAATCGCGCGCTGCAAGACTATAACGAACGCGCCATAGCGTTGCGTCGCCAAGACAAAGCGACTATCCCCTCCACCATCGCTTTAGAGCGCGCCATCAATCCCTTTCTACGTGCCAGCGACACTGAGATTGTTGACAGTATAAAACAGCATTTTAGCGATCTAAATCATGCCAATTTAGACGAACTTGGCGGTTTTACCCTGCTCAGACAGTGGAAAGATAATTTTTGATCACAAAAGCAATATTATAGATTGAAATTTAAACAGTTTTTTCCATTTTTGATGATGTAAATCAAAAATGGCCTTACATTATGTACGATAATTAAGGGACAAGATCGAAAAGATCCCATAGAATGGCTCGTTTTGCGTGAAAACTTTGCGCGCTGCGTCGTCTTTATCTTCATATAAAACATACTGTTACTATAAAGAAAAGCTATGCACTAACAGAGGACTACCGTTTTCAATGAGAGTATCACTTTATGTTGTTGTAGGGGGATTTGCCCTACTCACAGGTTGTCAGACTTTAGACAACCATGGCGTTAATCAGACAGAAGTTGAAGCCGTCACAACCGAAAATACAGTCCCAGAATATTACCTCGCAACTGAGGCTCCGTCGGCGCAAATTACCGATGTGTGGGAACGAATTCGTCAAGGTATGCAGTTACCGGTTCCCGATCAAAAATTGGTGAACCAATATCGCGATTGGTACATCAAAAATCCACAGCATCTAGAGATCATCTCAGAGCGTGCTGCACCTTATATGTACCTGATCGTAGAAGAGCTTGAAAAGCGTCATCTTCCGATTGAGATAGCTTTATTACCTATTATTGAAAGCGCCTTTGATCCATCGGCGTCTTCAGCAAGTGCGGCATCGGGTTTGTGGCAATTCACCACGCCTATGGCCAGCCATTTCGGTTTAGAAATGAACTGGTGGTACGACGGTCGCCGTGATGTGCCCGCTTCAACGACTGCAGCGCTCGACATGTTGGAATATCTTTACGATAAAACCAATAACAATTGGCTTTATGCTATTGCGGCCTATAACTCGGGTGAATCTCGGGTGCTCAATGCGATTAAACGTAACGAGAAGAAAGGCTTAAAAACTGACTTTTGGTCATTGGATTTACCCAGTGAAACCGAACGCTACGTGCCGCAACTGCTGGCGCTGGCCGAAGTCATTAAACACGCCGATGAATATGGCATCACTTTAGCGCCAATCAGCAACAATCCTTCAATTGAAGTAGTTGATATTGATAGCCAAATTGATTTAGCCATGGCAGCAGGTTTAGCAAACATGACCACACTTGAGCTGCAAAAGCTCAATCCTGGTTATAACCGCTGGGCCACTTCGCCACTGGGGCCGCACACCTTAGTATTGCCGATTGATAAATCGGAAGAATTTAAGAAAGCACTCGCCGAAACAGAAACCGAAGATAGGATCAGTTGGCTACGCTACACGATCAAATCAGGTGACAGTATTGGCAAAATTGCGAAGCAGCACCACACGACGATTAATGCAATTCGCGCCGCCAACGGCATGAAAAACAATACCATAGTCGCGGGCAAGCATTTGATTATTCCTGTCGATGCGCAAGACAAACAGCTCTATGCCCTGTCGACTCAGCAACAATTGCCGAAGAAATCGCACGCTGCGACTGAATCGACAAAAATTGCCTATCAGGTTAAGTCTGGTGACACACTTTCTGAAATCGCCCAAGCCCATAAAGTGACAGTGAAACAACTTAGTGTTTGGAACAAATTAGGTAAGAGTGACAAGCTACAAAATGGTCAAAAACTGGTGATCTTAGCGCCGAAAAATCTTGAGCAAACTGCGCAAATTCGCACTGTGAGTTATAAAGTCAAATCCGGTGATTCACTTGCCCGTATCGCCAGCAAATTTAACGTGACTGTGGCCGAGCTATTAGAATGGAATAGCCTAGCGCAATCACAATATTTGCAACCAGGCCAAGTGATTAAATTAGTAGTCGATGAAAGTAAGTTAAACGCATAAGGCTAAACAGGTTCATCGTTTGTACTGAATGATTAGTATTATGGTCCCTAAGCAAGTTTGAGCCACAGATAACAAAAAGGCAGCAACCCTATCGGATTGCTGCCTTTTTCTATTAAGGGCCTTTTCAATTATGAGAACCGGCGTTATTCCATTGTCAGTAATAAGACAACGGGCGCCATAACAACGGCATCAGACTCTAATGCTTTAGCGGCAAAATGCGCTTCTAAACAAGCGCCATCTGCGGGTATTCCAGCAAACGCTTTGGGCGGAATGCTAAAGGAAGTGGTGATCACTTTCCCCGCTGCCAATTGGCTATCGCGTAACGCTTGGGTAAACATCATATCATCAGACCATGCCCACAGACGTTTGCCCTCTTGCGTTACCAGCCACAAATCCGCCGTCATTCCTGAGTTGTAACGCAGGCCAACGGCATAGATTTGTGTATTGGTCACAGTCAACGTCGCCTTAACTGGCTGCTTGAAATCCACAAATGGCTCTAAGGCTAACTCGCCGCGAAGCAGTCCTGGCGTAGCATCAGTCGTCATAGCTTCAACCTTTAATGTCGGTGTACTTTTAAGACCTGAAACATCGAGCGCAAGATCGGCAGCGCGAACGATCTCAGGCTGAACCGCCGCGGCTGTTGTCGTCTCGCCCTTGGTAGACTGACTCGTATCAGCAGCTTCAGGCGCCGAGCACCCAACAAGTTGCCCGCCGACAAAAGCACTCGCGCAAACAAGCAATGCGTAGCGCATTGGAGCAACCATTAGAAACCTCCTAGTTTTTTCAGTAAGGAGTCTTTTAATTTTTCCTTAGCTTTGTCGGTTTCTTCTTTTAACTGATTATTCAGTAACGCTTTAGTATCCAAGGCATATTCAGGTTTTTGGAAAGTCCCGGTAATAGCCAACGGAATGTCAATTCCAGCCAGCGCATCTTTGTCGCTACCGCCCTGACCTTTTAATGAATTCACTAGGCTAGTCGTCAATCTGTAGTCTAAGGCTTCAGTCAATAAATTCGCCGTACCTTTGCCCGCCAAACGCAATAAAGGTGAAGACATAGCAAGATCTGGGTTAGTAGCAACGCCATTATCCAGCGAGAAACTGCCACTCAGACTCGAGAAGTCGGTTTTGCGTTCTTCCTTGGTTTCTGGCGATAAGTCGCCCTTTAACTTAGCTTGGGCACTGCGGATCATCTGCGGAATGTTAACCCCGTACAAAGCCCCGTCATTAATATCAAAATGGCCATTGGCTAATAGATTTTTCTTTAACTGCTCAGGGATCAAACTCTTACCTTTACCCTTCACATCAAAGTTGGCCGTACCCGCCAGCAAGTCCACATCCGCCGCATCTTTCAACAAAGGACGAATTTGTACACCCGTCACTTTTTTATCGAATTGATAACTTGCCACCGCTTGACGTGCATCGACCTGAGCGCTCACCAGCAACTTACCTTGGTATAAATCCGCATTCAATTTGGTTAGATCTAACACGCCATTTTTAATCCCCACATCCATCAACCAATTTTGAGTCGACAGGTTAGCAACCTTAATAGACTTAACGGTCAACTTGAGTTTTACATCAAGCTGCTTAAGGGCAGAGAGATCAGGCTCAACTGCCGGAGTGCTGTCAGCGGGTGCTTGTTCTGTTGCGGCAGCGGTCTCCGTTTTAGGTAACAGCGTATCTAAATCGATATCGCCGACTTGAAAATCAGCATTGATTTGCGGAATTTTTGTGGCGTAATTCAGGCCAACTTTACCCGCAGCCGTAATGCTCGCCGCGGTAAGCTGCACAATATCGACGGACAATTGCTGTTTATCTAACGCGATTTGCGTCGCTAAGCTAATCGATGTTTCGAGTTTCTTATTGGGAATACTTTCACCTTCCACCACAGTGTCAATTTTGAGCCCATTGACGACGAGTTGCGTAAAGTCTCGGCTTAGTTTTAGCTCACCTTTGCCTTCGCTGCTTACCGTCATGTCCGGCATAGTTGCACTAAATTCAAAGGCGATGGGCGCAAATGTATCTAAAGCGAACTCACCTAAGGTGAAGCTTTTTAAGGTAAAGACTTGAGTTTGCTTTTTCGCTTCGTCAATCATATTAATTTGGGTATTGGTGATTGAAATACCGCCAATATTAATATCGTTCAGTTTGGCATTTGAGGAAGTTTCGGCCGCTGGAGTTGCGGCTTTCTTACTATTATCACCACTTAATCCATCAAAACTGCTGGTGCCATTCTTACGAGTCACTAAATTAATGGTTGCGCCATCTAGACTCAGTTCCGCAATTTCAATTTGCTGACTAAACAATGGCATCAACGCCACTTCGGCAATGGCTTTGTTGACTTCTAACATAGCCTTAGGGGTAAATCCCTCTGGATTAGATAAAGACACGCCACCTAAATTAATGCCGATAACAGGGAAAAAGGTCCAAGATAAATCGTCTGTTATGACTAATTCACGACCCGTTTGTTTTTTCACGGCATCGACTATTTCAGGTTTAAAATCATTAGGGTCGAAAAACACGGTGAGATACACTGTGACTAAAAGAATGAGCGTCACCACTAAGGCCAGGAGCCACTTAATGAATTTCATATAAATATCCTTATCAAAAACAACTTGAATTTAAAGCGACTAATTCATTTAAAAATGTTAATTTAAAAATGCAAAGTTCAACATCTCATCACTTACTGCAATACCATTTTCATCGGCATACAGCATCATACCGGGCGTAACCATCACGCCGCCCATATCTACAGCAACATTAATTTGGCCTTGACCTAACTTCTCGGTTTTTATCGGCATGGCACCTAAGGCATAAACACCTAAACTAAAAGTATTTAATCGGGCTACATCACGAACACAACCATTGATCACTATCCCTTGCCAGCCATTATCTAGTGCGCTTTGCGCAATGAGATCGCCTAACAATGCGCGGCGCAGAGAGCCGCCCCCATCGACAACCAAAACTTTTCCTTGCCCATCCTGTGCAAGTATTTCTTTTACCTTAGAATTATCTTCAAAACACTTGACTGTGACTATCTCGCCCCAAAACAGTCGCTTACCGCCATAGGGTTTAAACTCGAGAGGAAGTAACTGTAATTTAGACGGATAGTGGTCAAATAAATCTGGTAGTAGATCAAGCATTTGAATCTCCATAATAGCCTATCACTTTAGACTACCCATAATTGTAGACCCCGACAAGGTCAAAGCAAAAATCAGCGAATTTTTTATTTAATTTTAACCAGCAAAGGCTTGGTGTATATTGGCATAGGCACTATAATCTGCGATAGTTAACGTCCTATGACACTCTTTAATGTTTCATAAGAAAGTTTCATCAATCTGTTCTCACACCTCTTTGTTATAAAGCGAAAACCAAATGACTACTGATCTTGATTTACAGAGCGCAATCGCGGCTCTAGATGAATATGGATATGATAAAAAAGTCTCAACGGATCTTGAGCAAGCACGTAACAAGCAACAAATGGGTAAATATATTAAATCCCTCGACTATAGTTTACGTCGATTATTGATATTACAAGAAACCGTTAACGAGCTCGTTGAAGAAAAGAAACATCAATTAGCCCAGCAAGAAAACATTCAAACCTACAAAACAAAAATCATAAACTTGTCGAGAGAATTTAACATTTCTTACGATGAAGTCCTAGCGCTAATGGCCGCATCTCAATCTAAAAATTAAACATAACGCTATCCGGTTATATTATTAAGCCGCTAAATTATTTGGCTAAAACTGCATATGCCATATAACTAAATATATAGTTTTTAAGTTATATGGCAATAGATTTTGCGGTTCACTATTTGCAAAACGTTAATGATATTATTCATAAGCAGTGTCAACTTAGCTTCAGATCCAACTCTCGTTTATGCCGCAATTCGACATAAAAAAGCAGAGCCTGAGCTCTGCTAATTAATATTATGCATAAACTTATTTGTTTTGCATTAATTGACGAATGTACTTCACTGGCGCACTACCATAACTTAAAAACTTCTCATGGAAAGTTTTAAGGTCAAAATCATTGCCTTGCGCTTTCTTATATTCTTCGCGGAAATCATAAATTTCTCGATAACCAGAATAGTAGCTCGTCAATTGAACTTGGCTAAGCGTCGCGCGGCGCCACTTGCCTTCGGCTTCAGCTTGCTGTTGGAAGGCTTCATTCATCATCAGGGCAATAGCTTGGTCTTCAGTCATGCCTTTCACATGAATGCTGTAATCCAAAATAGTGTTACAGATAACACGCAAATTCCACTTGTAGTACATCAACCACATTTCAGGCTCAAAGTTACCATAGCCTTCTTCTAGCATCATGCGCTCGGTATATACCGCCCAGCCTTCGACCATAGCGCCATTACCGAATAAACTTTTCACTAAACTCGGTGATTGGTTCGAGTAAACTAATTGAGTGTAGTGCCCAGGGATAGCTTCATGAATATTGAGGATTTGCAGGATCCAGTGATTATATTCACGTAAATAACTCTCAGCTGAAGCATCACTCATACCATCGAGCGGCGTCACGTTGTAATAAGTATTACCAGATTTATCGTAAGGTCCTGGTGCACTAATAGAAGCACCAGCATAACCACGCATATATTCGGGTGTTTCACGGACGACAAGTGGCTTTTTAGGATCTAATGTCACTAAGTTTTTCTTATTCACAAATTCAATTAACTCAGGAATTTGCTTACGCACTTCATTCACGAATTCATCGCGCTGAACATGTTTAGTTGATAATTTATCGATTAATTGACGAATAGCGAGCTTACTGTCCGCAGGTTTTGGCGTAGTAAAATATTTAGGCCATAACTTATCGGTAATTTTTGCCATTTCCCCTTGAACACGGTCTTTATCGGCTATGGCTTTTTGATACAGCTGTTTCGCCGTCATGCCCGCTTGAATATCAAAGGCAAATTTTTGCTCATATAACGCTTCGCCAATTCTAAAACTACGGGCACCGTCCTTCTTGAGTTGAACCACTAATTTGTCTAACCAAGCGATATGGCCGTTAATTGCGGCAGTGGCAGCATCAAACCGTGTGTTAAATAATGCTTTTTCCGTTGCCGTCAAACCAGAATCGGCGACCTGTTTTAATAAGTCTTCGGAAAACACCGAAAATGCACCTTGGTTTTGCATCACGGCTAATTCAGTATGCTCCAATGTTGGCTGACTAATGTTTGCCTGCGCGGCAGCATAATAAGCCGGAACATTTTCTAACCGCGCCAATACCGAACGTAATCTGTCATCTAAAGGGGCAAAGTTTTCATTGATGATTTGGGCAAAACTGCCCGATACGTTGTAGCTTGAAGGATCCCACTGCCAAGATTTAAAACTGTCAATTTCCCATGCCATGCTGCCGAGTAAATTGTCGATCAGATGGTAATCAATCAGTTCATTCGGCGTCAGCGACTTTTGCTCGAACTGGGTCAATTTGGCTTGTTGTGCCTTCACAAACGCTAAGGTTTTCGCACGACCAGCCGCATCGGGGATTTCAAGATAGCCATCGTTAACATGCTTACCACTGTATAAGGCCCAGGTCGGTGATAACTCCCACAGCGAATCAATAAAGGAGGCTGAAAATTGCTCAAATGACTGGGCTTTAACTTCAGCCGCAACCACAGGCTTAGTTTGACTGGTATGGGATTGACAACCAGCAAGGCCGGCCAGCGATAACACTATCGCAAGGGAAATAGCGGATTTTTTCATTATTATGGGTCCTTTGTTGATATTTATCAGGCATGCAAAAAATTACCTAAGTTAATCATATTGTCCCAATAATTGCAGCAGTGTTAGCCGTGAATACATCTACGGTTACAAAATTGTGAGTTATCGATATTTATGCCGCTTATCATTCACAGATTCGAGGTAAAATTCCCACTTTGCCAAACGAACTCAGATAATGATAATCGCCTATTCTGTTTCACCTCCTGATATACCCAAGCTACCTGAATATACGAGTTTCAGAGCGCCTAGGGGGCTCCAATTCAAGGCACATCAATGACAGAATGTCGGCTACCTTTTGAATTGATGCAACATAGAAGTGGAGTGCCCTAGGCGCTCCGTTCCGGCGGGTTTTAACGCACTTTATGCCGCGTTGGTTATTTTTAACTTAGCCCACTAGGTCTGTAAATAACCGCCTTGCCCAAAGTGCGTTAAATTACCGCTGAATCCTGCATCTTCAGGTTGTTTGGGTATATAATATCGCCCTGCTCCGCTGTTAACGCGTTGGCGTAACAGTTTGCTTATACATTATTGACCTGACCCTTTACCTGAGACATTCAATGCCATTTTCCAAACTTGGATTAAGCGATCCGATTTTAAGAGCCATCACTGAGCTCGGCTATTCACAACCTACTCCAATCCAAGAAAAAGCCATTCCGGTGATCTTGAAAGGTAAAAACCTGCTGGCTGGCGCGCAAACGGGTACAGGTAAAACCGCCAGTTTTGTGTTGCCACTACTGCAAATGTTTGCCGATATGCCGAAAATTCGGGCTAAACGCGTTCGCGCCTTGATCTTAACCCCAACCCGCGAATTGGCCGTTCAAGTAGAAGACAATATTGCCAAATACGCAAAATACCTGCCGCTGACCTCTATGGCCATGTATGGTGGCGTCGATGCCGCACCACAGAAACAACGTCTTATTGAAGGCGTTGATATTCTGGTAGCGACACCCGGCAGATTGCTCGATATGTATACCCAAAGAGCGATTCATTTCGATGAGATCTCGGTATTAGTCCTAGACGAAGCCGATAGAATGCTCGATATGGGATTTATCGAAGACATCAATAAGATCATCGAACGTCTGCCAACAGAACGCCAAAATCTGTTGTTTTCGGCAACCTTATCTAAGCAAGTGCGCTTTTTAGCGAAAACAGCGGTTGAAAACCCTGTTGAGATTGAAATTGCCCGCGACAGTGCGAACGCACCGCAAATCGACCAATGGTTGATCACTGTCGATAAAGATAAAAAATCAGCCCTGTTAAGCAAACTCATCACTGAGCAAACGTGGGAACAGGCGCTGATCTTTATCCAGACTAAACAAGGCGCCGCCAAACTGGTCTGCCAACTCGAAAAACGCGGTATTGCCGCCGAAGCCATTCACAGTGGTCGCAGCCAAGCGGTACGCGAGCAATTATTAGTCGATTTCAAGTCCGGAATACTGCGCTTTTTAGTTGCGACCGGCGTGGCTTCTCGCGGTATCGATATCGACGCCCTTACCCGCGTGGTCAACTATGATCTGCCCGATGAAGCCGATGATTATATTCACCGTATTGGCCGAACCGGTCGTGCTGGCGCCTGCGGCGAAGCCATCTCCTTTGTTTCCAAAGATGATTTTAGAAACCTGTGTGCTATCGAGCGCCGCCTAGGCCACATCATAGTGCGTAAAGAAATTGAAGGCTTTGTGCCGAACAAAGAAGTGCCAGTTTCTATCCTCGATTTTGTGCCGAAAAATACCACGCCAAAAACCTTTAAAGCCCGCGCTCCTGAGGCTAGAACCTCACGCCCCGCGAAAGAAGGCTCCTTTGAAACCGCCCATGCGAAAAAGCATCGCAGCGCTAAATCAAAGCCTGAGGCAAAAGCCGCTGTAGCGCGTCCACAATCCGCGCAGACTGATAACAGTAGCGAGACTACGGGTCGCAGTGCGCCCTTTAATCCGTGGAACAGCGGTTCTAAAACGAACTGATGGCCTAATATAAAGTCATGATCCCGTACAAAGTCACGATCCCGTAAAAAGTCATGATCTAGTACCAGTAGTGACTTGTTAGAAATAAAAACTCATTAAGATAGAAGATATTAGCATGATTACATTCAGCACCAATTTAGGCGACATCACCATAGCACTCGACTTTGAACATGCGCCTGTCAGTTCAAAAAACTTTGTCCGCTATTGTGAAGAAGGCTTCTTTGAACATACGATTTTTCACCGTGTTATCAAAGGTTTTATGATTCAGGGCGGCGGGTTTACCGCAAAAATGAAAGAAAAGCCGACCCACGAGCCTATCGTGAACGAAGCCAACAAAGGCCTAAGTAACACCATAGGCACTATCGCTATGGCTCGCACCGATGCGCCTCATTCGGCCACGGCGCAGTTCTTCATTAACACAGCCAATAATGACTTTTTAGACCACACTGCCACCACCAATAACGGTTGGGGTTACGCGGTATTTGGTAAGGTCACAGCGGGAATGGACATTATCCAACAGATTGAAAAAGTCAAAACTACCACTGTCGCCGGCCACGAAGACGTGCCCCGCGAACCCATAGTTATCGAGAAAGTGACGATTAATATCCAAAGCTGACCATTAAAACGATAAGACTTTTCTTTTGATATAATAAATCGCTCAGTTTTAGCTGAGCGATTCATTATTTTTCTTAGCGGTTTTGAAAATTAATTAGTTCGCAAAAAATCATACTTAATAAATACTGCTTAATATAAATTTACTTTACCTAATTTAACCTCAATCACTTAACTTAAAACTTACTTAAAGTAAAAAATCTTAAATTATAGCTTCTTAACTTAAAATCAGAAGATTAATTATCCTCTCACGTTTTAAAATCTACCTAATATACACTCAACCATAATCAATTTAGCCTATACTATTGATATCATAGCCATACCACTAAAATTAATTCAACTCACTGTCATTGTTCTAACGCTTTTAGTGTTAAACCCATCGACTGATATCCGCGTTCTTGATTTAAAATGCCTTGGCAACTTAATGTCGCCATTGGAGTAATAGTTAATTCGTACTTATCACTCAGAGATGTTGAATATATACCTTGCCGACACGCATTGCTGACCCAAGTAAAAAAGTCACTCTGCTTACTCATTATTGGCGTCAATTTGGCAGTCTGAGCTAGGCGGATATGAGTCAAATGTTCACCAGTGACGTCAATTTCGGCATATGAACCCGGAGTGAGATAGTGCGAAATCGCATTTATTTCAGAGTTAGCTTGGCTTTGTTTCAATCGCTCAACTTGCGCTAATGCCCATACTCCATGCTCACCGACCACTGAGAGCGAACGATGTGATAAATCGACCAATAATGCTGTATTTTCATCGACCCCAAATGCCATTTTGCTATCGCTCTTGGCGCTAAGGAGCAAGAGTCTTAAATAACGGTCTCGTTGTGAAAAGTGTGTGTCGGGTATACCAAAGGGGAAAAATCCAAGCCCACCTTGCTCGCGATAAGTGACCGCCGTTGCAGGAACTGAGGTATCACAATTAGCGACTTCACAACGCTCACTTGGCGCTTCGGTCGCGAAAACGCCAAAACTCAATGCCCCGTCACTTGTGCCACCGGTGATCATATTTTTATCAGCCATCACAGCAGTGCCAGCGCTGGTGCCACCGATAACAATTTCTTGTTTGGAAAGACGTTTCTTGATGATGCTTAATGCTTCGCTGGGTGATTCATCCGACGTAGTCCACGCCTTTAATGTCAGACTCTGATCGCCGCCATTTAAAAAGAGTCCGTCTATTTGATTAAGCAATTGATAGAGTTTAATGGGGCTGGCACAAAAATCCTTTTGTAGCTCAACTTGCTTTGGATAAAGCCTCGCCCTATCCGTATTACCTTGTATTTGCTGTCTAAACATTTCGAGTTGGTCACACTGACGGGTAGCGATACCCGCTTGCAGTGCAGCATCTAAAGGCAGCCAAATGACCTCGGCCCCTATTTGCTCAAATACGCTGACATAGTAATGGGCCGCTTCAAAGGGATCGCGCGCAGAGGCGGTCACAACGGCGATCAGTGGACGTTTGGCATTGGGGTTACTTTGCTGGCGCTTTGCTAACGCTTGCTGCGTAAATAATTGATAAAGCGTCGCGGCATGAGAATTGGTTGTGGAATCAAGTAACACTTGTTCTTGTAACAGCGTGCCGTCAGCAAGCATTTGCTTTTCTTCAAGTAAATCCAGCAGTGTGTAATATTGTTGGTCGCTCAAATGCGCCAGAAATTGCTTATCTATCTTTACAATGGCTTGTTCAAGGCTTGCCAAGGTTAAGCTGTCACTATGTAAACGGCCAATTTCAACATCACTATTTTTAAGACTGTTACTGACAGGAGGAAGTGCTTTGGCCGCTTGTCGCAAGTTCGCTTTTTGTTGCTCGTTTAACGACTGTAATCTTGGGTGTTTTAGTGCACGTTCAAGCCACGAAACGTTGAACACATAACGTGTTTCGCGTTTGGCATCGGCTGAGAATTTGACTTCCGATTGGCAATTTGCGGGAGCTTGAGAGCTGCAGGTTTTCATCCCTCCGCCCACCAGCATAAGATCAAATGGTTGATGAGTGGGTATCGATAAACTCAGTGATTTCACTGGCGCTGACTGCGCGCTTGGGACGATAAATAGCAAAAGAGTAAAGTAAGAAATACTTAAGCTATTGAGCAAAAAAGATAAGTTTTTTAAGCAACGATTTTTCATAGTGGCACTCAATAAAAAGTGTGCGCCATGTATTGACTCAAGGCTCATGTTACGGATAGTCTTTTAACAGGTCAATAACAAAAGACTTCAGTTTATTACATGAAAACAGAAACAACTCTTTTCCAAAGATACCACTACCGCACATGGTATCTGTCCGAATGGTGGGACGAATAACCGCTAAACACCTTGTGTTTGGTGGAGTCTAGTCTAGCCGTCTTACTCCCCTCTCAATCATTTGATTGACGTTGCGCTTTCTGCAAAACATTAACTAATGCCATGCGTATTGACTCACGCGCAGCTTAGCCACGTCTAAAAATTCTAATAAGAGATTTATCGGGAGCTTATCATGAGAAGTTCTGTATTTTTGTGCGCTGTTTTTGGGTTGGCCTTGTCGCCCGTTGCTTTAGCTGTAGCCAATGAACTAGAAAAAACAACTGAGCAACCTGCCGCAGATGCACCGGTCGAGCGAGTCGCAGTAACAGGTTCACGCCTAAAAGGGGTGGATATGGAAGGCGCCAATCCACTACAAAGTTTTACCCAGGATGACATCAATAAACGCGGTTACGAGAGTGTGAGTGAGTTTCTACGCGATCTCCCCCAAGCTTCAAGTGCGGGGACTTTCTCGGAAACTGGAGGTGTCGGTGGAGCCGATGGTGCACCAGCTGGCGCATCCGGTGTCAGTTTGCGCGGATTAGGTTCAAGCTCAACCTTAGTGCTAGTCAATGGCCGAAGAGTCGCCGTTGATTCATTCTCTAATGGTTCTGACTCGTTTGTGAACGTCAATTCAATCCCTTTATCTGCCATTGAACGCATCGATGTGTTAACCGATGGTGCATCTTCCATCTATGGTTCGGATGCCATTGCCGGGGTGATTAACTTTATCCTCCGTAAGGATTTTGTCGGGCATGAGCTCAGTGCCCAATATGGGGATGATACTTCCGCTCACGATGCCAGCCGTAAGAATCTGACCTACGCTGGCGGCTTTGCCACAGAAAACAGCAATACTACAGTTGTAGTCGATTATGCGACGCGAAACGCCATCTTTAATAGCGATAGACCTGTTAATGTTACCTTTGAATCCAGCACTCGTATGACCATAGATGGTGAGGATTACGCTGAGTCTTGGTGTGGCGACGATACTCAAAAAAGTGGTACACGTTGCAATTATGACTATGTTATTCAACGCGCTATCCAACCTGACTTTGACAATATAGGCACGACCTTTAATCATATTTATCGTCTAGATAATGGATTGGAGTTTTTTGCTGAAGGCATGTATCAAAAGAATACCGGTTCAGCCTATGAGGCGCCTGCGGGATATACAGTGGATGTTGCTGGTGATTCTGCCAACATTCCCCAGTATGTTCACGACATTGACATGCTAGATGGCAGTGTCAGCGACGTTATCACTGTTCGAACTCGTTTCCCTGAGCGTCGAGTACAGGAATATGACACTCAGAGCTATCGAGTCCTCGCTGGACTGCGCGGTGAACTTGCCGACTGGAGCTGGGAAACCGCGGCGAGTTATGGCAAATCTACAAACGAAATCACCAATGTTGCTGGCTATATGAATGCCACTAAACTGGATGCCGCCGTCGCGGCGGATGAATTTAATCCGTTCAATTTAGGCCGTGATAGTAGCGCGGCACAAATTGCTGCCCTGCGCGATCCCGGCATGCGTAAAGGTGAATCAGAGGTGTTGTCGCTGGATTTTAATATCAGTGGCGATTTGTTTGCATTGCCCGCAGGTACAGTAAGCTCGGTTTTTGGTGGAGAGCTGCGAAAAGAGCAAATATTTGATAGGCCATCCATCAACGCCGTTAATAACGAAATTATCGGCTTAGGCGCAAGCGATGCCGAAGCAGACCGGACGCAATATGCTGTGTATGGCGAGTTTAATTTCCCCATTACCGACACCTTAGATGTGATCGCAGCTTTACGTTACGACCACTATAGTGACTTTGGTGGCGATGTTAACCCTAAAATATCAATGCGTTATCGCCCTCTTGAGGATTTAGTATTAAGGGCATCATGGAGTACAGGTTTTAGAGCCCCTTCCTTATCCCAATTAGGCGCAGGGACGTCGCTCAGCAGCCAGTATATCAATTGCGGTTCAGCTGAACCTTACAATGCCTTATGCGGTACTGCTGGCGCCGAGTTTGGCGAACTCGAGTTTGACCAAGAAACCATAGGCAATAAGGATTTATCCGCAGAAAAGTCTGCCGCCATTAACGTTGGCGTCTCTTGGAACCTCACCGAAGCACTACAATTGACTGTCGATTACTGGCGCTATGAGCACGATGATATTGTTGATATTGATGCCAACACCACCTTAGACGCCTGTATTAAAGACAGTACAAAAATCGTGACTAGCGTTGCAGAACTGGGGGATGAATTCGGCTGTGTTGTTGATGGCCAAGGGGATATCAGCTTCTTACGCACTGGCTATTTTAACGTCGGCAATCAAAATACTGATGGCGTCGACTACAAGCTAGATTATCGCTTAGACACTGAAACCGCAGGTGAATTTAAGTTTTATGTTGCGGGCACTGAAACCCTATCGTTTGAAAGACAAGTCACACCTTCAACCCCAGTGGAAGATTTATTAGGGCGGTTAAGTGGCGCCTCAGAAATTGCTCGCCCTGAAAGCGTGCTTGATCTAGGAACCGACTGGCAGCTCAACGATTGGAGTGCCAGTTTATCGGGTCACTACATCAGTTCATTGGGTGATGGTGACTTTAAATTTGATAACGAAACCGTCGACAGTTGGCTCACCTTCAGTGCGAGCCTTGGTTATGAGTTAAATGAGCACCATAGCTTTTTGGTGTCAGTGCGTAACCTAACAGATGAAGAACCGCCCTACGCCTCCTCTCCAACCAATGGCTATGCAAGCTCAGTCCATGATTGGTTAGGCCGTCGCTGGAACGTACGTTATACCTTCAAGTTTTAATGTACTGACTTGAGGCATTGGCCGCAGCGTTTAATTGTGGCCAATGCCTTGTTCTGACCCTTTATAAAGGCACATAGGATGAAATTACCTACTGCAAGGGCAATGCCCGACGCTTTTGTTATTTTATTTTTTATCGTTTTAGCCGCCGCAATAAGCAGTTACCTGTTTCCAGCGGGTTGGTTTGCTATGGTCGATATCGTTGATAGCACTGGCAACATCACTCAAAGAATCGATCCACAACAGTTTTTCATGACATACGATAACACGCATCATGTCAGTCTATTTTCAGCCAACGACAAAACGGGGCTGACCAATTTTGCCTTCGACGGCATGACATCAGGCGATCGCATGGGCTCGGCCGTTGGCGTCATGGCATTTATCCTTATCGTGGGGGGTGCCTTTGGTGTCGTCATGGACACTGGCGCCATTACTCATTGCATTATGGCGATGATCGCCAAACTGCAGCGCAGCCAAGTATTACTGATCCCATTACTGTTTATAATATTTTCATTAAGCGGCGCGATATACGGCATGAGTGAAGAGGCCATTGCATTTTGCATTGTACTGTTACCGCTTTTTCAGGCTTTAGGTTATTCAGCAGCAACTGTGGTCATGGTCACCTACTTATCCACCCAAATTGGATTTGCTACCTCATGGATGAATCCATTTAGCGTGGCCATTGCGCAAGGGATAGCCGGTGTACCTTTAATGTCTGGCGCTGGTTTACGGATTGCAGCTTGGTTTGTGTTCACTGTTGTCGGCTTAGTTTTTACCCTGCGCTACGCTAAAAAACATCGCTCAGCAGTGGATGCCACACTCGTGCATACTAACGATAATCCATTGAATAATAAATGTTCTTCCTTTGACATTCTCGTGTTACTTTGTTTACTCGGCGTAATTATGTGGGTGATTTGGGGAGTGATAAGCCATGGCTATTATATTCCGCAAATCGCAAGTCAATTTTTTGCACTGGCCTTGGTTGTTGGGCTGATTGCCGTTATTTGGCGAAAACGTAGCTTGAACCAAATCTCAAATGCCTTTCAAAAAGGCGCCAGTGAATTGTTACCCGCCGCTATGATTGTGGGATTCGCCAAAGGTGTGGTGTTATTGCTTGGCGGCGATGACCCACAACAGCCCTCTATTCTTAACACTGCCTTACATTATGCCGGCGAGTCCTTGGCAACGTTACCTGATGTCACCTCTGCCATTGTTATGTATATATTTCAATCTATTATGAATTTCTTTGTCGCATCAGGTTCCGGTCAAGCCGCCCTGACCATGCCTATCATGGCGCCGCTTTCCGATATTGCAGGCGTCACCCGCCAAGTATCAGTGCTTTGTTTTCAGTTTGGTGATGGACTGACAAATTTAGTGATCCCCACTTCAGCCTCATTAATGGGTTGTTTAGGTGTGGCTAAAATTTCATACGCTCAATGGCTTGCGCTTGTTTGGCGCTTTCAACTATTACTGACCTTGATGGCCAGTGCCGTCATTTTATTTGCCGTTATTACAGGATATAGCTGATGTTAACTTTAATCCGTAACGCCGCCGTTTATGCGCCGCAGTTTTTAGGGCTACGCGACGTGTTATTTTGCGAGGCGAAAGTCCTTAAAATCGCCCCCGTCATTGATCTTAAGCATGCAGACTTAGTCACAATCATCGAAGCCAATGGCCGCCCTTTAATCCCAGGTTTAGTGGACCCCTTAGTGCATATCACAGGCGGTGGCGGTGAAGGCGGTTACCACACGCGTACCCCAGAGATGCAACTAACAGATGCCAGCCTTGCAGGGGTCACTACGCTCGTCGCAGCATTGGGAACAGACGCCATTAGCCGCAGTTTGAACGAACTTGTCGTCAAGGCTAAAGCGCTCACATACGAAGGCTTGTCTGTCTTTTGCTACACTGGCTCCTACGAGTACCCTGTAAAGACCCTTACTGGCGATGTCACCCAAGATCTGGTGTTAATCGACAATGTTATTGGTGTGGGTGAAATTGCAATTGCAGATCATCGAGGCTCACAACTCACAGTGCCAGAACTCGCCAGAGTCGCAGCACAAAGCCGCGTCGGCGGCATGCTCAGCGGTAAAGGCGGCATAGTATTTGTGCATGTGGGCGATGGTGCGAGTGGTATTCAAATATTGCATCTCATCGCGCAGCAATCAGATATCCCTTTAACGCAGTTCTATCCCACTCACATGAATCGCTCCCAGCAGCTATTAGAGCAAGGGATTGAATTTGCACGACAAGGTGGGGTTATCGATTTCACGACGTCGACCAATACTCAGTATCTAAACGAGGGTGAAGTCGCGGTCGTTAATGCGGTCCATTTTGCAATCTCGCAAGGTGTTAACTTGAGTCAAATCAGCTTAAGTTCCGACGGAAATGCTAGCCTGCCCATATTTAGTTCTGACGGGGAATGTATTGGAATAGAAATGGGTAAAGTCAGCAGCCTATTTGAAGCACTAGTGGCTTTAATTAACAGTGGTTTAACCCTCGAACAAGTGCTTCCTTTAGTGACCTCAAATGCCGCTCGCGTGCTCAAGCTAAAAACCAAGGGCGGAATAAGCGAAACACACGATGCCGACTTTGTGTTATTAACGGACAATTTTAATATCGATAAAGTATGGAGCAAAGGGCAACTACTCGTTGATGAAGGTAACGCGCTGAAATGGGGAACATTTGAATCGCATTAACTCAATAATGGCGCACGCCGCGCGCGTGCACCACACTCATTAACTATGGGCAATGCGAGTAGATGACTCGCAAACAGAGAGCATCAAGCACATTTTCTCAAGGTGAAAGCAGTTTGCATTAGTAAGCGCACTCTACTCCTCGCTGATTGACTGACATTTTAAAACGCGCAACGTTACGCCATCGAGACCCGAACTGCACCATTACAGTTACCGCGCTTTAGCCAAACTATCCCATAAAAACTGGGCATCTTATTGCCCTATTTAAGAAAAGTATTTTATATTCGGCAGATTAACGCCACTGCCAAACAGCTAGTTCTCTATCCTCTTTGCAGATATTGGATATACAAGATACGCGTAACGGCGTTAGGCTAAATTAACCATCTGATATAGATGAAAAAACCATTTCTGTATCTATTATAGTGTCTTGCTTACTCTTATTATCCCCTTTCTTTTCAAGCCCAAGAACACTGCGAACTTAGGTTGCTAATCCGATTAGGATGAGCAAAGAAAGCCTGCTGTAGCGCGCATAAAATGCTGTTTAACTTAGAGCGCAGGATGTTTAACTCGAGTCACATGATGTTTAACTTGGGTCACAATAAGCTATACCATGACTTCAGCGGACTGCTCCATCGAGCCAACACTCTTAAGTCGATACTTTTTCACAGACACTGTCTACACATGTTGGGAAGATATTTTGAATAATACAAAAGGTAGTCTGTTTATGGTGGCTGCGATGGCAGCATTTTCTATTGAAGACATGCTCATCAAATCTGCAGCAGAAACCACCTCTATCGGCCTCATTCTAGCGTTATTTGGCCTAGGTGGGATGTTGATTTTTATACTGTTAACTTGGCGTAAGGGCGAAACTGTGCTTCACCCTGCGGCATTGTCGAGACCCATATTATTACGCGCACTGTGTGAAGTTATCGGCCGATTCTGTTTTGCTTTAGCTATCACCTTAACGCCACTATCAAGTGCATCCGCTATTTTGCAAGCCACACCTCTAATAGCCATGATTGGCGCCGCCTTGTTATTCGGTGAACAAGTAGGCCATAAAAGATGGCTTGCGGTATTAGTTGGTTTTGTGGGTGTGCTGATGATCATTCGCCCAGGGCTTGATGGCTTTGAAGCCACCTCTTTATTTGCCGTTATCGCTACCTTAGGTTTTGCAGGACGCGATTTAGCAACCCGTGCCGCATCACCCGTGTTATCTAACATGCAACTCGGGGTGTATGGCTTTTTTGTGTTAATTCCGACAGGCTTAGCCATAATGATGTACCAAAATGAGCCCTTACAGTTTAGTACCACTGCGGCAACACAAATTCTGGGAGCCATCGTCTTTGGTGTCATGGCCTACAATGCGCTGACAATCGCTATGCGCGCTGGAGATGTCTCCGTCGTCAGTCCCTTTCGGTATACACGTTTACTGTTTGCCTTAGCATTAGGCATATTAATATTTGGCGAATCACCAGATTTACTGACAATTCTAGGGAGCTTACTCGTAGTATTAAGTGGTGGCTATACCTTAGTCCAAACGCGTAAAAGAACCACGACGAATAACATACCTAATGCGGCATGAGATGAGGAAAGTAATAGCATTAATTGAAATCTCAGCTAAATTCTTCGCAAGTAGACAGACTCGACAAGGCGCAGAAACAAGCGCGACACAATCAACCTAGATTCAGCCTTATGACACCAACATAACGAGTAACGCTCTTATGGAATCTGTCTAAGCTGCGCTGCGAGGACGGCGTTAGTCATCTTATTGTGAACGGCAGTAGTTGATGTTGGTTACAGCGAGCGCCTGTGATTTTAATGCAATACTGCATTCCAATGGCGGCGCAATTGTCTCTAAGGGGCCGCAACGTCCCATACCATAACTCGCAAACTGATTGGGGTTAATGTCAGCATGGAAGAACTGATTCGGAACCCGCACCTTTAAACCACTGTGTTCACCCAAAGAGTCGGTTAGTTGGTCGCCGATACTCATTAACCAAAATACCTTTCGCTCAGTTTCCAGCGCCTCGCGCACAATATCTTTATATGCAACATTGGGTGCTGGTGTGGGTAAATTACTGCACACCAGCTGTTTGGTGTTGCGTGAAAAATAGGTGAACCTATCTACGACCTTGGCATCAAGGCCCATGTTATTTTCAAGCCAATACTGAGTGGGTTTAGCACTTTGGTTTTCACAATTACGGGCCGTGACAAAATAACAATCAACACCGTCTTTAAAACACCATTGTTTAGCAAAATCAACCACGCCCTGAATTGCTGGCCCCTTGCCCGTTAGGTCGGAATCAATTGCAGCGCTAAATTCCAGTGTATTATCAATATCAAACATCAATGCTGGCGTTTTTTTCTGCTGTTTGAGTGCATCGATTAAGCCGCTTTTTTTAAAGGACCACATCAGATCATCTAACCGTTTGCGCAAGGTTTCAATATCAGTGGCATACTGGGATTGGGCTCCATAGTGAGAAAAACCAGCACTATCCTGCGTGAGCTGATAGTAGTTTTGGTCATCGCTATTGGTCATCAACGGGCTGGGTGCGGGCACAGTGATGGGCTTGCAGTTATTGCCATCAGCATCGCATTGCGCATCTAAACAGATTTTCTCGGAAGCGCTGTATTGATTCGCCGCCCCAATACGCACATCTAATTGCGATTTATCGCGGGTCAACTCGCGGTACAAGCTGAGCGGGTCAGGTGTTGTTGAATGAGCACTGCATGCGCTGAGAAAACAGGATATCAGCAGTAATAAAATACTATGTTTCATCGTGATACTCCGATAACAGAGTGATATTGAAAAACCGCGCCGATTTAGCACGCGGTTCTTTACAGGCAAATTAAAAGCCGGTTAAAGGCTTTAAAAAATAAAATGGCATTAACTTGCTTTGAGATCTGCTAACACATGATCTGCTGCCTGAAATGCCAACGCTGCCAAAGTGAGAGTGGGATTTCCCGTCGCAACCGTTGGAAACACGCCGCTACCGACTAAAAACAGATTGCTATGATCCCAAGATTGCTGGCGAGGATTCACCACCGACGTATCTTTACAGTCCCCCATTCGATACGTCCCCACAATATGTCCAGCACCGTAAAACGTAAAATTGTTGCCCTGATATTCAAAATTATTCGACGTCACCTCACGCTTATCACCATAGAAAACCGGCGCAGGCGGAGCCTTGGTATATTCGCGCGCACCAAGGGCATCAAAGAGTTTGGTCGAAATATCTTTAGCCGAGACAAATGCGTTGCGCACATAATCTTCGCGGACTCGGTAGGTTAATTTTGGGCGCGGTAAACCTAAATTATCAGTCAAGGTCTCAGACAGTTCGACACGGTTTTCCGGATCAGGCAATTGCTCAATTAGATAGCCCATACGAATTTGCCGAGTGTAAATACCATTTAAGGTATTCACCAACGAGGCGCCAAATAAGCTGCTATTTGCAGGTATCGCAGGATCAAAGCGCAATGGAATACCCTGTTGATTGACAGAATCCCCATTTAATTGCGAATTATTTTGACCAAATATAAAGTCGGCTAAGGTAGTGAATGGATCGTTCGCAGCCCACTGCCAACCCTCATTGCCGATTTCAATACGATAGGCGGCACGGTCTTTACGAAAGGCGCCATCGCGTAAACTTTCAATGCCCGCAGTAGATAGAGGTCCTCGAAAACCATAAACAGGATCTTTCGCCAATCCCCAGGCCAAATACATGATGTGATCCATCAAATTACGCCCAACTTGATCGCTATGGTTGGCGACACCGTTCGGACAGGCTTTATTACGCTTAGACATGAGCAATAATTTAGGCGTCTCAATTGCGTGAGCGGCAATCACATATTTTTTAGCCGTAACAGTACCGCCGCCCGTCGCTACCCCTCCGTGAGTTTGATAGGTCACATAATCAATACCAACAACATCCTTTGTATTTTCATCCACTTGAACATTTGTCGCGACGTGCCGATAAAATACATCAACATTGCCGGTTTGCAATGCTCGTCCGAGCGTCACACTGGCATCGTATTTGGCTTGGATTGGGCAAATAGGAATACAATTTGTGTTACCCGCACATTGACGGCGTTCACCCGGTAATGAATTACGCCCTTGAGGGGTTGGCGTAACTGACAATTTAATCTTGTCGTACACCATATCGCTCACCGCTTGTTCGTATTGTTGATCGACTAAAGATGAAACAATGCCGGGCATGGGATAATCGTAATTCGCGCCATAAACGCCATCCGGTGAAACATTAAATCCGCGATAAAGCTGATCCATCGCCTCTTTGTCACCGGCGACGCCAATCTCATTGGTCGCCTGTTCATAGTAAGGAACCAGCGCCTGATAAAATTGTTTTCCACCGGGCCAATCCACGCCCTGCTTATACTGGGTTTGCAATTCAAAATCATTGGGCAATAGATGTAAACTGGTTCCTAGCCAATGCCAAGTTGTGCCGCCGCCAATGCGCTCATAAGAACTGGCAAAAGCAAACTTTGCTTCAGGGCTGTCTGGTTTCAAATGCTCAGGCTGCGGTGTGTAGTCGAAATAACATTGCTTTGGATTGCGCCATGCGCCAATTTGCAACACGGTATAACGCGGCACATTTTCCTTCGCAGGATCAGGCAGCCCGAGTGGATTATCCGCCGTCGATGCCGCTGGATTTTGCGTAGTAGGAGGATAAGGTGATTCAGGTGTTTTGGCATTGGCTTTAAAAAAGGTTTCCATGTAACCACTGCGGTCAACAGGCACTTCCTGCCCTGCTTCGAGGATTAATACTTTTTTCCCCGCCATCCCCAGTTGATAAGCCATGATAGAGCCCGCAATACCAGAGCCCACAATAATGACATCGTAATTGGTTTGAGCGCTCATACTGCACCTCCTTGATGACCCGTATATGCCGACAGTGCTGCGGGTGGTTTTGCCCAATAGCCGTAACGATAATTTGAATCCCCCATAGGATGAGCCTGCATAACTTGCCAGACTAGGCCCGTGGTATAACTTTTTGCCGAAATCATATCGCTAACCGTGGTCTCCGGATCTTTATCCGTCGCGGGAATAATGGTTGGCCATGCACCTGAGTACCACATAAAAATCAATTTACGACAGGCCAACACAAAATTCGTCCCGTTGTCTGGCGCCAGCATTTGCGTGCCAATTTGTTGATCTGATAATTGCTGCGCTTTTAACGCCGCATATTTTTGCAGAATAGTAGTCACTAAGGTTGGGTCCTTCGATTCTTCGGTTATCCTTTGCGTAAATACAGGTAAGTATTCGGATTTAATATCCACGGGATCCAACGTCGGGGCAATAATACTGGTTGCAAAGCCGGTTAATACCGCGCTCAAACCAATAAAATTATTCATAGTGTCGGCAGTCGCGCCTGTAATATCAGTCATGATGAGTTCCTTTCATAAATTATTGCGCGCGTTGCAGCAAGTAAGTGAAATCAGCAAAATTACCGTTAGTGGTTGCCGCATTATTGTGACAAGCCATACAGCTGCTTGATGTTTGCTTTACCGAACCCTGTATATAAGTTTCGAGCGTGGTGTTCGCTAAAAATGAGGGAGCAGGCACGCCCGTTGGATCGGTGGGATTTTTAGCATCGGTAGGCCATTGCGTACTGACCAATTCGTAATTCATCCATACCGATCCCGGCACCACAGCGTCGAGTGCCGCGTGATAACTGGCATTTAAGGCTTTAGCGTCGGCAGTAATAGGAATGACGCGTTCCACTTGAGTTGGTTTAGTGTGCGGGTTTGCCGGATCCCACGGGCGTGCTGGGGGTTCATTGACTTTGCAGTCAGTACATTTAGCATCGTAAAAATTATATGCCGACAATGATGCTGACTCACCTTGGGTTGGCGCGTTAGCGACATGCTCAAAGGTAGACCAAATCCATTGTGGTTCACCCGTGGTTTTGTGAGCAATATGAAACCCCACTAGACCGACTTGTTCAAGCGCACACGCGGGCTTGACCCCGTGTTGCTCTTGGGGATTATTATAAACTAGCGCATAAGTCGTATAGTAATTCGTCGCATCAAACTTGCCGCCCATTTTTATCCATGAGGCCTTAAGCATGATAGAACCTACCTGCCCAGTTTTACTGTCGCTCGCGGTAAAGTCGACATCGGCATTAAACTGTTTCTGGCCTTTTTTACTGTAGAGGTTATTGTCCAAAATAAAATTGAACATGGTTTCATTGGTTAATATTTCATAACGGGTATAAAGCCCGTTTTGATCAATCAATGGACCCGTTGTAAAAGGCTCACCACTTTCATCCAACACATTCGGGGTCTTCCCTACTTGCGTTAAATAAATAGTCCCTTCAGGAATGGACTTGGGATCAATACTTTTGCAAACATCCGGCACATTATTGGACTGATCCCACCCAGGTGGTTTTACGCCATAGGGTAAAAAAATCTCCCGGCTTTCCTTCCAATGCAGCCACACTACTGGCTGGTTAGTTTTTTGCCCAATGGTGGACATGGTATTGGGTGTGCCATCGGCATTGGCAGGCCAATTCAGTGCGATAAAGGATTGCCAAGAAAAATCATCAAAATCATGTTGCAAACTCTCAAGAGAGAAAGGCGGTTTTGCAGCGATTTCCAATGGTATAACCGGGCTTAAGGTTGGTAAACTTGCGGCGGCTTTGGTAACGGCTGGCGATTCCGCTTGCACGGTCGCACTCATACACAAGAACAACGCACTATAACAAAAGTATTTGATATACATGAAATTAACTCTCCTTGTTGTTGGAACTTATCACTCACCATCACTACTGCTATAAAAACGATTAATCCTCTGTTGTTTGCCTAAGGTGCATAAGCCAGCCGAACTCTGCTATTTGCATAATTAAATTGCTATGACTTCATCTCGGACTCGTTCGATGCATAAAACACGTTCGATACAAAAAAATCGCGGTTTAGCTTGCTTTAACCTTACTTTGATAACGAAAAATATGAGTACTCTGCAGCATCTCTGCTACCTAGTGCAGATCTCAAAGTACAAATCGCGTGCAGGACTTAACCTCTGCCAAGTCCAGATAAATGGGTATAAAAATGCGATTGAAGTTTATTTTTGAGCGCCCCTGCTGATCTAAAGAACAGATCTGAAGCGACTGATATGGATAATGATGAACGTCTTTCATTGAAAATCCTTTTCATGACAGCGTTTTATCACGATACCTTGAGCCTAGATAATTCAATTAAAACCAGATGCTTAATTGAAATCCTGTTAGCTCCGTGAAGGATAAGATACTCCTGCATTATTGCAGTGAAACTAATTCTATTCTGGTAGAAGAAAAGTTACCTTCTGAAAACATGCTAAGTTAAAAAATTGTTTACAATTGACTTATTGTCAAGTTTGAAACGGGAGATTTGTTGGATTTGCAGAAAGGAAGAGGCTGTACCTAAACTAAGGTATGGTTACTTGGTAAAGCGGGCATATTGCATGAGCCAGCGCATGTAACGCAGCTGGCTCAATACTGTTTATCAAGACTTAAAATCTTTCATCACGAATCGCCGGAAGTACCAGTTCACGTACATAAGATGCATCTGACAAGCTCAGGAGAGTTCGAACAAGGTTGACAACATCGTGCACTGGCACAAGGGTGCCATCGCCTCGCTGAGCTGCTTCGTCAATCGATGTGGCAAGCGTATCCTCCGTATTGAGATAACCCAGCTGCAAGCAAGTTACAGCCAGACCCTCTTCTCTAAAACCCTCACGTAATGCATCACTTATACCGGTAAGGGCAAATTTTGACGCACTAAACGTCACTTCTGGACGCCCGCTTTGGCGTAGTCCAGATGTTGAGCCCGTAAGGATTAACTGAGGTTTAGCAGAGTTGAGTAATTTAGGGATCAAGCGCTTAAGCAGAATAATTGTGCCCGTGATATTAATGTTTACCATATCGACAATACTTTGATCCTCATCGCCAAGGAAGCTGTACTCGTCGGTGAAGGCTGAAGGTTCCCATACTCCAAGATTATAAATGAGCACGTCCAGTTGCGCCGGAGTTTGCTGCTCAATCAATCGAACGGCTTCTAATGGCGAACTCATGTCTACATTAATCCATTCGACCTCAACGCAGGCGGGTAAATTGAGATCGCTGGGTTGGCTGCGTGAAACACCAATAACAGTGTCACCCGCAGTACATAATCCCTCAATAAAAGCGCGGCCAAGACCTCTACCCGCTCCAACAACCATCAATTTCATAATGTTAAACTCTCCATCGGATTGAAACCATTAACGAGTACACAAACGTATTTATGCTAATAGGCCAGTAATACGCACATGGTTAACTATCCGTATTAAATTAAACTGAACCGTTTGCAATTGAGCATTTGCCCCAAGGAAATAAGGATGCCCCCAAAGTTATCACTCACATTGATGCAATAACTCTGTTAACACGCATTATGGTGGTATCAAGCAGCATTAAACTTACTCAACTTACAATGCACTCCGCTTTGAGCACTACAAGATCACTGAAATCAATCGGCACAGGCAAAGTAATAAAGCTTAAGGATTGGCGTTTTGCACAACCTTGAGTAATTAGAGTAAATATTTAAGGCTTAAGGCTGTAGTAAATAAGCCGACACCATAGACGCTATGGGTCAACAAACTTAACCCACGTGCTTTCCATGGAGAAGGCGTTTTACTTGCAGCAACCCCGAATCCAAGACAAGGTTGAATGAGACAAAAAGGGAACACTAGGGTCACAACACCAGTAAGTAGCGCAGGAATTAACGTTGGCTCAGATAACCACATATCCCCGAAAATCATTACATGAACCAAAGCGAAAATAATACCGCTCAAATAATGCAGCAACCAACCTATAAAAGCTTCTCCTCTCACTGATGGAGTCACCATAATAGGTCGATGAACCAGCTGGCCTCTGTAAATGAACATAAACCAACGTCCCACAAATGCATAGTCAAGCGTTGGAATACGAAGTACATTTCTTTGCCACCATGACCATACATCCATCACTAATGTGGCACCAGTGCCCACTAACATCGCCTGTAGCCAAATTGCCATTGAGTACTCCACTTTGTATTTGTTCCTGAGATTGATATAGTTCAGGCATGGTACAACTTGAAGTCGACTTTAAGTCAAGAGTGCATTTTATGGATATTGCAGATGTTTCACACGAATCGGGATTAGCTCCTTCAACACTGAGATATTATGAAAAATTGGACTTATTCAATCCATTGGCAGAAAAGGACTTAGACGCCAATATGCCCCTAAGATCATTAATAAATTGAATATCATCACACTTGGTCGTATTGCAGGCTTATCATTAAACGAAATAACGACGATGTTTAATGAATCCGATGAATTGGCCATTGACCGCACTTTACTGGCGCAAAAAGCCTCTGATATTGATGTAAAAATTAAGCAACTGAAAGCAATACGAGATAGTCTTAACCATGTCGCGAATTGCCCACAGTCTGATCATTTAGCCTGCCTCTCATTTCAAAAACTCATGAAGTCGGCAAAGCCTTAATAGCTTTGATTAAGTAGAGAAATCAATCACTTGCTCTATTTAAAAGCAGTAGTATCTTTAAACTAGATAACACTTAGATGGCTTACAAGACCATTAGGCCATAGCGATATCACAATGATTAAAAAACATTATTGCAAATGGATACCTAAGGACTCACTAAGAATGGCTAATCGTATCTCTGAAATGATGGGTTTTAGTGAGGATAATAACGGACTAGAACACCCTGAAATGGTCCCAAATAGGTCCCAAAGCAACAAAGGGAACCAGTAAGATACTGATTCCCTTTGCTTTAATTTGGCGGTGAGAGAGGGAGTCGAACCCTTAACTGTGGTAATGGTGCCCTGTCATGTACCTGATATTGCAACGAATTAACAATTATCAGGGGGACCATTTAGGATGCAAAAGGACATAATTTTGCCCAGCTTTTGCCCAACTTTTTCCTCGTTTAATGTCACTTACGATATAGCCCATGTTTCGCCAAAAGTTTGGGAGCAAACCTGTTAAGTCGGCTCCTTCAAATTCCCCACAGAACAACTCACTTAATGTTTTCACATTAGAAAACTATTAATAAAATCGACAACCACTGCAGTCCTATCAGCCCAATAAAATGCTGGTGACTTTACTGACCAACTCGATGCAGCACGAGTTGCTCATCAAGACTTAAGCTCAACTGTTAGTATTCTACTACGGGACCTTCAAAACCGTAGATCCCACATGAGTTAAATGGCTCGTCTCTTGGGCTAGTGCGGCGTTCAACCAGATAGTCTTTCAGTAAGCCTAAGAATGAATCAATAGATTATGTGTATCGCATTCTTTAGGCGCTCCCCACCATCGGCAACAATAGCCATAAAAGCCTTACAAACATCTGGATCATAAAGATGTGAATTATCAGCTAACTCACTTATGACTTTTTCTATTCCAAGCGCCCTTCTATAAGGTCTAGCGTTCATCATTGCATCGGTTATGTCTGAGACAGCTAAAATTCTAGCACCTAAGCAAATTTCATTGCCCATCAACCCATTTGGGTAACCACTTCCGTCCATTCTTTCATGATGCTGCAAAATCATTTCACGAACTGGCCATGGAAAATCAATGCCAAATAACAATCCATCGGCCCTTGCTGCATGGGTTTTGATTAAAGCATACTCTTCTGCAGTGAGATGGCCATACTTAGATAACAGCTCATTAGGTATGGCTGATTTACCAATATCATGCAACAAACCAGCAACGCGAATTCCTTCGACTTCAAATGCACTTAGTCTCATTTCTTGTCCAATCATACGAGCAATGACCGAGACATTATTTTGATGGTGTACAGTATATATATCACTCGCAGCAATTACTGATGATATGCTCCTTATAAGCTGATATAAAAATAAATCTCTCCGCTTATGATTCATTTCCTTCCTCCAGAATCTAAACAGTACACGCCTACTGACGCACAAATAAAGGGCCAATTAATGGTTGATTAAATGTAAAGGTGATCGAAACCTAGCCAAATGTTAGCAGTATCGCTTGATTTACTTATTATGCGATGTGTGTACTTCCGACTGCCAGTAATCATAAAGGCCTTCAATATCAGATGAACAAAGTTGTTTCATGCCGCCTTTAAGCTTTGAGTCTGGCCAATCCCACCACTCCATTTCAAGTAGCATCGCTATTTGTGACTCTGTGAAGCGAAATTTAATATGCTTGGCAGGGTTCGACCCCACGACTTCGTATGGCGCAACATCTTTGGTCACTACCGCACGACTTGCGATGATTGCACCGTGACCTACTTTTACGCCAGACATAATCATAGCCTCAGAGCCAATCCAAACATCATTTCCTATGACTGTATCACCTGCACGCTGAAAGCCGTCTTCAGCATCGACAAAGTTTTCATTGTCCTGATAGAAAAACGGAAAAGTACTGACCCAATCGCGTCGATGCCCTTGGTTACCTGCCATCATGAATATTGCCCCTGAGCCAATTGAGCAGTAACTTCCAAGAATCAACTTGTCTACATCATCTCGGTCAGGATTGAGGTACCGAACGCAATCATCGAAGCTATGCCGATGATAATAACCAGAATAATAGCTGTGCTTACCAACAATAATGTTTGGATTAGTTACTTGTTCAAGTAAGGTAACTCCTGAAAAAGGAGATTTAAAGTAGTTCATATTTTCAATTTTCCCTAGAAGTACATAACTCCGCCAGCATGCGAGGATTTGTGTGAAGGCGAAGCCGTAACGGGAAATACGTCGCACAGTGCCAGGCCATGTGTACGCCCAGCATGGGCATTAACTAATGAGGTGAAAGTCCTCTGCAGGAGAGCACCGTTCAATAACGTGCTGTTATTAAACGTTAACTACTAGCGAATGGCAAGGGCAGGCAGCCGTTAAAAATGAAACTGGCCGAGATCCTGCAACATCCTCATATCGAAGCCAACAAACTTAGAGATCTCCCTGACTGTTACAAAATCAAGTTGCGCACATCAGGTTATCGCTTGGTATATTAGGCGTTGTTGCCTAAAATCATAATATAAAATCAACATTGTAAAACCTAACGAGAGAATGCAAGTTTGAGCCAAATGGTTGCAGATAATATCCAATTCCCTTAGTGGTTTATGTGGTTTATGTGGTTTATGGCATGTTTTTTGGGTAATTATATGTTTAGGCAACAACGCCGGTATACCACGCACAAGATGAACGCATTACCGTGTTTGTAGTGACCGTAGGCAAGCGTGAATCAATCTGCCCTAGAGTGATTAACATAGGGGAAAATTCAAAGGCCCAAGAAGGGCTTTTTAATAATATCATTGAGTGGCAAGTGCTGCGTAGATTTTAGGAGCTTCTTGAATCGTCGCAAGCACTTTGGCTGCTAATCCTGCTAAATTGCGGCGTTTACCTTCTCAGCTTTTAATTGGTCAATTTCACCACTTTGGTTGTTCAGCTAAAAATAGCCATAAAAGGCTCAAAATAGTAAAATAGCTTATTCTTTGTCTACTTCGTTAAGACGCACTTGGATACCTACGATATTTTTAATGACGTTCTTGATAACGCACTCTTACATCTCTATATGAGCGTGGCTGAAACAGAACGCTTTACTCCTAAAGCAAAGCGTAATGACATTTTGGTTCGCTATCTAAAACCAATGATAAAAGATAAGCGCTATCAGCAAGCAAAAAAGGAAATAAAGCGCTTGGTAGCGCTAGGACGTGTTGCGTCATGTGACTTAGAGTCAAAGCTTATTGAGCTTAATGAATTGTCACAGCGCTATGATTTGCAAGCGACTAAAGCGAAACAGTTGTTTGACTTATTGACGTGCATTGAAACAGAGTTAGCCCTCCCCGCTCGATTTCTAAATGTTGCTGATAATGGGATTAAGTTACCTAACACCATTTACATGCTGCAAGAGCATATCGATAACGGATTCACCCTTGCGGGTGAGCAGATCGCACCAGTATCACTGTTTTTAGAGTCCGATAAGGTGATAGGTGTCGTTGATTTAATTAATGCCGCAGGCTTGTTCCTAGCCGAAATACAACAGTATAGTGCTGACGTAAAACAAGGTCATATTTTGCTGCACCCTAAAAAGTAGGCATATGTATTGAGCGACCATTAGTCCGGCCGAGCTGTTACAATCTGACACTTTGCAAGGTTTGAATCAGTTATCTAGGGCTTTAGTGCTGCAATAAAGCCACACCTATGTTAAATGCCTTACTCTTACTATCCTTAAATGGAAATGTAGGTGATCTCTACATCTGCAAAGCACTCTTTAGTGTACCGCTTTACTATATTGTACGTACAAACGTCATTACACATTAAGGTGAGTATGGGGACTATTAATATTCGCATTGATGACGAGCTTAAAGAGCGCGCTTTTTCAGCGTTGGAAAAGTTAGGCGTAAGTCCTTCTGAGGCATTGCGGCAAATGCTTGAATATGTCGCCACAAATGGCGCTTTGCCATTTAAGCCCGTACTGCTAACAGCAGAGAATGAAGTCTTGATCACCTTGGTTAAAGAACGTTTAGCGAGCTCTCGAAAGGGGATCGAGGTTTCGCTCGATGATCTATAAGTTAGAGTTTGATCCCCGCGCACTAAAGGAATGGAAGAAGCTCAAAGTCCCATCAGGCAGCAGTTAAAAAAGAAACTGGCCGAGATCCTTCTACATCCTCTTATCGTAGCCAACAAACTTAGAGATCTCCCTGACTGTTTCAAAATCAAGTTGCGCACATCAGGTTATTGCTTGTATATCACGTACAAGATGAACGCATTACCGTGTTTGTAGTGACCGTAGGCAAGCGTGCACGATTAGCTCTGTATTCAACAGCAGAAAAGCGCCTTTAAAGGAGGCGTGAATCAGTTCTCCAGAGATTTGATTCACTCAAGGGCAAAAAAGCCCCGTTGGAAGGAAGATACAGGGCGAAATGGGTCTGTTTTAAGGCCAACATGAATCAGACTGTCCTAGAGCGATTCACATAGGGGGAAATTCAAAGGCCCAAGAAGGGCCTTTGAATAATATTAGTGAGCGGCAAGTGCTGCGTAGATTTTAGGATCTTCTTGAATCGTCGCAAGCACTTTGGCTGCTAATCCTGCTGGGTTGCGGCGTTTACCTTCCCAGCTTTTAATTGTGTCTAAACTGACCCCCATCGTGGCAGCAAATTCGGCCTGAGTAACTTTAAGTAAATCTTCACGGATTGACTTAACGTCGGCAACCTCATAACGAGTTACTCGGGCGGGCTTTTTGAGACCATGATGAATTTCTACCGCTTCTTCAAGGGAGGCTTGAAGTTCGTTAAATATATTCATTTTTCCTCTCCTTTTAATGATTGAACTATTTGTTTTAACTTGGCCTTTTCTTCCGCAGTTAGGCTATCTTTAACTGATTTTGGATAAGCGAGTACTAGGTAAATTTTGTCGGCCAGAGCAAGGACGTATAGCACTCGCATACTGCCACTCTTTCCTTTGTTGCCTACAGCCATTCTAACTTTTCGTAGACCTCCTGTACCCTTGATAATATCGCCTTTATCTGGCTGAGCAATAAGCTCTGCTTGCAAATCCTTTAGTTCGTCATCTGTTGCAAGTTCCTTGATCTGTCTTGTAAAGATCGAGGTTTCGACAAACTCAATAGCATGGCTCACTAATCAAAATCCTTATGCTACCTCAAAGGTGTACAGTGTACACTCTGATTCTGTATTAATCAACACAGGGCGCTTGTCATTGATAATTAGGTCCACACTCGTCGAAACTGTTTTAGTGAATCTGTCTGGTGTAGAGTGATTCACTAACTGATTTTTGGACATTTCTGAGTTGGGAATAATACCTAGCTCAGTCGTTTAATATGAGAAAAAGTATCTTGAAACTTCAAAATTGGTTAAGCCCGCATTGTCAACACGTGCATTTTTAAACTGGCAGAGACTTGATGTTTTGGATCTAGACTAAGTGCAAGTTCACAATCCGACACAATATTTTGCACTACACAATTTAGTTCACTGCTATTCCTACAGAACCGGAGTAATTCGTAGTTTGCCGACGCTCTATTATGGTATGGAAGAACTTGTTTATTATCGATATTTACAGCGTTCCCATTACAATTGACTGCGCCATGAAAGCAAGTTTTTTTGGCAACCAAATCCTCAGTCGCATGCCCAAGGTAGCAATACGCTATTGCCATGTTAGTTTGAACACTGTAGTCAGGCTTATAGTCATTAATAAGCAAACTAAAGTGTTCAACAGCTTTTTCTAGTAACTTATAGCTCTCTTTAGAGCCTTGGTTTTCAGCCGCTATCCCTAAGTCTTTGTAACAACACCCTAATAGGTAGTTTGCTTGAAAATAGACTTGCGGATGATCATTAATTTTACTTCCCAGCGAGGTGATTTTTTCGATACACCGTTGATATTGACCTGCCTGATAGAGGGCATATGAAAAGTCTATTATTGCTTCTTCTGAACTAATTGAACCAATTTGAACTGGCAACTTCAATTTATATTTTCTTAAACAATCATCAAACTCACGAAATTCAAGCCCAGTTAATACCTCCACAGGTTGGATTTTTAGTTGCGAGTATATTAGCCCAAGTTTAGCTTCATAAAAATAGAAGCCAAAACCGTTTTCATCGCCAGTCCATGCATAGGAGTATGTGTCGTTTTTTGAGTTTGATACTATAGGTAGCAATGTTGGAGTGTTAAATATTTCAATACGCCCCTTAAATTGTGAGAATACGTGCCTCTGTGTATACCTAAACTCACCATTGTTAGAGATTGATGAAATACAATATCCACCCACAGACTTTACTTTAGAATCAGCAATGACGATATTCATTGCTGATTCTAACTCATCTAAACCTGAAGAGTGTTTAATGTTCCTCGTTAAGAGTTGATACCCGCCAAAGTCTCCAATATAAGCAAAATTTTGCGGCGACACTTGTGCTTCTGATATTTTATAAATTATATTTTCAATGGCATCGCAAACTAAATAATCTGTATTTTTAGCGGAGCTACTTGTTGATAAAACATCCAATATTTGACTAATTGAAAAGGAACTAACTTTGATTTGATCGAATGCATCCTGCGCTTCCACACTACAACCTGCAAAAGCGATAGCAACTTTTTTATTATTAACTAGGAATAATTTCAAACCACCATTCTTCTGATAGTCAGAATAAGCTGGTAGCTTACGACTTGGTTCGTGATTAAGCCTAGTATCGCTAACAAGGCAGATATTTTCAGACATATCTTTTTTGGCAAATATCAAACTCATTCAAATCCAACCTATTTTCGAATATCGTTTAGGGCTTAATGCTTTTTATACGGCGCAAAGCCCCACTTTATGGATATATGATACGGTCTTTCTTTTGATACTTCAAAATGAAAATCAATAAGTTAGTGAGGAAGTCAATAGGTCAGATTTCGCTGTTTGGCATAGCTTTAAATTTTACTGAATTTGGATAAATTTTAGTAGGGAAAACGCACGACCAATAAATCGGACTGAGTGTTTGCTCTAAACGATTTTGGGGCACAAACGAGCCAGTACGCAATGCCAACTCGCTTTTAGCCATATAAAGCAATCCTACTTTATCTGGTTAAAATGACTTTATGGATATCATTAGTTATATGCGTTGGTGGAATCATTAGAGCTAAAGCGACAGACACCTTTTTGGTACGGTTCTATTCAACAACAATATCCAGTTTTCTACCAATTTGTTGTTCTTCCAGACTGAGGATACCCATGAATTACAGGGAGTAAATATAATTGCTTTCTTTTTCCCTTCTCGAATATATGTGACTTCAACATATTTTAAAGGTAAAGGTTTCGCTGTTCGTGGGTAATACCCAGAGCTAATATCCGTTATGGAATTCAGGGGGATCTCACATAAGTCTTTTTTGCTTATGAATGTTACAGACTTAGACGTAAGCTTTAGAGACCCCTTATCGGTGTATATATAGAGCCATCGGCCTATAAAACTTCGCATATGTTCTGATGTAGATAGGTAACAACTATCTTGCTGTACTGTGATTTCTTCCATGACTTCTCGATGATACTTTGCAATTGAGCACTTGAATCGATTCTAGCGTCAGACCAAACATTGTCAATTAGTCATTTTTAACTTTGAAGGCTCTGTAAGTGAGAGCAATTCTTTGATCTGGTTTTGTTAAGAACAGCGATAACACAGTGTCTATAATTAGAAATAATTAGGTCTTTTGCGATAACTTGAAACACGTTTTGGGGCATAAACGTTTCAGTAAGTCAATTTTTCAATTTACTTTTTATAAAATTTACCCTGACCCCACTAAATTTATTGTCTGTGATGGCTTAACACGATGACATTACTCATATCCACTGGTTGAGGCTTTGATGTCCACTGTTGCCACTGGTTAACAAATTCTTCATTAGGGAAAAAATGCTCCTTTTTGTGCTTACTATTACGGGGAAACTGACCTGAAAATAAGTTAAAGCCAAGTAGGTCAACATCTTCAAGTAACATTCCATCTTCATAGCAGTGACGTTCAAGATGCCAATGAACGTCATTTAGGTGAGCTTGCACGCTACGGTCACTTCGAGGGTGGAAGGCACAGTCATTAACCTCTCTGTCATAATGGTCAACACAGTTTTCTATCTCGACCGTATCAACACCACTTTCATTGGCTAGACTGAGAAAACACGCCTTTAGCATTGGCTCAAAAGTGTTGAGAAATTGATAAATATCACCTTTCTTTCCTGCTACTACTGTTATACAAAAACGACTTTGATAATCCATCGCCATTAAGTATTTTTTGCGTTTGATGGATACACAATGTAGTACCCACTGCCATTGAAATTCACCATTTTTGTCGGTATCAACACCGTTTGGAAAAGCAGGCGTTTCAATCGACTCTGCGATGGTTTTATGTGGCGCAGGCTCTAGATCTGAAACCTTTTGGCCTTGACGCGTAACCACAAAAAACTCTACAGCGGCTTTGGTGCAGTTAAAAACTAACATTTCGTATTACCTATTTTTGATAGCGCTCACCATCTTCATGATGTTCTATTTTTACTCGCATTACATGCTCACTCATACTAAATTTGAGGAATATTTTATGGTTTATCGCATTATAATAGTTTAGGCAATGAGGATACTGAAAAATGTTAGGGAAAGCATCGCTGAATTGGAATGGGGCATAAACGTGCCAGAACTGATCGGCCTGACACGAGTTTGGTCCAAAGCGCGTGAGCACGAAGCTCACGCAAAATGCCAGCGTGTTGCGCATGAATCAGACTAGGCAAGTCTGGTTCATAAGCTAGCATATACAATATTATGAATTTTAATCTCTAAGGTCGTGGCCAAATTCAGTTGACCATAATTGATAAAAGAAGGAGCACTTATCCCCTCCAGCTTTTAAGGTTTAAGGCTACCAGGTCGCCATATTGTGATCTTTTATAATGTTACAGTTTGGTGTTGGGCGCACAGCGTTTGACTCGGGGTACTTCCAAATGACTTGCTTACCATTTAGGAAAGTACAAGAGACCGCAATATTATGAATTTCTGTGGGCTTGGCTAAGGTTAATGGATTTTTGGCAAGTACAACCATATCGGCCAACTTACCTTTCTCTAATGACCCCAGTTTATCACCTATATTGTGTTGCATCGCTGGGTGTAACGTCACAGCCAAGAGTGCTTGGTATGGCGTAAGTGCTTCATCAATATTGATGAGAGGTTTACCCTCGCCAGACAACTTTGGATAAGCCCAAGTATTGCGACTCACCGCTTGCTCAACAAACCATAAAGGGTATAAGGGGCTTACTGCCATGTCACTATGTAGTGACAAAGGTATGCCTTTTTGCCACTCGGTTTGTGTGGGATCTATGTGTTGTGCCCTTTTTTCACCGAGCGAGTTAACTAAAGATGCTCCCCAATAAGCCACATGGCCAATAAGGTGGCTAGTGGATAAATTAGGCAAGTCGTCTTTATTTCTCAGCGCAGCAATTTTTTTGGGGATAGTGAGGGGATCTTCGCTGTCACCATTTACGGTTGAATGTATTAGCACACTGGGCAATGCTTTAAATGAAGGATATGTCTTGCCAAGAGAATTTAAGGCATCAATGGCGTTGTTAATGGCGCTGTTGCCATTAGCGTGAATGTGAACATACCAGTTGTTTTCAGCATATTTTTTTAAACGCGCCTCCATGGCTTGCTTGTCATAGTTTTGATGACCTCTGTCATAGTCACTGCACAACCCCTTTTCGTCGTAATCTTGCCCAAGATAAGCGCTACAACCTTGGGTTGAACCATCTGCCCATAACTTCACCCCTTCAGCGGAAAACAAGCCGCTATCAAAAGAGACTTTCTGTGGTAACTGATTTTTATCTAAAGACTTTTCATCCCATTTAGCATCCCAAGTGTATAAGGTACGCAGGCGTGTTGGCATGTCACTACGGCTAGCAATACGCTGATAACTCTCTATGAGTGCCTGGCTTGAACCACCACCTTCAGCAAATGTCGTTACCCCTTGTTGCGAGGCAATATTGAGCACTTTGAGCATGTCTTGCTCCATTTGCTCAGAAAAGCGTGCTTTGGTATCCACTGGGGCTTTAGCAAACCAGTTAATCAGTGGCCCAAGTAAGGGATAGAATGAGGATTCTTCTTTTAATAAACCTGAAAAGACCCATTCGCCACTGCCAGGTTTAGTCTCAACTATGCCCCACTCACCATCAGGAAAGCCAAACTGATAGGCAGCCATTTTTTGTGACAACACCATCTCTTTTGCGCTGCCTTGACACACAATTTCATGCCCTAAATATTGGTTAAAAAACGTGTCATCCTCAGAACTGAGTGTAGAGATCCCGGTTTTTTCCATATAGGCTTTTTTGCTGATATCAAAGGTTTTCCCACAAATGCCTGATGCTATAAAAGCTTGTTCATTGACATAGCCTAAATGGCCGGATTGGTCGAGAATAAACGCCGGTGATGCTGAAAATGCATCAGGATTATATTTAATGAAATAACTGGCGGGATAATGTAAAAAATCTTTATTGGCATTAAGGCCAGCGGCTTTTTCAGTCAACAACATTCTAGAGGGATCCATACCATTACCTATGAGCCAGCCATCGATAGCAGTACTGTTCGCTAGGGTGTTAATTGCCTTATCAATATAAAGTAGGCAGTTATCTTTCTTGTCTTTCTTACCGGTGTTGTAGAGCCACTGATAGTCTTGATAATACGTTTTTTGATATTTATCCGGTAAACACGGCATTAAATTGGTAAATTTCGCCCCTGCTACCGTGAGCTGCAAATGGGCGTGGGGCTCAATAAAACCAGGTAACAAGGTTTGCCCTTTCAGATTTAAATAATCGACTTTTTTGCCTTTTGGCACCATGGCCTTAATATCAGCATTTTTTGCGATAGACTCAATGACATTGCCTTTAACCAGCAAAGAATAGTCCTCGTTATAAATGTATTTATCAGGTTTTTTAGCTCCTTTCATGCCCGCTTGCATACTGATGATGGTGCCACCACCAATAATAAGGTAAGCGTCCTTATCGACTTGAGTATTTGCAAATCCTTGGGCGGCATAGGACAGCGCAAATAACGTAACTAGAGATAATGGATAGTTAAACGATTGCATATAGATCCCTTCAATATAGTATCTTCCTTAAGGACACACCTAGGCGCTGTGTATGAACTAAAGCTTTACACCTAAGTACGCAGTTGGCTAATGAAGCCACGATGTAAAGCCTAGCTGCTTTTACTTTAGTATGCACATCAATCATTTGACTGATTATGTACTGGTCAATCCAAACTGGGCACTTTTAATTGAGAATTTTCAAATCAACAGGCGGCTGTTCACAATTAACAAAATAAAGTCAGCTCCATGCTGTGCAGTAATATGCCGATCTACAATCAGCAAATCACCATCATAAATCCCCTCACCCAGCATCAAATCCCCCTCGGTAATCTCCACATACGTGGAGCTAGGATGCTGCACAAGTAGCTCATCAAGACTTAAGCTCAACTGCTGGTATTCTGCTGCGAGACTTTCAAAACCACTATTCCTTGCATACTTAGAGGCAGGAATAAAAAGAAGATAATGCATAATCATATCGAGTACTGCGTAAAATCACCGTCATTGCATGCAGTACTTCCCGGTTAGCAAATTTTGAATGATTTAGTTATCAGTTAAGTGATTTTGCAATAAAGCTAGAACGAAACGATATGCCTAGGCGGCGACGCTCTGATGTATTCAGACTAAAAGTAGGTTTCTCCCCTCACTGTTCTCCACTTTATATAGCAACTCACTTACCAATAGAGGCAAAATATCGGCCCATTCAACAAAGATCAAAGGATCACAAAATCGATTTGTTAAAGTTGGTATATCCGAGCACACCTAATTTTTGCCCCTCTGAGAAAGTAAGGAAAATAATTATTTATAATCAAAAACATATATAGCGTTCAAAATTATGAACGCCCTCTAAAAGCCCGCTAATAAAACAACAACCAACCCCTCTAAAATCCTCATATGTAGTGAAGCACTGCGTGTCGCCGCCCCCGCAATCAACCGCGCCAGAAGGACCCGTGATGATAATGGTTCGCATCTACATCGAGTTGAGAGTGATTCTCATCACCATAAGGTGTCGCGTTCGCCTTCAATCAAACCGTGAGTATCGGCGAGACACAAAATCCGCCCATCTGAAAATCTAAATTCATCATAATTGCACATGATCATCGCTCCCTTTCTATCCATGCATGATGACTAATATAGGTAAAGTGACACTCGGTTAAAATGAGCCTAGTCCTAGACAGAAGCAATTCACCTAAAACCGTCTAAAACCGTTTAAAACCTTGGCTTTTACCCTCTTAACCCTATTGCCAATATTTAACACCAAAGCAACAAATGCACACTATTGCATCCTCCACTAGGGTTGATGCAATGACTCGTCTGTAGCCTTACTGCTGCATGGGCTAGAGTGCTCCCAACTTTTTGAGGCTATCTAGGGATTATCTAGGCCGCATCGAAAAACGGTTGAACCATATTGGTGCAACACACGGAACAACACCCATTGAATAGAAACATATCAATAACAATTCAGATTAAGGCAGCATGAGCCTAAAAACGCGTTCAATCACCCAGAAACAGTGTGCAGATCATCCCAGTTCGCCTGCTTTCGATGACTAAAAACGGGGAGCGGATAACGCCTTCGCAGGATGAGGCCGCTACCGAAACAGTGAGCGGAATAGAAGGATCCATTTAGGCGCCATCAATTCACCCAGAACTGCCAAAAACCTCACATTTTGCCCTACCCTTTACGCCCTTCAGGTGTTAACACAAAAGCAACAAAAGCGAGCCGTTGCATCCTCCTCTAGGGTTGATGCAACGACTCGCCTGTAGCCTTACTGCTGCATGGGTTTGAGTGCTCCCAA